>JBDLWE010000086.1:0-18958 GCA_039804445.1 Bacteroidota bacterium | reverse complement strand
CAACCTAACTACACAAATTCTTATTGCCATGATACTTGGCGGAATCCTAGGTGTATTTGTTTATAACAATTATGACGTAGATCAAGCCAAAACCTTTAGCGGTTATGTAAAAATGTTAGCAACTGTTTTTATTCGTTTGGTTCAAATGATAATTTCACCATTAGTTTTTACAACACTAGTCGTTGGTATTGCAAAACTAGGCGATATTGCGGCCGTGGGCAGAATTGGGGGCAAAGCAATGGCCTGGTTTTTTTCTGCATCATTTGTATCTTTACTTATAGGCATGTTTTGGGTCAATATTCTTAAACCAGGAAGAGGCATGAAACTCGAAATGGACGTTGCGGCTGCAGGCGAAGTGACCGCCAAAACACAAAGTTTTTCGGCGCAAAATTTTGTAGAACACATCATTCCAAAAAGTATTGTTGAGGCAATGGCAACCAACGAAATTTTACAAATAGTAATTTTTTCGATTTTCTTTGGATTAGCTGCCGCCGCTATCGGGTCAGATGCCAAACCAGTTGTAAATGCGCTCGACAAAACTTCGCATATCGTACTTAAAATGGTAAATTATGTTATGAAGTTTGCACCATTTGGTGTCTTCGGAGCAATTGCAGGCGTTTTTGCTGTTCGCGATTTTTCTGAACTAATGCAAACCTACGTCAAGTTTTTTGGTAGTTTTCTTGTCGGAATTGGTTCACTCTGGATTGTTTTGTTGCTGGTTGGTTACATTTTTCTAGGCAAAACGCTTGGTTTACTGCTCAAAAGAATAGTTGGACCATTGGTAATTGCATTTGGAACGACAAGTTCAGAAGCAGTTTTTCCGAAGTTAACTTCAGAACTTGAAAAATTTGGCATAAAAGACAAAATAGTATCATTTATGTTGCCCCTTGGCTATTCGTTCAATCTTGATGGTAGTATGATGTACATGACATTTGCGAGTATTTTTATTGCACAAGCCTATGGTATTAATTTAGACTATCCAACTCAAATTACAATGCTTTTTGTATTAATGCTCACTAGCAAAGGCATAGCTGGTGTACCGCGCGCAAGTCTAGTGGTTGTGGCAGCAACCTGCGGAATGTTTAAAATTCCGGTTGAAGGCATCGCTCTAATATTACCAATTGACCATTTCTGTGACATGTTTAGGTCTGCAACAAATGTTTTAGGCAACGCTCTAGCAACGAGCGTTGTTGGTAAATGGGAGATAGACTAAAAATATTTTTATGGCGTTAGTATAATTTTAGGGGTAAACTTGAAGTATTTTTAAAGTTGAAAAACGTTTCGCTGTATTTTCAGGTAAGAATAATCTGTCGCTAAAACTCATTTCTGACAGTTTTTGTTTAGTTTGGTACTTTCTATTGGTTTTAATTTAGCAAAGTATTTGTAACGTAAAAAACAATTGAATAAAAAGGGACGCGCAAAATTTATTACTACTATTAATATTTTAGCAAATAAATAAAAAAACATCGCTTAAAAGCGATGTTTTTCTTATAATATTCTACAGATTGGTTTTATAGTTGCCCAACTAATTTTCCTTTTTTGTTTTTATATGGCAACTTGGTTTTAACAACAGACTTTGGAGACAAGTCGCCCAAAACGTTCAATGCCTCGTCTACATAAGCATCTTTTGTGAGCAGTTCGTGCCAGCGGTCGCGTTTTTTCTTTAGTATCGTATCTTGCGCAAACAGTTTGACTTCTTCGGGTAATGATACAAATGTAAGCTTGTTATTGTATTCAGAAATAGGTTTAAATTTTTTTATTTCGGCATTTAGTTCTTCTTCCTCAGCTTTAAATTTATTAATATTGAGGCTGTAAATGGTTTCGTCTTTTCTTTTACTTAATATCTTTGCATTTTCATCAATCATTTTAAAATGTGCATTTTGAGCAATACGAAGTTTGCTATTTGCGATAACATTATTAAAATTCACGATATTACCTACTTGATTGAATTGTGCTGGTTCAATCTTGTCCCAAGCCAGTGCGTTTTTTGCATCTCGTTCGCCAACGTCAATATATGAATATCTGTCAGGCATTACAACGTCGCTTGCTACGCCTTTCATTTGTGTCGAACCACCGTCTATTCTGTAAAATTTTTGTGTAGTTGTTTTTAGAGCCCCAAGATCGCCAGCAGAACTGTTACGAACCATTTGATTCAAATCTATAACGTTTTGAACCGTACCTTTTCCATAAGATTGTGCACTACCAATTACTATTCCTCGTTTATAGTCTTGTATGGCGGCAGCCAATATTTCTGAGGCCGATGCTGAAAAGTTATTAATCATTAAGACCAATGGACCATCCCATTGAATTTTTAAATCTTGGTCGGATAGTACCTCTTGCTTTCGACCAACTGTTTTGACCTGAACAACTGGACCATCTTTTATAAAAAGACCTGCAATATCTACAACAGTGCGCAAAGAACCGCCGCCATTGTCTCGCAGATCAATTGCAATTCCCGATACGCCTTGGGCTCTAAGCCTTTCAACCTCTATAGCAACGTCTTTCGCTGCATCACGATTGTCTTTGTTTTCAAAATCTATATAAAATTTTGGCAAATTTATTATACCAAATTTTTTGCCATCTTTTATTACAGTAGTTGATTTTGCATAGGTTTCTTCAAGCTCTACTTCGTCTCTAACAATTTTTATAATTTTTGTACTGCCATCGGTGATTTTTTTTACAGTAAGGCGAACTTCTGTGCCTTTGGGGCCTTTAATACGTTTAACAACATCGTTTAATCGCATTCCGATAATATCTTCTGGTTCTTTCAAGCCTTGACCGACTTTCATAATGATGTCACCTTTTTCAAGTTCATGTTCACGCCATGCAGGACCGCCAGAAATGAGTTCTGAAATTTCGGTATAATCTCCTTTTTTCTGCAATCTAGCGCCAATTCCAAAAAACTTACCTGACATACTTACATCAAATTTTTCTTTATCATCTGCCGCGAAGTAAGATGTATGTGGGTCAAATTGTTCTGATATTGAATTTATGAACATAGAAAAATAATCGTCACGCTCCAAATCTTTCATGAATACAAAGTAATCATCATAAAGTTTTTTACTATTCTCGCGCGTTTCAATTTCAAGCTGAACAAAACTTTTAGGTTTTATTTCTGCCTCTGATTTTTTTTCCTTTAATTTTTCTAACGCCTTTTGTGATGCTTGAACGTTCTCAGTCGGTTGATTTACTCCGTTTTTTTTATCCTCCTCTGCTTTCATTTTTTCGGTAAGATTGGCCAACGTAGCAATTTTTATAATTTTGCGCCAATTGTCTTTGAGTTCTTCTGCAGTGGTAGCATATTGATTTTTTTCAGAATTCATTTGAATACTTTCTTCAGTAAAATACTCAAATGGTTTGGCAAGTATATCTTTGTAATAAATTTTACTTTCGTCAATTCGTTTACGCAACCTATTATATGTGAGGTCAAAAAATGTTAAATCTTTGTTTTTTATTGCATCATCAATCTGCAATTCGTATTTGCTAAACTCATCAATGTCAGATTGTAAAAAGAATTTTTTATCACTATCTAGCATAGAGATATAATCTTTATAGACCGCTTTAGAAAAGTCATCATTGATGTCTTTTTGCTCATAATGATAGTTACTAATCACAAATTGAAGCAATTCAAGCAAAAGTTTATCTTTTTCAGGATTATTTTGTGGCGTTTTAAAAATATTAAATGCCAATAAAGAAATAGAAAGCACTATAACAGCAATAACTATTTTGATGTGGTTTTTCATATATATAAAGATTTTACTCATAAAAATTTTGATGCAAAATAATCAATTTTTGAACAACAGAATTTAATTTTCAAATAATTTTTTGTTAAAACGTTAAATGCCTAAAATGTTACATAAATTTTGTATTTTGCATTTTTGTTTAAAAAAAACATCATCGTTTGTGGGCCGATATATTCGTTTGAAAAACAGAACCCTAGCCCTGACAGCAGCGGTATCCTTTTTTTAAATTTGCATATAAATGTATTTTTTATAACAATATTTATTTTTACAAATTAAAAAAAAAGATAAAGCGAATGGCAGGAAAAAGCTTCAAAAAAACATTATGAAAAAAAAACCTTTGATTTTAGTTACTAATGATGACGGAATTTCTGCTGCGGGAATCAGAGCATTGATTGCCGTTATGACAACTTTAGGAGATGTCGTTGTAGTAGCACCAGATAAACCACAAAGCGCAATGGGTCACGCGATTACCATCAATAACGTTTTGAATTTAAACAAAATTTCAGCAGACAATGCAGATTTTATTGAGTATAGTTGTTCTGGAACGCCTGCAGATTGCGTAAAATTAGGCGTTAATGAAGTGCTAGATCGACGACCAGATTTGGTAGTTTCGGGTATAAATCACGGTTCTAATTCGGCGATAAATGTAATTTATTCTGGTACAATGAGTGCGGCTATTGAAGCAGGAATTGAAGGTATTCCTGCCATTGGTTTTTCATTTTTGGACTATGATTGGAATGCCGATTTTTCTGAAACCCTCACTTTTGTAGAAAAAATTTGTAAACAAGTTTTAGAAAACGGCTTGCCAAAAGGCGTTGTATTAAACGTGAATATTCCAAAATTAATTGCAAAAGATATCAAAGGCATAAAAATTTGTAGGCAAGCAAATGCGTTTTGGGTCGAAAAATTTGATAAAAGAACCAATCCGTTTGGCAAAGAGTACTATTGGTTATCAGGCAGTTTCGAAAACCATGATAACGGTACCGATACTGATGAATGGGCGTTGGCAAACGGCTATATCTCAATAGTCCCGGTGCAATTTGATCTGACTGCGCATCATGCTATTTCGCAGTTAAATGATTGGAATTTCTAATGTTAAAATTGTTTTGATGGAAAAATTAAAAGTTTTATACGGTCTTATTCTTGGGTTTTTGTTGGCAGGAATTGGCTTATTTTTATTTTTAGAACTATTTACAGAATACGGTTTAAAAGAAGGAATTAGTGCAATGATTTTTTCTAAAAGTTTAGGAAAATTAATTAGTATTGGCTGTGTTTTAAATTTATGTGCCTTTTTTTTACTGTTGTATATGCAACAAGAATTAATGGCAAGAGGCGTTGTTTTGGCAACAATGCTAATAGGTATTGCGACTATATTTATATAAAATTATAATTACGAAATCATAAAAATGAAATATTATATCATTGCAGGCGAGGCTTCTGGCGATTTGCACGGGTCGAATTTGATGAAGGAATTATTTAAAATTGATTCAAATGCAACAATTAGATTTTGGGGCGGCGATTTAATGCAAAATGTTGGCGGAACATTAATTAAACATTATCGTGAGTTGGCTTTTATGGGTTTTTTGGAGGTGATTCTCAACATAAAAACAATTTTTAAAAACATAGTGTTCTGCAAAAAAGATATTGTTAATTTTCGGCCTGACGTTATCATTTTCATAGATTATCCGGGTTTTAATATGAGAATTGCAAAATGGGCTAAAACCAAAAACTTTAAGACGCATTATTATATTGCGCCACAAATTTGGGCATGGAAAGAAAATCGAATCAAAGATATAAAACGTGATTTTGATGCACTTTATGTAATTCTACCTTTTGAAAAACAGTTTTTTGAAGACAAGCATCAGTTTCCTGTAAAATTTGTTGGTCATCCCTTGATTGATGCAATTGCCAATAATTCTTACCAAAAACTCGATGATTTTGTTTCAGCAAATAGATTAACTGGAAAACCAATCATTGCCATTCTACCAGGAAGTCGAAAGCAAGAATTGTCAAAAATGCTTTCGATAATGTTGAGCGTAGCTGACGATTTCCATAATTATGATTTTGTGATTGCAGGTGCACCAAGTCAAGATTTCGAGGTTTATAAACCGTTTTTGAACCGAAAAAACGTCTTTTTTGTTGCCAATAAAACCTATGATTTGCTGTCAAACGCAACCGCAGCACTTGTTACTTCAGGAACTGCAACCCTAGAAACGGCTTTGTTTAAAGTCCCAGAGGTGGTTTGTTATAAAGTAAGTTGGTTATCTTACCAAATTGCAAAACGTCTTATTACCTTAAAATATATTTCGCTCGTAAATTTAATTATGGATCAAGAAGTTGTTAAAGAATTAATTCAAGATGATTGCAATAAAAATGAAATTAAAGCTGCATTACAAAATATTTTAGATATCCAAAACCGTGATATTTTAATCAATAAATACAACGATTTAGCAAATAAACTTGGTGGAAAAGGTGCAAGTAAAAAAACGGCACAGTACGTTTTTGACGCAATTACATAGTTGTAAATGGCTGTAGTCTAGAAATTTTATTTACAATAAAAATAAAATTATAGAGGCTGCACTTAAATTAAAAAACACTAGTGACTTATGTTAAAATGAAATGCCCATGAAGTCAATACGGCTTAATTGTTTAAAGCATTTATGCTATATGGTTAAAAAAAATAGAATCATTTGTAATAAATACTGAAAATCAATACATAATACAAAATTAAAAAAATTCATGGACATAAATTTCAATAAAAACGAAGACCACAATAAACTTTTGCTATCAGATTTGAAACAAAAATTTGCAAAAGTAAAACTTGGCGGTGGCGAAAAACGTATCGAAAAATTGCATGCCGAAGGCAAAATGACCGCACGCGAACGCATTGATTTTTTGCTTGACGCAAACGCTAAATCGCTAGAAATTGGCGCATTCGTAGGTCACAACATGTACGCCGAACATGGCGGTTGCCCGAGTGGTGGCGTTGTTGTAAAAATTGGATATATATCTGGCAAGCAATGCATTGTGGTCGCAAACGATGCTACCGTAAAAGCTGGCGCATGGTTCCCGATTACGGGCAAAAAAAACCTTCGTGCCCAAGAAATCGCAATGGAAAACCGACTACCAATAATTTACTTGGTCGATTCGGCCGGGGTATATTTGCCGTTGCAAGACGAAATTTTTCCTGATAAAGAACATTTCGGACGAATTTTTCGCAACAATGCCATTATGTCTAGCCTCGGAATTACCCAAATTGCGGCCGTAATGGGCAGTTGCGTGGCGGGCGGTGCCTATTTGCCAATCATGTCAGACGAAGCAATGATTGTCGATAAAACGGGTAGTATTTTCTTGGCAGGAAGTTATTTGGTCAAAGCGGCAATTGGCGAAACCATTGATAACGAAACACTTGGAGGAGCAACAACACATTGCGAAATTTCGGGCGTGACCGATTATAAAGCCAAAGATGACAAAGATGCACTAACGAGAATTAAAAACATTGTTAGCAAAATTGGCGATTTTGACAAAGCAGGTTTTAACAGAATAGACGCAAAAAAACCAAGTCTTGATGAGAGCGAGATTTTTGGAATTTTGCCAAAATCGCGCGCCGAACAATATGATATGTACGAAATCATCAATCGAATCGTAGACCATGGCAGCACTGACGAATATAAAGCCGATTACGGAAAAACATTAATAACAACCTATGCCAGAATCGAAGGTTGGGCAGTTGGGATTATTGCCAATCAACGAAAGGTAGTCAAAACTGCCAAAGGCGAAATGCAGTTTGGCGGCGCAATTTATTCAGACTCGGCCGACAAAGCCACTCGATTTATTGCCAATTGCAACCAAAAGAAAATCCCGTTGGTTTTTCTGCAAGACGTGACAGGTTTTATGGTGGGTTCAAAATCTGAACATGGCGGCATCATAAAGGATGGCGCCAAAATGGTCAACGCAGTTTCTAATTCTGTTGTACCGAAGTTCACGATTATCATCGGAAATTCTTATGGCGCGGGCAACTATGCAATGTGTGGCAAGGCCTATGACCCCCGACTTATTGTCGCTTGGCCAAGCGCAGAATTGGCAGTTATGGGCGGTACACAAGCCGCAAAAGTTTTGGTGCAAATTGAAGCAAGCTCGCTCAAAGCAAAAGGCGAAACCGTTGATGAAGCCAAAGAAAAAGAGTTATTCGACAAAATAAAATCACGATATGACGAGCAAGTTTCTCCATTTTATGCGGCCGCCCGACTTTGGACAGACGGAATAATTGACCCTTTAGAAACCCGAACATGGGTTTCAATGGGAATCGAGGCAGCCAACCACGCACCAATCGAAAAAAAGTTTAATTTGGGTGTGATTCAGGTCTAAATTTTGAATAGAGATGCAACCATTTCTATTTTAAAACCGTCATATTATAAACACAAATTTTCCCATGAAAAATATTATTTTACTTTTTGCGTCCTATCTGTTATCAATTGGTTGTTCGTCAATTCAAAAAAATAATCAGAATATAGACGTTTTATTTCCTGCCGAAAAACTTCGCGCAGACATTGATTTTACTTTTCAAAAGCTTCAAAAACTACAACCCAAAATAGATTGGTATATCACTAAAGAAAAGTTGGCATTCAAATTTGATAGTCTAAAAAATAGTATTCAAACACCAATGAAACCCAATGATTTTCATAAAAAATTGATTTCGGTAACAAATGCTATTGGTCAAGGACATTTGGTTGTATATCCGAAAACAAAACTACTAACCAAAAAAGAAACCGCCAAATTGGTCAAGCGAGGAAATGGTCCGTTATCACAATTTGATTTTGAAATTTTTGACAATAAATTATTTGTCGTAAAAAATAAATCTTACAATAAAACCATTCAAGTTGGTACCGAAGTTTTATCAATTGATAAAGTAAAATCTCAGGATTTAATAAAAGATTTTTCAGAGAATTTTACTTCAGATGGTTTTAACAAAACGTTTTTTCACAATATGATTAGCAAGCGATTTTCAAGTTATTACAGCAATATAAACGGAATTCGAGATAGTTTGAAATATGAATTCAAGTTTAACGACTCGATAAAATTTGTAACTGTAATTCGAAAAAACGTTGATTCGATACTAAATCCAAAGAAAAAAATCGTTGAAACTGCCGAACAAATTATTGCTCGAAAAATTATTGAAAAGCAAAATAAAGCTGATTTAAAAGTTAAAAATAAACTTTATGGATTTGACAAAGAAAATAAAAGATATAACCGAAATTTATCTTTCCGAGAAAAAGACAGCAGCGTGGCGGTCGTAAAAATCAACGGATTTCAAAAGACAAATTATAGAAAATGTTATGAGCAGTTTTTTCAAAAAATAAAAGAGTATAAATCAACAACGGTGATTCTCGATTTGCGAAACAATAGCGGAGGCCGACTGTCAGAAATAAATAATTTGTATTCTTATCTTGCCGAAAAAGAATATATATTTGTTCAACCATCCGAAGTAGCCTCAAAAACCAGCTTGTTTCAAACAGATTATTTTAAAGGATCTCCGCTTTGGGCAAAGCCTTTTCAAATTGCAAGTATTCCGATATTTTATCCTATTTTATATTTTAAAACTAGAAAGGGTTTTGACGGCAAATGGTACACAACTCGAGAAACAAAACCCAAAAAACTTGCAAAAAACAACTTTAAAGGAAAAATTTATGTCTTGATAAACGGCGGAAGTTTCTCGGCATCAAGTATAATTTCTTCGAATTTAAAAGGTTCTAAACGCGCATTTTTTGTAGGCGAAGAAACGGGTGGCGCATTTAACGGCACAGTCGCTGGACAAATGCCACTCGTTAAAACACCAAATACTGGACTCAATGTTCGGGTAGGCCTTATAGTTTGCAAACCATACTATCAAACGGAAGTTGAAGGTCGAGGCATTTTTCCTGATAAAGAAATTTTGCCAACAATACAGGATAGAATCTCTGGAAATGATCCAGAAATGAGGTGGGTTTTAGACGATATTGCTAAATCTCAAAACACGTTAACTGGACAATGAAAAATCTAATTTTATTTTTGTTTATAGCAAATATTTGTTTTGCACAACAAACTTTTTCGCGAAAAGATTCGCTTAGAGGTGGACTTCGGTTTGAACGAACGTGTTTTGACGTGAAACGATATGATTTGAATTTGAAAATAAATCCTGAACAAAAATCAATTGTTGGCTTTACAGAAATTAGTTTTCTAGTAGTAGACGACACCAAAAAAATTCAGTTAGATTTGTTTGCAAACATGACTATAGACAGTATTGTTCATGATAAATCAAAACTAAAGTATTCTCGAGAGTTTGACGCTGTTTTCATAAATTTCGACAATATTTTACAAAAAAACAGCAATCAAAAAATTACGGTTTTCTACCAAGGCAATCCGACTATTGCCAAAAATGCTCCATGGGACGGTGGTTTTGTTTACAAAAAAAGTGCTTCAGGCAAACCTTGGATTGGCGTTGCCTGCCAAGGCGACGGCGCAAGCCTTTGGTTTCCGTGCAAAGACACTCAAACCGACGAGCCTGACCTTGGCGCAACCATAAAATTAGCCGTGCCAAACGGTTTAATGAATGTTTCAAACGGAAGATTTAAAGGTTCAGAAGATTTAAAAAACGGCTATACACGTTGGGATTGGGAAGTTGTGAACCCAATAAATTCTTATGATATCACGGTGAACATTTCCGATTATGTTTCGTTTCGAGAAACTTATAAAGGGTTAGATATGTCATATTATGTTTTGCCTGAAAATCTCGAAAAAGCCAAAAAGCAGTTTGAACAAGTCAAGCCAATGTTGGATTGTTTTCAATCAAAATTTGGCGAATATCCTTTTAAAACCGATGGTTACAAGCTTGTAGAATCGCCATATCTGGGCATGGAACACCAGAGTTGCGTGGCTTACGGCAATGGCTACCAAAACGGCTATCGTGGCACAGATTTGTCGGGCACTGGCATTGGGCTAGATTTCGATTATATAATCATTCATGAAAGTGGACATGAGTGGTTTGGCAACAGCGTTACTGCCAAAGATGTAGCAGATATGTGGCTTCACGAAGGATTCACCTGTTACTCTGAATCGGTTTTTGTAGAATGTACTCAAGGCTACGAAAAATCGCAAACCTATATCAATGGTCTCAAAAAAAATATCCAAAACGACAAACCTATCATTGGGCAATTTGGTGTTTCTAACGAAGGTTCTGGAGACATGTATTATAAAGGTGCATTGATGCTCAATACTATTCGACATATTGTCAACAATGACGTGCTGTGGTGGAAAACAATTAAACTTTTTGCCGAAAAATTCAGGCATAAAAATATTGACGGTCAAACTTCAATTTCATTTTTCAATAAAGAACTGAAACGTGATTTGTCTAAAATCTTCGAACAATTCCTCACTTATAAAGATATCCCTATATTAACAATCATAAAAGTTCGTAGTAATTTTTTTTACCAATGGAAAAATGTGGTTTCGGACTTTGAAATGCCATTTGAAATCAGGTATAAAAATAATGTTTACAGAATAAACGGAACTACAAAACCACAAAAATTAAAAATTAAATTAAAAAACATTTCAGATATTACAATAAATTCTGAAAAATTTTTGTTTAAAATGCAATAATTTTGCATTTTTAACAAATAATTCTAAAAATCTACGTTTTTTTTATCAAATAATTAATTAGTAAACACTTTGTATTACTTTTAGTGCATCTTGCCGATTTTTTTGTTTACAAAGTTCTGCGTTTATAAAACTTCATCGTCTTCGAATCTACATTTGCTGAAATTTAAAATTAAATATGATGAAAAAGTACATTCAGACTTTATTACTATGTGGTTGCACAGTTACCGCATTTTCACAAATTACCGCTTTTAAAAAGCAAGCAGATGACAAGGCGAATCGTTGGTCACTTGACCTAAGTGCTGGTCAGGCAAAAGGCGTTCATCCGTTTAGTTCGGGATATTTTTCTAGCAACAGAAGTCAATTTTTAGGCAATTTGCAATTAAATTCTTTTAATCTTGGTGCTCGTTATATGATGAGTCCAAAGTTTGGAATCAATTTTGGATTGGGTTACAATTCTTTAAAAAATAACAAAGCATCTAACAGTTTACCATTTGAAATGACGCAGTATCGTTATTCAATGCAAGGTGTTGTTAACGCAATGCGATTATTTGATATTCAAGAGTCTATGGGTAGAGTTGGACTTTTGTTTCATGGTGGTCTTGAAGCTACAATGCAAACACCACAAATGGGAGTCAATAAAGATAAAACTGATTATAATGGCGGAATCATTATAGGTGTTACGCCGCAGTACAGATTAAGCAAATCAATATCTATTTTTGGTGACGTGTCAACAATTAGTTATTACAGACAACACCAAACATGGGATGGCGCAACAACAGTTGGCAACCAAAACTTAGTAAGCCGTTTAATTACTTACTCACTTGGACTTTCATTTTCTTTAGGTAAAGACGATATTCACCATGACCGGGCAAAACAACAAGCAAACAGCCCAGATCTTTCACCGCTTGAAACGAAAATCAACAAGTTTGAGGCAATGCAAATTGATACTGATAGAGATGGTGTTGCTGATTATTTAGATTTAGAAAATGCATCTGCAACAGGAGCGATGGTCGATACTAAAGGACGCACAATTGACCAAAACAGAAACGGAATTGCCGACAACTTAGATAAGGTGCTTGAGCAAAGAGTTGCTGCTCCAGTTGTACAGGCTGCTCCCGTTGCTACTCAAACTGCATACACACCCGCAAAGAGTACATTTGTACCAGTTTATTTTGATTTTAACAAAGCAACACCAAACGAAAGCGCAAACGAAGCATATCCGATGATTATCAATTATATGAATGAAAATCCATCTGATAAAATTGTAATCATGGGTTATGCAGATTCTATTGGAAGCCCAGCATACAATAAAGCTTTGTCGCTAAGAAGAGCAAACATTGTAAAAAATGAATTGATTAAAGCAGGCGTTAAATCATCTAGACTTCGTGTGGTATCTGTAGGACAAGTTGAGGATATGGACAAAACTTCAGAAAATGAGCGTCAATCAGTACGTCGCGTAAACTTTAAAGTAGAATAATCGATTGTTTATATTTGTTATGTACGAAAACCGCTATTTACTAGCGGTTTTTTTTGATTTTCATAAAAACAATGAAAAGGGTAACGATTGTTATAGATTACAATACCTTACAAATTAAAAATATTTTAGTCTTTTTTTATAAGGATATACTGAATATCTACTCAAAATAAAAAACACTTTTTATTTTATTTTTGTACAAATGATTGTAATTTTCTAGTAAGCTAACAACTCTAAAAGATTATTTTCAAACCGTTCTTTGGGCAAATATTGATCTTCCAAAGCTTTTACAAACGGGATCGCAGTTTCTAAACTACCAATTCGTCGCACGGGTGCATCAAGATTTTTAAAACAATTTTCCATAATTAAAGCCGAAATATCGCTTGCAATTCCGCCGAAAATTGAATCTTCTTGCAAAATAATACATTTACCTGTTTTGTTTACAGATGCAAAAATTGTCGCGGTATCAAGCGGTTGTAAGCTTCTTAAATCTATTAAATCTGCAGAAATTTCAGCATGCTTTTCTAATGTTTCTAAAGCCCAATGCACACCTGCACCAAAAGATATGATTGTAACTTGAGTTCCTTCTTTAACCAAAGTTGCATTGCCAAACGGAATTGTATAGTATCCAACTGGTACCTCTTGATATATAGAGCGGTATAGCTGTTTATGTTCAAAAAACATAACGGGGTTTGGATCGTTTATTGCGGTATTTAAAAGACCTTTAGCATCTGCTGGAAAAGCAGGGTATATCACCTTTAAACCAGGTGTTTTTGTAAACCATGCTTCGTTTGTTTGTGAATGAAATGGCCCCGCCTGAGTCCCGCCACCACAAGGCATTCTAACGACCACATCAGCATTTTCGAGCCAACGATAATGAGATTTTGCCAACAAATTCACAATTGGGTTAAAGCCGGTCGATACAAAATCGGCAAATTGCATTTCAACAATTGCCTTTTGACCATTTATAGATAGTCCCATTGCAGCAGCAACAATTGCACTTTCGCAAATTGGTGTGTTTCTTACCCGCTCTTTGCCAAATGCTGCGACAAACCCGTCAGTGATTTTAAACGCACCACCATACTCGGCAATATCTTGTCCCATGATAACGAGATTTTCATGACGTTGCATAGAATCTCTCAAACTATCTGAGAGCGCATCTATAAACCTGATTTTTTTTGTTTCTAAATTTGGTTCAAATTCTTCAAAATTGTAAGGTTTATATATGTCATTCAGCTCCTCTGCTAATGACGCTATAATTTCTGGTTCTTCTTGCACTTTTGCCCAATCAGTATCTATTTCTTGCTTAATTTGTGCTCGAATTCCCGCATCTGCATCATCGGTCAAAACGTTTGTTCGCATCAAAAAACTTCTAAAATTTCCTACAGGATCTTTTTCTTGCCATAAATCCATCAGCTCTTGCGGAACGTACTTGGTGCCACTTGCTTCTTCATGACCTCGCATTCTAAAAGTTTTGAACTCTAACAAAATCGGACGCGGCTTTTCATTCATTGATTTTTTTAAATCAGTAATCAAATGATAAACTTCAAGCAAATTATTGCCATCTACAATGTGGCTCTCCATGCCATACCCAATGCCTTTATCAGCGAGATTTTTGCACAAATATTGCTCTTTTGTTGGTGTAGATAAACCATAACCATTGTTTTCTATAACAAACAAAACTGGTAATTCCCAAACCGCAGCAACATTCAAAGCTTCGTGAAAATCACCTTCAGACGTAGCGCCCTCGCCAGTAAATACTGCCGTTACCTTACCATTTTTTTTAAGTTTGTTTGCTAGTGCAATACCATCTGCAACCCCAAGTTGTGGGCCCAGATGCGAAATCATACCTATGATTTTATACTCTTGCGTTCCAAAATGAAAACTTCGGTCACGACCTTTTGTAAAACCATTTGCTTTGCCCTGCCATTGCGAAAAAAGTCTGTGCAACGGAATTTTACGAGTTGTAAAAACGCCCAAATTACGATGCATTGGCAAAATATATTCATCAGAATCTAATGCAGTTGCAATACCAACTGAAATTGCTTCTTGTCCAATTCCTGAAAACCATTTAGACACTTTGCCTTGTCTAATTAAAATCAACATTTTTTCTTCGATTAATCGAGGTTTTAAAATGTTAGTGTATAATGACAGTAATTCAGCATTTGAAAGGTTTTTGCGGTCGAAGTTCATAAGGTTATAGCGTTTAAAAATGTAAAAATAAGTAAACCTTTAAAAATATTTAATTTTAGGTACAGTTTTTTTTAATAATAAAGTTTTGCGTACTAAATATGACAAAATTTTGTTTTAAATAAAAAAATATATTATTGCTTAATAAAATTTTAATAAATTAACAAAATCGTAATATATTGTATCAAAATATGATAAAAATACAAAATAAACATTTAAAAGTATTGAAATAATATGATTTATGAAATAAAAAAAGCGTTATTAATTATTTTTTTATCAAAAAAAAGCATAGTTTTGTTTATATATAATTTTTTATCAAATGGAAAGTCAAGCAACGTTTCAAACAATTTCTTTTGACGATTTTAAAACTGAGGTTTTAGCTGATTATCGAATTGCGATGATAAGCAGAGAATGCAGTTTGCTCGGCAGAAAAGAGGTTTTAACCGGCAAAGCAAAGTTTGGTATTTTTGGCGATGGTAAAGAGGTTCCGCAACTTGCAATGGCTAAAGCTTTCAAAAACGGAGATTTTAGATCAGGATATTACCGTGACCAAACATTTATGATGGCAATTGGTGCGCTTACAATTGAGCAATTTTTTGCTGGTTTATATGGTCACACTGATATAAATGTAGAACCGATGAGCGCTGGCCGACAAATGGGTGGGCATTTTGCAACGCACTCGCTTGACGAAAATGGCGACTGGAAAAACCTTACCGTTCAAAAAAATTCAAGTTCAGATATTTCGCCAACAGCGGCACAAATGCCCAGATTATTGGGTTTAGCTCAAGCCTCAAAAATTTACAGAACTGTAAACGGAATTAATAATAAAACCAATTTTTCAATAAACGGAAACGAGGTGGCTTGGGGTACTATTGGCAACGCATCAACATCAGAGGGAATGTTTTTTGAAACAATTAATGCCGCTGGTGTGCTGCAAGTACCAATGATTATTAGCGTTTGGGACGATGAGTATGGCATCTCTGTACATGCACGGCATCAAACTACAAAAGAAAATATTTCTGAAGTTTTGGTGGGTTTTAAAAAAGACGATACGCACGATGGTTTTGAAATTTTTGATGTAAAAGGTTGGGATTATCCGCAGTTGGTGGCGGTTTATCAAAATGCAGCAAACATTGCACGAGAAAAACACAGACCAATTTTAATTCATGTGCAAGAAGTGACGCAACCACAAGGGCATTCTACTTCAGGGTCGCACGAACGATACAAAAACCAAGACCGATTAACATGGGAGGTCGAATTTGATTGTTTGAGACAAATGCGTCTTTGGATGATTTCAAACAAAATTGCCACCCAGACCGAAATTGACACAATTGACATCGAAGCTCGAAAACTTGTTTTAGAAGGTAAGCGATTTGCGTGGGCAGCTTATCAACACCCAATGCAAAAGTTACAGAATGAATTGATAACATTATTAGAAAAAGTCACTGTCGGAAACAATTTTTCTGATGATATTAAAACACAAATTACAAATCTTAAAGATATTAAAGAGCCTGTAAAAAAGGATTTAATATCTTCAGCTCGACAAATATTGTACAAAATCGTTGGCGAAAATAGTCAAAAAGAACTTGCGACTTGGATACAAAATACTATTAAAATGACTCAGCCACATTTTAGCAGTAATTTATTTTCTAATTCAAAAAATAATATTCTTTCAGTATCAGAAATATTGCCGCAATATGCAGATAATGCTGAAAATATTGATGGGCGATACATCATGCGTGATAATTTTGATGCCATTTTTTCTAAATATCCAGAATCGCTAATTTTTGGCGAAGATGCTGGCGCAATTGGCGATGTAAACCAAGGTCTCGAAGGCATGCAAGAAAAATATGGCGAAACCCGTGTGGCCGATGTTGGCATTCGCGAGGCATCAATAATTGGGCAAGGAATCGGGATGGCAATGCGCGGACTGCGCCCAATTGCCGAAATTCAATATCTTGATTATCTGTTGTATGCCATTCAAATCATGAGTGACGATCTGGCAACCTTGCAATATCGATCTGCCGGACGACAGAAATCACCTTTGATTATAAGAACCCGTGGTCACAGACTTGAAGGCATTTGGCACTCTGGCTCTCCTATGGGCATGATCATAAACGCTGTTCGTGGCATTCATGTTTTGGTGCCAAGAAACATGACCAAAGCCGCGGGATTTTACAACACATTGTTGAAATGTGACGAGCCTGCTTTGGTCATTGAATGTTTGAATGGCTATCGATTGAAAGAAAAAGCACCAAACAATTATGGCGACTTTTGCACTCCAATTGGCATTGTCGAAACTATAAAAAGCGGTTCAGATATAACTGTAGTTTCATATGGTTCAACTTTACGATTGGTTGAACAGGCAGCAAAATTACTTGACTCAAAAAATATTAGTTGCGAAATTATTGACATTCAGTCATTGTTGCCATTTGACATTAAACATGACATTGTCAAAAGTCTTGAAAAAACAAATAGACTTCTGATTGTTGACGAAGATGTTTCTGGCGGCGCATCGGCATTTATTTTGCAACAAGTTTTGGAAGTTCAAAACGGATATCAATTTCTAGATTCAAAACCACAAACACTTACTGCACAAGCCCACAGACCTGCTTATGGCACCGATGGCGACTATTTTTCGAAACCATCTATTGAGGATATTTATGAAAAAATTTATGCTATGATGGTTGAAGCAAATCCAAGTAAATATCAGAATTTGTATTAAATTTTATTTCAAAAAAATGTATCTTTGATAAATTTCTAAAATTATGTGTACAATTGAATTGAAAGAATCGATAATTGAACGGATGAAATCTATTGAAAATTTTAGTGTTTTAGACCGAGTGAATTTCATTCTTCAACAAAATGAGGATAATTATGATAACGACATTTTACAATCTGAAAATGAAATTAAAAGTGGAAAGTTGATTAACCATTCAGAAGTTTTAAAAAGAGTCGAATCTTGGAAAAAAATATAATCTGGTCTAAATCAGCAGTAGATAATTTAGAAGATGCCTATTTTTATTTACTAAATAAAACTAAAAGTATTGATATTGCAAATCATGTTGTTGATACATTAACCGAAAGTGTTTCAATTCTAAAAACAAGTGCTTTCATTTATGAAATTGATGAAATAAAAAAACCGATAGACGAAAACTATCGTGCTTTTGAAAATTCAATTATAGAATTTCATATACTATAACTTCAGATTCAATTTTTCTTACAAGGGTAAAACATACCGGTAGATCGCCGATTTTTTATCGATAATCATTTTTGAAAAACAGTATGAACTTTCAGGTAGTTTCAACTTATCAGCCGAAAGGCGACCAGCCACAAGCCATCAAAAAACTGGCGCAAGGTGTTGTTGATTTAGAAAAGTATCAAAATTTACTGGGCGTAACGGGCTCGGGAAAAACCTTTACCGTAGCAAACGTTATCGAAGAGGTGCAACGACCAACCTTGGTTTTGGCTCACAACAAGACTTTGGCAGCACAATTATATTCTGAATTTAAGCAATTTTTCCCGAATAATGCAGTAGAATATTTTGTGTCTTACTACGATTATTATCAGCCGGAAGCCTTTATGCCCGTCACTGGCGTTTTTATAGAAAAAGATCTTTCTATAAATGAAGAATTAGAAAAAATGCGAATGTCTACTGTTTCATCGCTACTTTCGGGACGTCGAGACATTATCGTAATTTCTTCTGTTTCATGCCTTTACGGAATTGGAAATCCTATAGAATTTCAAAAAAATGTTATCCCGATCGAAGTCAATCAACAAATTTCGCGCACAAAATTATTGCATCAGTTGGTTCAAAGTTTATATTCGAGAACCGAAATGGAGTTTACCCCTGGAAATTTCAGAATCAAAGGAGATACTGTTGATGTGTACCCAAGTTATGCAGATGATGCTTACA
>JBDLWE010000085.1:0-3105 GCA_039804445.1 Bacteroidota bacterium | reverse complement strand
TTAAAAGATTGGCAGATGAAGCAATAGTGAGCCTTGGCAGGACCGATGGTTTTGTAAGTCAAGCGCACTTTGCTCGTGGCGATTTAATATATAATGGCGATAGACTAAAATGGATTAAATTTGCATACGGACTGAAAGCAAGAAATTTGAATAGCCAAATCAATAAAGCCAATTATACAACTGCACTTGCACAAAAGGTTATACAGTTTTGTGATTTATCGTTGGCAAGTCCAGCAGATGATGCGACTATCAAATTTAATGGTTCAATAGCTGCAGACTCAAACTTTTTTGGACCACAGCGCACCAATATGACAAACTTTCGTCAAACAGATTTTCTAGTGAGAGCCTTAAATGGCACAAACACAGGAATTTTTACAGGAGCCGTGGACCCACGAATGAGAAGGATCATAGCACCATCAGTAGGAACATCAGAAACTGCGCCAGCATCGGCAGCAAACCCGAATCCACTTTTGTACGGATACAATGGTAATCCGCTAAATACTACCGCCGCTACGTCTGGTACGAGTAGAATTCCAAACGTTTGGGGCACATTTTTGGCAGGAACCGCAACTACACCAGGGCGATTTTTATTTAGAGACAAAGCAGAATTTCCTATTATGACCTATGCCGAAATTCAATTTATGAAGGCAGAAGCAGCCTTTTATTTGAATAACAAACCACTTGCACTACAAGCATATATAAATGGAATTAATGCTAGCATGGATTTAGTAAATAGAAATACTTTGCAAACCGCAACGTTTCCAATTACAAATGTGATTGCGCCGGCAGAGCGTGCTTCTTATCTGGCAAATCCAGCCGTTGTTCCAACCGCAGCAAATTTGACACTAACACACATTATGATGCAAAAATATATTGCATTATTTGTTTTTGGCACTATGGAAACTTGGGTAGATATGCGTAAATATAGCTACAATACAACAATTTATCCTACGTTGGCCGTAACTGCGCTTTTATCAGATAATGCTGGTAAACTTGCGTATAGAGTGCGACCACGTTATAACTCTGAGTATGTTTGGAATTTTGCCGCAATTCAAGCTATTGGAGCAGATGCTAGAGACTATCACACAAAAGAAATGTGGTTCATGCAGCCATAGGTCTTATTATAACTTTTAATTTAATAATTATGAAAAATATATATAAAATTTCTCAAGCTTTTAGTTTTGCCTTGGTGCTTGCGATTTGTACTATGTCTTGCGACGATAAACATGATTTCAACAACAATGATTCAGCAATAGATGCAAATGCGGCAAAACTAAAATTTGTGCACACGGCAGTTGGCGCCAGCGGTACAAATTTTACTGTTAATTTTAGCGTTGACAATAAAAAAGTTTCAGCTATAAACGTTGCTACTGGTCTTCCGCTTGGTGTCGGAATCGGGACTACTTATCCATCACCCTTGAACTATGCACTTGTAAGCAGCGGTTCTCAAAGCATGAGTGTTGTTATACCGGCGCGAGCTGCAGTTGCGACAACAACGACCGCACCAGGTATACCTGCATTCACAGAAACTCCTGTTTTAACTGCACCACTCGTTACTGAAGCGGGCAAAAATTATACTTCGTTTTTGGTTGGTTTTGCGCCAACTTATGCTATTCACACTGTTAACGACGATTTTAGTATGGTAAATCCAAGTTCGGCAAATGCTTTCGTACGGTATATAAATTTGATAACTAACACACCAGCCGCAGGTTATGAGGTAGTTATTTCAAAAACAAGTCCAGTACCTACGGTTGTTTTACAAACATTCTCGAGTATTGGTTATCTTGGTGGGAATCCTGCTTTTGTGCCAATTCCGACAATTTTAGATACAGAATCAACACCATATACCGTGCAGCTTCGGGTTACTGGCACAACTGTTGTTGTCGCATCTATTGCAAATTTTGTACCGCGACCAGGACGAACATACACATTATTCTCTCGTGGTCGTGTTGGTGGTTTGTCAAATGGGGCGCCAAGCACAACGGTTAATATTCCGGTGCTTACGTTTTATACAAATAGATAATCATCGTCTATAATTATTATCAAAACGAGTTAAATTTGACTTAACTCGTTTTTTTTTGATCATAAAATTGTAAATTTGTATTTTAAAAGTATCCCAATGAAAAATAATAACAACTACGCAATCATTATGGCAGGCGGTGTTGGTTCAAGATTTTGGCCAGTGAGTACGGCAGAATTTCCAAAACAGTTTCATGATATGTTGGGGGCAGGGCATACGCTTATTCAAAAAACATTTAGTCGGTTGGCAAAATCTGTGCCTATAGAAAATATTTTGGTACTCACAAATGCCAGATATAACGATATTGTTTTAGAACAATTGCCATTGATTAAGCAAAGTCAAGTTTTGCTAGAACCAGCCATGCGAAATACTGCTCCGTGTATTTTGTATGCTGCCCTAAAAATTCAGAAACAAAGTCCTGATGCTGTGATGGTCGTCGCGCCAAGCGATCACTGGATTGAGGATGAAACGGCATTTTCTGAAAATCTAGAGTCATGTTTTGATTATGCAAAAAATGAAGGTGCATTGATGACACTCGGCATAAAGCCAACCTTTGCCAACACTGGTTTTGGATATATTGAATTTGATAAATTTGATGAAAATATAATCAAAAAAGTATCTCAATTTCGAGAAAAACCGAATTATGAAACTGCCAAATCTTTCTTAGAAAGCGGTAATTTTCTGTGGAATGGTGGCATCTTTATCTGGACGGCCACAGATATTGTATCGGCATTTCAAGAGTTTCAGCCTGCGATGTATCAATTATTTTTTGACGGGCTACCGCATTATAACACAATCACAGAGCAAAAATTTATTGATGAAAACTATGAGCGAGCCCAAAACATATCTATTGATTATGCCATTTTAGAACATGCCAAAAACGTATTTGTATTGCCCGCTACTTTCGATTGGAATGACCTAGGAACGTGGGGCTCACTGCACGAAAAACTTGATAAAGACCAAAATTTGAATGCTGTTGTGAACGCTAATACAGTTTTGAACAACGCATCAAACAATATTATCAGCACCGCAAAAAACAAGTTGGTTATCGTTGATGGACTGTCTGACTATATTATTGTTGATAA
>JBDLWE010000084.1:0-2936 GCA_039804445.1 Bacteroidota bacterium | reverse complement strand
TATTTATGTTTTTTTTAATCATCTAATTTTTAATTCAACGTGCAAAGTTACAATAATTTGTTGTTAAATTTGTTGCTTAACAAAACATTAAACATTGTTTTTTCAAGTAATTAACAATTTAAAAAAACTACTTGTTCTAAATTATTTTATTTAAATGAAATTCATCAAAATAGATGCCATAGATTCTACAAATCGTTTTTTAAAAGATTTGGCAGCAAGCAATAGTGCTGATGATTTTACAGTTGTTTTTGCTAAACAACAGTCAGCAGGCCGTGGGCAAATGGGTGCTACTTGGCAGTCAGACGCAGACAAAAACTTGATAATGAGTATTTTGATTTTAGATAGTGTGGTTAACATTGCAGATTCATTTTTGTTTAACCAAATGGTTTCTGTGTCAATAACCGAAGTTTTGCGAACTTACGAAATCCCGTTATTATCAATAAAATGGCCAAATGACATCATGTCAGGCAATAAAAAAGTTGGTGGCATTTTGATAGAAAATCAAATTCGTGGACCACAAACCAACTCGGTTGTAGGAATAGGGCTTAACATAAACCAAACAAACTTTGAAAATCTACCAAATGCATCATCATTAAAAAATGTGTGTTTAAAAGATTTTGATACAGAAAAAATTGGCATTAGAATCGCTGAAAAAATTTGTGAAAATCAAAAACTTTTTAAGCGAGATTCATCAATATTTAATAAAAAATATTTGGACGATTTATTTAAGAAAAACATTGTCATGACATTTGAAAAAAAAAATACAGAATGTTTTCGTGGAAAAATCGTCGGAATATCAACAATTGGATTGCTTACTATAGAATTAGAAAATGGTGTTATAGAATTTTTTTGTCTAAAAGAAATAAAGATGATTTTTTGATTTGAAATTATTGTAAAAACCAATTTTAAAAATAAATCATTGGGTGTAGTGCTAACGAAAATAAGCGCAAACTTGCAAATTGTTGATTTGCAAATCTGCTATTTATGTATTTATAAACTTTAAAACCTTTAAACTTTAAAACCTTTAAACTTTAAAACTTTTTAACATTTAAAGTTTAACCATATTTTCTGCCAAGGTTTCAATAAATTTACCAATCGGACCTTTTATCATCATAGCCATCATTGCATTAAACTCGCCTTCAAAAATTAGTTGAATTTCAGAAATATCTGTTTTTTGTTCAGATATGTTTGCCGTCAAAGTAAATGGCAGTTTATCTGACGCTGCACCAAGTACAATTTGCGAATTTGGTATTTTTGATTTTGATTTAAGCTTAATTTCTGGCAGTCCTTTTAGCCCAAAAATAAATGAATCGTCGCCCGTAACTTCAAATTTCGCTATGCTTTCTGGCATTAACTTCTCGAAATTACGTACGTCCGAAAGTTGGTTAAAAATATATTCCGACGATTTTTGGACTACAGTTATTTGACTTTCTAAATTCATTTTTCTAAAATTTTATTGTTGCCAAACCGATGGGTTTTCTCTCCAACTTGACAATGTTAATTCTTCTTTATCTGTAATATACTGTTTGCTAACCGCCAATGGCAATAAATTTTCATAATTGCTCAACGTATATAAATCGACATTTGCTTTCGCAAAATTTTCTAATGCCAAATCAAATCCATAACTGAAAATTGCGGCCATTCCTTTGACATTGGCACCGGCGCGACGCAATGCATCGACGGCCAAAAGACTGCTATTTCCTGTAGAAATCAAATCTTCGACGACCACAACATTTTGTCCTTTTTGCAAAAAACCTTCTATTTGATTCATTCGGCCGTGTTTTTTTGGTTCGGGACGAACGTAAACAAATGGCAGCCCCAAAACCTCGGCAACCAAAAGTCCAATTCCGATGGCGCCTGTAGCAACACCAGCAATTACGTCTGGTTTTCCGAACTGATTTTCGATATTTTTGGCAAATTCGTTTTTCAAATAATTGCGAATTGCTGGAAACGAGAGGGTTACCCTGTTGTCACAATAAATTGGCGATTTCCAGCCCGAAGCCCACAAAAAAGGATTTGACGGATTCAATTTTATTGCATTTATTTGCAATAATAATTCGGCTGTTTGTTTGGCAGTATCTTTATTAAAAATCATTGGGCAAATGTATAAAGTTTTTGTGAACGACAAACCACTTTTCTTGACAAATCAAATTTTTAAAGAAACCGACTTTCAGTTGTTTTTATTAGAAAGTGTCGATATAAAACAGGTTATTGTCAAAATTTTTCAGAATAAAATACAGAAAGCATACTTATATCACCCAGATGAGAAGGAAATCTTAAAAATGTTAAAATCAAAATTGCCTGTCCAAAAAGCTGGTGGCGGGTTGGTTTACAACAAAAAAAACGAAGTTTTGTTTATTTTCAGGAATGGAAAATGGGATTTACCCAAAGGTGGCATCGAAAAAAATGAATCAAGTGACCAAGCCGCTTTGCGCGAAGTTACAGAAGAAACAGGCGTAAACGATTTGGTTATTCTAGACAAATTGCAAAAAACGTATCATATTTTTAAACGAAGCGGAAGGTATAAACTAAAAATCACGACTTGGTTTGAAATGCGTTCGTCTTTTGAAGGAAAATTAGTTGGGCAAGCCGACGAAGGAATCGAAAAAGTTGCTTGGTTAAACCCTGAAGAAGTTAAAGAGGCACTAAAAAATTCGTACGAAAACATTAAGCTTTTGTTTCAAAATTAGTTTGTTTTTGGCATCGAACAGAATTTTTAACAGAATAAAATTTCACAATTTTGGTGATTTTAGCGATTTGACAACACGTCTGAAGTGTTAATTTTAATGCGTATGCTGTTTTTGACGCTGAATCTTACGGAGTATACAATTTAGGTCATTATAATCTATGTTTTAGAAATTTAGATTTATAATTGTCTGCAAGTCTCCCAGGATTTGCATTGGTTTTAGTACTGGTACATTTGCACCACCTGCATT
>JBDLWE010000083.1:0-15563 GCA_039804445.1 Bacteroidota bacterium | reverse complement strand
CCTCGTCAAAAATTGCTTTAAAAATATCTTCGGTCAAAATATGCTGGATAATCATTTCTCGAATGTCTTCTTTAGCAATATGGGGATTGATTTCTTTTTGACACATTTCAAAAAATACTTCAAAATCTTTTATAAAAGCCCTGTTTTTTTTGTACTCTGCATCTATTATTTCACGAAGCGTTGCAACAATTACTGGAATATCTTCTTTGAATTTTTCTAAAGCCTCATTAAACTTTTCAATATAATCAGGTACATAATTGATAAATTGGTTTAGGATTTTTTCCAACTTATTGGCATCCGTCATTTCGATGCGAGAAATTTCGACGTTGTTTTGAATCAAAACCGCAAAAATACTGTCCTGAAAAATGATATTGGTTTTTGGATAACCGTCTTTGTAGAGTTTTTTATTTATTTCGTCGTCAAGCGTATCATTAGTATCTTTACTTTCTACATAACCCTTGTGAATGCGAAGTTCGTTCATCAAAATCCCGTCGGGACGAACGTTTTTTCCGTTTTCGTTTTTTATGGTAACTTCGGTTGCATAAACATAATGTTTTGCCGATGCTAAATTCAGCAACAAAGTATCAAACGGCTGTTTGATTGCCATTTCGTTGGTAACACCAACACGTTTGAGATTATCGCGTTGGTTGTAATATTGGTTGATAAGTTGCTTTGACATTATTATTTTTTTGTAAATATATTAAATCTAAACTTCATTTAATTCAACTTAAAATGAACTTGCAAAGCCTCAAGTTGTGCCAATAATTCTCCCGAAATTTTGACTTTCATGGTACGACTTCCCATGGGTAAATGTGTAATAATTTTGTTTTCTTCGGTGGTTTTTTCGGGTAAGAATCTCGGAGCAATATCGGTATCATCGTCTTCTTCAACTATCGCTTCCATATATTCTACTTCGGTATCGTCAGACTCAATGATTTGGTCAAATAAAACTGGTGCTGGTACTGCAATTGGTTTTTCGATTTCTATTTTTTCGTTGGTTTTCTCGATTAATATTTTTTCGACTTCCATCAAATCAAAACTCACAGGATTTTCGCCTTTATGGTTTTCAAATACTTGTTTTATGTTTTCGATTAAATCGGTTTCGAGATCGTTTATGTCAAGAATCAAACTTATTTTTTTGGCAAAATTGGGCAACACATCTTGCAAATATTGAAAATGCTGAAACTGAACAATTGGGTCGCCTTTTTTGCCAGTGTCGCGACTTATCCAACCTTCTTTTATGGAAATTTTCATAAAAGTAAAATTGTTTGGCACAAGAAAATGTTGGAATTTA
Organism: Bacteroidota bacterium; assembly: GCA_039804445.1. GTDB lineage: Bacteria > Bacteroidota > Bacteroidia > Flavobacteriales > Flavobacteriaceae > Flavobacterium. Next base: position 14,269 of record JBDLWE010000083.1, on the reverse strand, counting down.
AGATATTCTTCGCCAAAAATTCTAAACTCGTGACTTTCGTCATACCCATCAAGCGTGAACGATGCCCAACCTTTTCCAACTTTAGAAACCAAATGACGAATGTTTGTTAGTATACCGCCAAAAGTCAAGGTCTTACCGATATAGGCATTCATATTTTTTAAATTTTCTAACCTTGAATTACAAAAATATTGCATTTCAAACCTAAAATCGTCTAGCGGATGCCCCGAAATATAAATGCCAACGACTTCTTTTTCTTTAGCAAGTTTTTCCATGGTGCTCCAATCTTCGCAGGTCGGAATCGTTGGCTCTGCAATGACCACATCGCTGCTTTCGCCAAAAAGACTTACTTGTGCAGAGTTTTGGTTTTCTTGAAACTTTGCTGCAAATTTGAGTGCTTTTTCAAAAAAAACACCGTCACTATCTGCATGAAAATATTGTGCTCGCGTGGTGTTTGAAAACGAATCGAAACCTCCGGCCAAAATCAAGTTTTCGATGGCTTTTTTGTTGGCCGCTCGCAAATCTATGCGTTTGGTAAGGTCAAAAATCGATTTATATTTTGACTTTTGGCGGTTTTCGACAATCGTGTTTACTGCTCCCATTCCGACTCCTTTTACGGCACCTATGCCAAATCGAATGGCATAGTCATCGTTTACCGTGAATTTATAGAAACTTTCGTTTACGTCTGGACCCAAAACTTTAAGTCCCATTCGTTTGCATTCTTCCATAAAAAACGACACTTGCTTGATATCGCTCATGTTATTGCTCAAAACTGCAGCCATATATTCGGCAGGATAATTGGCTTTTAAGTATGCGGTTTGATAAGCAACCCAAGCATAACAGGTCGAGTGAGATTTGTTAAAAGCGTATTCGGCAAATGCTTCCCAGTCTTTCCAGATTTTTTCGAGTTTGTCTTCAGGATGCCCCAATTCAATAGCTTGTTTCAGGTATTTTGGTTTCATTTTGTCAAGCGTCGCACGGTCTTTTTTTCCCATTGCTTTTCGCAAAACATCGGCATCACCTTTTGAGAAATTGGCTAATTTTTGCGAAAGTAACATTACCTGCTCTTGATAAACGGTGATTCCGTAGGTGTCTTTAAGTAATTCTTCGCACACATCAAGGTCATACTCTATGGTTTCTTCGCCATTTTTGCGACGCACAAAACTTGGTATATAGGCTATTGGTCCAGGTCTGTACAGGGCGTTCATGGCGATCAAGTCATTAAAAACTGTGGGTTTTAGATCACGCAAATATTTTTGCATTCCGGGGCTTTCATACTGAAAAATACCAACGGTTTCGCCTCGCTGAAAAAGTTCGTAGGTTTTTGCATCGTCAATAGGAAATTCATCGGGATTCAAATCAACATTGCTTCGATATTTTACTAGTTTTACGGTATCTTTTATTAGTGTTAATGTTTTTAAACCCAAAAAATCCATTTTTAATAAACCTGCACTTTCTACCACCGAGTTGTCGAATTGCGTGACATAAAGTTCTGAATCTTTGGCAGTAGAAACTGGCACAAAATCGGTTATGTCAGATGGTGTGATGATAACTCCACAGGCGTGAATACCGGTGTTTCTGAGGTTTCCTTCTAGAACTTGTGCTTGCTGAATAGTCGTTGCGATTAAGTCTTCGTCTTTTGACATCGAGACCAATTCTTTGATTTTTTCAAAATCTTCAGGGCGCAAAACTTTTCTGAACTCTGATTCTTCGTCGTTTATAAACCGTGCTAAACTCCATTTTGGTGGAATCATATTCGGAATTAGTTTTGCAATTTTATCGGCATCAAAAAGCGGCAAGTCTAGCACACGTGCTGTGTCTCGAATGGCAGATTTTGCGGCCATTGTGCCATAAGTAACAATTTGAGCGACTTGGGTTTTGCCATATTTATTGATGACATATTCCATTACTTTTGATCGTCCTTCGTCGTCAAAATCAATATCGATATCAGGCAATGAGACACGGTCTGGATTCAAAAATCGTTCAAAAAGTAGGTTGTACAGCAGTGGGTCAATGTTGGTAATACCCAAGCAATAGGCAACGACCGAGCCAGCCGCTGAGCCACGACCAGGGCCAACAGAAACATCCATAACACGAGCGGCAGCAATAAAATCTTGAACAATCAAAAAATAACCTGGATAACCTGAATTGGCAATAGTAAGTAATTCAAAATCAATTCGTTCTTGGATTTCGGGTGTTATTTCTTTGTAACGTTTTTTTGCTCCAATAAAAGTAATGTGTTTCAAATAGTCATTTTCGCCAAGTTTTTTCTTTGGGTCAGGTTCAAATTCATCTGAAGCGACGATAAATTCTGTTGGAATATCAAATTTTGGCAACAAAACTTCTCTTGCTAGGCTATAAATTTCAATTTTATCTACAATTTCTTGAATGTTTATTATGGCTTCGGGCAAATCGTTAAATAATTTTTTCATGTCTTCTTGCGACTTGAAATAGTATTCTTGATTGGGCAATCCAAATCTATAACCACGACCGCGACCTACAGGCGTTGCTTGTTTTTCGCCTTCTTTTACGCATAACAAAATATCGTGTGCATTTGCATTATTTTTTTCGATATAAAATGTATTGTTGGTCGCTATAATTTTGATTTTGTGCTTTTTCGATAACTTCAATAATCCATCGTTTACTCTGTCTTCGTCTTCTTGATTGTGTCGCATTAACTCGATATAGCAATTATCACCAAAGGTTTTGTGCCACCAAAGTAGTGCTTCTTCAGCTTGGTTTTCACCAATATTAAGCAGCTTGTTTGGCACTTCGCCATATAAGTTGCCTGTTAAAACAACAAGGTCTGAACTATATTTTTCTACTACATTTTTATCAATTCGTGGTACATAATAAAAACCTTCGGTATGTGCAATCGACGACATTTTAGCCAGATTGTGGTATCCTTTTTTGTTTTTTGCAAGAAAAACAATTTGATATCCGTTGTCTTTTACTTTTTTATTGAGATGGTCTTCACACACAAAAAATTCGCAACCAACAATTGGTTTGATAATTTGGTCTGTGACTACTTCGCCATTTTCTATGGCAATATTATTTTTAGTCTCAATAGCTTTATTATGATTTAAAATATCTCTAACAAAATGAAAAGCCCCCATTAAATTGGCATGATCGGTCATTGCCACGGCTGGCATTTTATTTTTTGCCGCAGCTTTCACAAGCGATGCTACAGATATTGTAGATTGCAACACCGAAAATTGCGTGTGATTATGCAAATGCGAATACGAAGCATCTTCAAGTAATTTTTTATTCTCAGAAAGTTCTTTTCTTGAAATGCTTTTATTGTCACCACCAAATTCTTGATGCAGTTGTTGCGACCATTCTTTCAGATTGATTTGCTGAAGACCAAGTAATGCAATTTCTTGGGGATTTTTAAGTTGAAAGTCTTCAAAATAATCTTGTTCGACTTGCAGTTCTTTTGCTGTAAAAATCTCGCGACGAATTAACTCAAAAAAACAGCGAGTGGTTGCCTCAACATCGGCAGTGGCATTGTGCGCCTCCGAAAAAATATTCTGAAAAGTATATTGATACAATTCAGAAAGTGTGGGTAGCTTGAAACGTCCACCTTTTCCGCCAGGTAGCTTCAAAAGATTTGCAGTGATTTCTGTACAAGTATCAAGTACAGGCAAATCCAGGAGCGATGATTGGATATTGTAGCGATAAAATTCGCAGCCCATAATATTCAAATCGAACTTTAGGTTGTGGCCTACTACAAATTTTGCTTGCAAAAGTGCATTGTTCAAACTTTCTAACACGCCAAGAATTGATGATCCTTCTTGGATTGCTAACGCCGTAGAAATTCCGTGAATTTGCTCGGCTTCATAAGGAATATTAAAACTATCTGGCGAGACCAAAAAATCTTGATGCTCAATGATTTTGCCCATGCTATCGTGCAACTGCCACGCAATTTGCACACAACGTGGCCAGTTGTCTGTGTTTGTTATTGGGGCTTTAAAATCTTTTGGTAGTCCGGTGGTTTCGGTATCAAAAATTAAATACATATCTTAAAAAGCATTAGGCTTTAGGCAGTAAGCCGTTAGCATTTGTAGGTTTTCAAAAGTACAATTTATCTTCTTTGAGGACAATTATAGTTATCAACAAGGCATAAAAAAACCATCAAATTTTTTCAAAAAAGTTGATGGTTATTAGCTATTTGAAGTGAAAATTTATTTTTATTTAACTTCTTTTACCTCTTTATTTGCTTTAGCAATATATTTTTCTAGCGCCATTGTCATTGATGGTGCTTCTGGCGACGGTGCCATGATATCAATTCGTAACCCGTGATCGATTGCTTCTTTCTGCGTAGTGCTTCCAAAAACTGCTATTCTGGTATTATTTTGCTCAAAACTTGGAAAATTCATAAACAATGATTTGATTCCTGTTGGACTAAAAAATGCAAGTACATCATAATAAACATCTGCAAGATCAGATAAATCGCTCATTACGGTTTTGTAAAAAGTGCCTTGAGTCCAGGTTAGTTTTAGGTTATTTAGGGTTACTGGTGCATCGGCATTCAATTGGTCAGAGGCTGGTAACAAAAATTTTTCGTCTTTATATTTTTTGAAAAGAGTACTCATATCGGCAAAATCTTTTTGACCTACATAAATTTTTCTTTTTCTATACACCACATATTTCTGTAAATAAAAAGCAATTGCCTCTGATTGACAAAAATATTTTAAGTCTTCTGGAATTTTATATCTCATTTCTTCGGCTACCCTAAAAAAATGATCAATCGCATTTTTGCTAGTAAGAATTACTGCAGTAAAATTATTCAAATCAATTTTTTGTGCACGAACATCTTTTGCTGGCACACCTTCGACATGAATAAATGGTCTAAAATCGATTTTTACTTTGTGCTTTTGTTGCAAATCAAAGTAAGGTGAATTGTCCACTTTTGGTTCTGGTTGCGACACCAAAATTGTTTTTACTTTCATAGCTGTAAAAGTTTTTTGTTAGTAGTCATTTCAAATTTTACGATTTTGCAAACCAATAATACACAAAATAATACGGAGCAATTTCGAGAGTGCAAAGATACAAAATAAAATATATCAAATTACTAATTATGAAATTTTGATAGACTTTGATAGATTTTGAATAAGTTATCAAGATAGCGATTGAAATAATAATAATTATACAGTTTATTAGTGCAAAATGATTTAAATCACTATAAAACAAATAAATATTAACAGGTAGAAGTAGCATCGAAATATAGGTTCGGTAATTAATTTTAAGCATATTGTACTGCTCAACCAAATCTTCCTCGTCAAAAGTAGTTGCAATAATTTTTTCGACTAAAAATTTTGATAAAATAAATATCATTACAAAAACAAAAATCTGAATATAAACTATAAAATCTGTTTTGTCAACAATTTTATGGGCGTGTAATGCTAGTTGAATAAAAAAAGAGATCGAAAAAAGTTGTACAAAAAACAAAATAACTGTAAACCAACTCATTATGAGTGAACCGTCTCGATAAATTTTTGCATATTTATCTGAAACTAGCAGGCGAATAAAATCGTTAAATCTATTTTCGAAATTTGTCTTTACAATAGCAATCAGTGCAAAAACCACTAAAAACAATATTATTGCCCAATCTTTTTGTTCTAGAATTCGCTCGTGTAAACTATATTTTTCCATCGATGCAAATTTACAATTTTATTTGTAAACATTATTTTTAGTTTGACTTTTGAAACTGTTTTCATCTTAAAACAATGTCAACAATCGTTGAATGGACTTTACTTTTATCAAATTATTATGAAATCAACGAAATTAAAAAGTTATTTTTGCCAAAATTTTACTTTTAATGAGCGATAGCATCGTCATAATTCCTACGTATAACGAAATCGAGAATATCGAAAACATTATTACGGCCGTTTTGAACTTGTCAAAAAAATTTGATATTTTGATTATCGACGACAACTCGCCCGATCAAACTGGTAGTTGTGTAGAGAATCTTCAAACACTATTTAAAGAACGGCTTTTTTTGGAAAAGAGACCAAGAAAATCTGGACTTGGCACTGCTTATGTTCACGGATTTAGATGGGCGCTAGCACGAAATTATGAGTTTGTTTTTGAAATGGATGCCGATTTTTCGCACAACCCCACTGATTTAGAATTGTTGTTCGATGCTTGTAATAAAAACGGTGCCGATTTGGCCATTGGTAGCCGCTATATCACGGGGGTAAACGTCGTAAACTGGCCTTTGAATCGTGTGCTGATGTCGTATTTTGCATCGGTTTATGTGAGGTTTATAACTAGAATGAACATTCAAGACACAACGGCTGGTTTTGTTTGTTTTCGTAGAAAGGTGCTGGAATCTATTGATTTAGATAAAATAAAATTTATTGGTTATGCTTTTCAAATTGAGATGAAATATAGAACTTTTGCCAAAAATTTTAAAATCGTCGAGGTGCCAATTATTTTTACAGACCGTGCAAAAGGTCAATCAAAAATGAGTGGGTCAATAATTAAAGAAGCTGTTTTTGGTGTTTTGCAATTGAGATTTAAAAAATTGTTGGGAAGGCTGTAGTTTGAAGCTATTTTAGATTTTAGATTAACGACTATGGATTTCAGAGTTATGAATTCTGTAACAATCAATTGCTTTTTATTTATAAACACAATATTTGAAGTCAATATCTTTGGTCATTGATCGAAAATCTATCACGTTCTTGACTGTAATAATAGTTAATAATCTTGGCACAGTCTCCCCAGCGTTAAGGATTACTTCGTTTGTTCGCATTTTCAGGCTCGGGTGAGGCTTTGTCTGAGCTCTTTTTGGTCTCGTCTTTTTTAGACGAGACCAAAAAAGCGAGTCCCGAAAGCCTGAAGCAACAGTTGATTTTTCGTTTTTTTTCAAAACGAAAAATCAACTGTTGGCGAACGGCCAAAATTCTTAAACTTATTTTCAAAAAAAAGCCTCTCAATTGCTTGAAAGGTTTTTAGAAAATTATTTTTAAGAAAGATTACCCGAGAGTGGCTCTTTTAAATCCTGTTACAACTAGATCTTTGTGTAAAGACTGTGCATATTGGGCTACGCTCATTTTGTTGTCTTTGATATAATCTTGGTTTACAAGGGTATTGTCTTTAAAGAAACGTGCGAGTTTACCTTTTGCAATATTGTCTAACATTGCTTCTGGCTTGCCTTCTTGACGTAGGACGTCTTTTGCAATTTCGATTTCTTTTGCAATAGTATCTGCATCTACACCACTTTCGTTAAGTGCAATTGGCGCCATGGCAGCTGCTTGCATAGAGATGTTACGTGCTACTTCTGCAATACCGTCGATGTTGTGAGAAAGAGCGGTTAATGTGGCAATTTTGTTTCCTGAGTGAATGTACGACCCTACAAAAGCGCCTTCTAGTTTCTCAAAAGTATTGATTTCTAGTTTCTCGCCAATTACTCCTGTTTGCTCAATAAGTTTCTCAGCAACGGTAATTCCTTTGTATGGTGCGGCCAAAAAAGAATCTTTATCGGCATAGTCCAAAGCTAGTGTTGCAAGTTCGGTAGCCATGGTTACAAAACTTTCGTTCATACCTACAAAGTCAGTTTCACAGTTTAGCGTGATAACCACACCAGCAGTATTGTCTGCGTTTACGGCAGCAATTGCGGCACCTTCAGTAGATTCTCTGTCTGAGCGGTTTGCTGCTACTTTTTGTCCTTTTTTACGAAGGTTTTCGATTGCAAGATCAAAATCGCCTTCTGCTTCTACTAATGCTTTTTTGCAATCCATCATTCCGGCTCCGGTGATGGTTCTTAATTTGTTTACGTCTGCAGCAGTAATTGTTGCCATTGTTTAAGTATTTGCCCCTCCCCAGCCCTCCCCAAAAGGGAGGGAGCGTTCGAGGTATGTTTAACGTTTTATTACTTTATAATTTTCTACCCCCTTCCCTTCGAGAAGGGTCGGGGATGGGCATTTATTCTTCAGTTTTAGGTGCTTCTTCCGCAGCTTCTGCTACAACTTCTGTTGCTACTTCTTCGGCAACAACTTCTTCTTTAGCATCTTCTTTAACGTCGTCTTGTTTGTTAGAAACGCCATCGATAACGGCAGCAGTAACATAAGACAGGATTTTGTCGATAGATTTTGATGCATCGTCGTTTGCTGGTATCACATAGTCAACTTCTCGTGGATCAGAGTTTGTATCGACCATTGCAAAAACTGGGATGTTCAATTTTTGTGCTTCTTTAATAGCTATATGTTCTGCTTTGATATCAACCACAAATAATGCTGCCGGAAGGCGAGACATGTCGGCGATTGAACCTAAGTTTTTCTCAAGTTTTGCACGAAGACGATCTACTTGCAATCTTTCTTTTTTAGAAAGTGTCATGAACGTACCATCTTTTTTCATTCTATCGATAGTTGCCATTTTCTTGACAGCTTTTCTAATAGTTACAAAGTTGGTTAACATTCCGCCTGGCCATCTTTCTGTAATGTATGGCATGTTTGCAGCTTTTGCCTTTTCGGCAACGATGTCTTTGGCTTGTTTTTTGGTGGCTACAAAAAGGATTTTGCGCCCAGATGCTGCAATTTTTTTCATTGCATCGCCAGCTTCTTCAAGTTTAGCGGCGGTTTTATATAGATTGATAATGTGAATTCCATTACGCTCCATATAGATGTAGGGTGCCATGTTTGGATCCCATTTTCTAGTCATGTGTCCAAAATGAACACCTGCTTCTAGTAAGTCTTTAACTTCTACTTTGTTTGACATTTTTTCTTAGTTTACGTTCTGTTGAATTAGCAATGGTTTTTTTTGATTTAAAAATTTAAAAATTTAAAAATTTAAAAATTCTGATGACAAAATCTTTTAATCTTTTAATTTTTTAATCATTCAATCGGAAAATCATTTAGATGCTAAACTAATATTCGCCTCGGCGAACAGTAACAACATTGTTTTGAAAATTTTTAATTTTATGTTAATGTTTGATCGCACTTCGACTGTACTTCGACTTCGACTGTACTTCGACTTCGCTCAGTATAAACCCCTTAGTGTGACAAATAAATAACAATTTTTTTGGACGGGATGACAATATAATATTGCCGTCCCGAAAGTAATATTAACGTTTAGAGAACTGGAATCTCTTACGAGCTTTTTTCTGACCGAATTTCTTACGTTCAACCATTCTTGGATCTCTTGTTAACAAACCTTCTGGTTTAAGTATGGCTCTGTTTCCTTCGCCAACTTCGCACATTACTCTCGCTAGTGCCATTCTTACGGCTTCTGCCTGACCCGTAGAACCACCTCCATAAACGTTTACTTTTACATCATAGTTTGTAGCATTTTCTGTCATAGACATTGGTTGCAAAACTTTGTACTGAAGTGTAGCTGTTGGAAAATAGGTTGCAAATGGTTTTTTGTTCACCGTGATTTGCCCTGTTCCTTCTTGAACATAAACACGTGCGACGGCACATTTTCTTCTACCAATTTTGTGAATAACTCCCATTATTTTAAATCGTTAAGGTTAATTGTTGTTGGTTTTTGAGCACCATGTTTGTGCTCTGAACCTACAACAACAGTTAGGTTTCTAAAAAGTTCTGATCCCAATTTGTTTTTTGGCAACATTCCTTTTATTGCTTTCTCAACCAAAAGTGCAGGATTTTTACTCTGCAATACTTTGGCAGTAAGGGTTCTTTGACCTCCTGGATAACCCGTGTGACGCACATAAATTTTGTCGTCCATTTTGTTACCCGTAAGGTTAATTTTTTCTGAGTTGATAACAATAACGTTATCTCCACAGTCCACGTGTGGCGTATAACTAGGTTTGTACTTGCCTCTCAAAATCATAGCGACTTTAGATGCAAGACGACCCAAGTTATGACCATCGGCGTCAACAACTACCAACTGTTTGGTAACAGTGGCTTTGTTTGCCGAGATTGTCTTGTAGCTTAATGCGTTCACAATAAATTATTTTAATTAAACATTTTTCCGATTCGATAAGCCGAATTTCGGACTGCAAAAGTACATTATTTTATTGTAAAAGCAAACGACCCAGCAATTTTCTTTTAAACTGATTTTCAAACCAAAACATTTGTTTTCCATACCTATATATATGTATTTTTTTAACCCAAATTACTCACAAACATTTTTTTGTTTTTTGGGCGTTCCCTCGTCCGAAAAAAGACGAGGCCGGTCTGCCGCTCCCAATCTGTCAATGCGAGGCACGAAGCAATCTTTTCGATAGATTGCTTCGTGCCTCGCATTGACAGGATTTCCGCTATCGCCCTAACGCTTTGCTACCGTTGACCAAGTTTGCAGATTGTATACAAAAAAATTATCTTTTAATTTTATGCTGTAGTGCAAAGTATGCCCTTTGCGCTGCCTTTTCTTCTGCTTTCTTTTTAGAAGTGGCTCGTGCTTTTGCAAGCACATCGTCATCAATAAGCAATTTTACACTAAAAAACCGTTCACCCTGAATACCGTTGTCTTCATAAGATTCAAACTGAAATCGTTTTTTTTCTTTCTGACACCATTCGATCAACAAACTTTTGTAACTAATTACTTTTCCTTCAAGACGTTCAATATCTACAAACGGGCTTATAATATGCGAATGAATAAATTTTTCGCAAAACCCAAAACCTAAATCCAAATAAATTGCCCCAACAAAAGATTCAAAAATATTGCCATGAATGTTACCTCCAAAATGGTGTGCAGCAGTTTTACTATCCAAAAAATCAACAAGATGTAAATTTTTACCAAGTTCGTTCAAATTTTCGCGGCTCACAATTTTTGACCGCATTTTGGTCAAATATCCCTCGTCGCCTCGTGGCACAGACTTGAATAGGTGTGATGCTATCACAGCACTTAACATCGCATCGCCCAGAAACTCAAGACGTTCATAACTTATTGGGTTGCCCAAGACATCAACTTTGTTTGACGATCGGTGCGTGAATGCCTTGCGATAATATTGTAAATTTTTGGGTGTGAATCTCAAAATATTTTTTAAAGCCATAAAAAAAATCTCGTCTTCTGCAGAACGAGATTTTTTTTTACTAAATATTTTCTTGATTATTTTCATAAAAAAATTACAAATTAAGTTTTTTGACAAGAACGCAAGCATTGTGACCACCAAATCCAAATGTATTGCTCATCAAAACTTTCACATCGCGCTTTTGTGCTTTATTGAAAGTAAAATTCAGTTTGCTATCAATATTTTCGTCATCTATAAAATGATTTATTGTAGGCGGAATAATGCCGTGTTTAATAGCCAAAATAGACGAAATTGTTTCTACAACACCAGCCGCCCCAAGCAAATGCCCAGTCATAGATTTGGTCGAATTCAAATTCATAGAATACGCATGATCACCAAAAACGTGCAGAATTGCTTTGCTCTCGGCTATGTCGCCTAGCGGTGTTGATGTTCCGTGCATGTTCACTCCATCAACGTCTGTTGGTTTTAGTCCTGCATCGCGCAGGCAGTTTATCATTACGTTTTTTGCGCCCAATCCTTCAGGGTGTGGTGCCGTGATGTGGTGCGCATCGGCAGACATACCACCGCCACCAATCTCGCAATAAATTTTTGCGCCACGTGCCACAGCGTGTTCATATTCTTCAAGAATCAAAGTGCCAGAACCTTCGCCAAGCACAAATCCTTCGCGGTTTTTGTCCATTGGTCTTGATGCGGTTTGTGGGTCATCATTTCTGGTCGAAAGTGCGTGCATGGCATTAAAACCACCAATGCCTGCAATAGTTACGGCAGCTTCAGATCCGCCTGTTACCATGGCATCGGCATAGCCAAGTCTTATATAATTAAAAGCATCGATTATTGCATTTGTAGATGATGCACATGCCGAAACCGTTGCAAAATTTGGTCCACGAAAACCATATTTTATAGATATGTGACCAGCCGCAATATCAGAAATCATTTTCGGGATAAAGAATGGATTGAATCTCGGTGTGCCATCGCCAGCTGCAAAGTTTAGCATTTCGATCTGAAAAGTTTCAAGTCCGCCAATGCCAGAACCCCAAATCACGCCAATTCTATCTTTGTCAATTTTTTCTAAATCAAAACCTGCGTCTTTAACTGCTTCGTCAGACGATACCATTGCATATTGTGCATATCGATCAAGTTTTCGGGCTTCTTTGCGATCCATAAAATTTTCGACCTCAAAATTTTTAAGCTCACATGCAAATTGTGTTTTGAACTTCGACGCATCAAAATAGGTGATAGGTGCAGCACCGCTAACGCCATTTATCAGACCGTTCCAATATTCAGAAACAGTATTTCCTATGGGTGTCAATGCCCCAAGACCCGTTACTACAACTCGTTTTAACTGCATATCTATGTTTTTATTGTTGTAAAAATAAACAAATAATACCTATATATCTTATATGATTATCATAAAAAGACAATAGGTATTATAAAAAGTAGATTTAATAAAAAAGCCCACATTATTTGTTGAGAATAAATGTGGGCTGATTTTATTATTTTTTTGCTTCCTCGATATAAGAAATAGCCTGACCAACAGTAGCGATGTTTTCTGCTTGATCGTCTGGAATTTGAATATCAAATTCTTTTTCAAACTCCATGATAAGTTCAACAGTGTCCAAAGAATCTGCTCCTAAATCATTGGTAAAGCTTGCTTCTAATACCACTTCGTTTTCGTCAACGCCTAGTTTGTCTACGATAATCGCTTTAACTCTTGATGCAATGTCTGACATAATTTTAATTTTAAATTTAATTTGTTGGCAAAAATAAAAAACTTTATTTTAAAACAACCTTTTAGTTCATAAATATTTGACGGCAAAATTAATATTAAATAATCAAAAAATGGGCAAAATTTTAAAATTTATCAATTATTATGCTTTTTTTTGTGCAATATTATTGCTGGATAAATGAAAAAAATTTTAATTTTTGCTTCGGGTTCAGGTTCAAATGCTGAAAATGTTGCTCGTTTTTTTGAAAAATCAAATACTGTTTCGGTAGTCGCTATTGCCACAAACAATTCTAGTGCCAAAGTCATCGATAGGGCAAAAAACTTGTCAATTCCTTTATTTTTATTCGATAAAAATCAACTTTTTAATGGCGATGTTCTTGATTATGTAAACGAAATTAAACCAGATTTAATTCTGTTAGCAGGTTTTTTATTGCAATTTCCTAAAAGTATTATTGCAAAATATCCTAATAAAATCATTAATTTGCATCCTGCACTTTTACCAAAATATGGAGGAAGAGGAATGTATGGCACAAATGTTCACAAGGCAGTATTAGAAAACAAAGAAAAAGAAACGGGAATTACCATTCATTATGTAAACGAACATTATGATGAAGGAAAAATCATCGTTCAAAAAACAGTAAATATTGAAAGTTGTAGCACTGCTGAAGAAATAGCTGCCAAAATTCACGATTTAGAAATGAAACATTTGCCTGAAACAATTCAAAATCTTCTCACTTAATTTAAAAAAATATATACTTAAAAAAATTAATAAACATGAAATTAGCAGTCGTTGGCGCCACAGGCATGGTTGGCGAAGTGATGTTGAAAGTTCTTGCCGAAAGAAATTTTGAAATCACAGAATTGATTTTAGTAGCATCAGAAAAATCGGTAGGCAAAGAAATGGTTTTTCAAAACAAGACTTATAATATTGTCGGACTGCAAACGGCAGTTGATATGAAACCCGATATTGCCATTTTTTCTGCTGGTGGCGAAACGTCTTTAGAATGGGCGCCAAAATTTGCAGCAGCAGGCACTACCGTTATAGACAACTCGTCTGCATGGCGAATGGATTTGACCAAAAAACTGATTGTTCCAGAAATAAACGCTAATACGCTCACAAAAGACGATAAGATTATTGCCAATCCAAATTGTTCGACCATTCAACTGGTTATGGTTTTGGCACCTTTGCATAAAAAATATAAAATCAAACGCATCGTAGTTTCTACTTATCAATCTATTACTGGTACAGGCGTCAAAGCCGTTCAACAACTTGAAAATGAGTTTAATGACGTGAAGGGCGAAATGGCCTATAAATATCAAATACATAAAAACGCCATTCCGCAATGCGATGTTTTTGAAGAAAACGGATATACCAAAGAAGAAATGAAACTGGTGCGCGAAACCCAAAAAATTCTTGACGACAGAAGCATTGCAGTAACCGCAACTGCCGTTCGTGTGCCTATTGTTGGCGGACATTCAGAGGCGGTTAACGTGCAGTTTGATAACGATTTTGATGTTTCGGAAATTAGAAAAATTTTGCACGAAACTGATGGTGTCACGGTACAAGACAATACTGATACTTTTACCTACCCAATGCCGCTTTTTGC
>JBDLWE010000082.1:0-15393 GCA_039804445.1 Bacteroidota bacterium | reverse complement strand
GCTCCTGAAAATTCTGGAATCCAAGATTATGTTGGATGCTTTTGCGTTACCACCGGTTTTGGGGTAGACGAAAAAGCAGCAGAATTTGAAAAAAATCTTGACGATTATAGTTCAATTCTTATAAAAGCGCTAGGAGATAGATTTGCAGAGGCTTTTGCCGAATACTTGCACCTAAAAATCAGAACCGAAATTTGGGGTTATGCATCAAATGAAAATTTGTCAAATCAAGAATTAATCAAAGAACAATATAAAGGCATTCGTCCCGCGCCTGGTTATCCTGCGTGTCCAGACCATCTAGAGAAACCAACAATTTTCAAGTTATTAAATGTTGAGCAAGAGATTGGCGTAACATTAACCGAAAGCATGGCAATGTGGCCAACAAGTTCAGTATCAGGCTATTATTTTGGGCATCCTGAAAGCAAATATTTTGGACTAGGTAAAATTAAAGAAGATCAAGTTGTTGATTATGCAAAACGCAGAGGAATATCAACAGAAAAAGCACAAAAATGGCTGGCGCCGAATATAGCAGAATAACAAATGTTGATGGTTTATAGTACATCAGCCATCAACTAAAAACCATTAACTAAAAAACCATCAACCAAAAAACCATCAACCAAAAACCAAAAACCATCAACTAAAAAACCATCAACTAAAAACCATCAACCAAAAAACTAAAAAAATGAAAAAATGAAAATAACAAACCACATCGAAAATGCAAACGGCAAGCCACTTTTTTCGTTCGAGATTTTACCACCGCTCAAAGGACAAAATATTCAATCCATTTTTGACGGAATTGATCCGTTGATGGAGTTTGACCCACCGTTTATAGACGTTACTTATCACCGAGAAGAGTATGAATACAAAGAGTTACCAAGCGGTCTTTTAGAAAAAAAAATCGTAAAAAAACGTCCCGGTACGGTTGGTATTTGCGCTGCCATTCAAAATAAATACAAAATTGATGCCGTGCCACACATTCTCTGTGGCGGATTTAACAAAGAAGATACCGAAAACCTATTGATTGACCTAGATTTTCTCGGTATTGATAATGTTGTAGCCTTGCGAGGCGATGCATTAAAAACCGAAACCTACTTCAAACCAGAAAAAAACGGCAACGAATATGCCACAGATTTGGTGCTACAAATCGCAAATTTGAACAACGGCGTGTATTTAGACGATGATTTACAGAATTCGTCAAAAACTAATTTTTGTATCGGTGTTGCAGGATATCCTGAAAAACATATGGAGGCACCAAGTCTTGATTCTGATATTCATTTCTTAAAGCAAAAAATAAAAAACGGTGCCGATTACATTATTACACAAATGTTTTTTGACAATAAAAAGTTCTTTGCGTTTGTAGATAAATGCAGAGCAGCTGGCATTACAGTACCAATAATTCCGGGACTTAAACCTATCGCTACCAAAAAACAGCTAAACTTGATTCCGCACAGATTTGCACTTGAATTACCTGACGATTTGATTATGGCAATCGTAAAAGCAGAAGACAATGATGCCGTAAAACACATTGGAATCGAATGGTGCATTCAACAAAGCAAAGAACTTTTAAATGCAGGTATTTCTGTATTGCACTACTACTCAATGGGAAAAGCAGAAAATATTAAGAATATTGCACAGCAGGTTTTTTAAGAAAATTTTTATATTTGTGGGCAATATATAATTTTATGCATCGATTTTTTTATACTTTAATGTTTTTTTTTATTATTTTTAACTCAGTTGGGCAAAAAAGCTTTTTTGCTGACGCTGTTGAATTTGAGCAACACTACGGAAATATTTTGACTCATTCGCCCGAAATGGCAACGGTAATCAAAGGGCATCCGTCTGGTCAAATGATTTCATTTATAAACAAAACAAACGGCGAAAAACCATGGCATAAAATATTTAATTATCCTGACTACGGGTACTATTTTGTTCATCAACAGTACGCTAATCCAGTAATTGGAGAAAATTATGGTGCTGGTGTTTTTTATAATTTTTATTTTCTTAAAAAATATTTATCTGTAAAATTGGCACAAGGCCTGGCTTATAACACTAATCCGCATGACCCTGAAACTAATAATAAAAACACAGCGTTTGGATCTCATTTTTTGTTTAATACAAATCTTACAGTAGGTTTAAAAAAATACAATCTTTATAGAAATTTTGGTTTACAAACAGGGGTGACGTTCACCCATTTTTCAAACGGAAAAATAGCATCGCCTAACAGCGGAATCAACACTGTTAACGTTGCTTTGGGTTTTAACTATAATTTTGAAAAACGCAAAGCAAAGCAAGACTCATTGACTTCAATTTCAATGAAATATACAGAACCAATCAAATATAATTTTGTTGCTCGATTTGGTGTAAATGAAAGTCAAGTAATTGGCAGTGGGCAAAAGCCATTTTATCATTTAAGTATTTATGCAGACAAACGCATCAATCGCAAAAGTGCAATCCAGCTGGGCGCTGATGCTTTTTTTACGACGTCTTTAAAAGAGTTTATTAGATATCGGGCAATATCTTTTCCTGAGAAACAAGTCGATATCAACACCGATTATCGTCGGATAGGCATTTTTGTGGGTCATGAACTTTTTGTGAGCAAAATTTCAATTGAAACTCAAGTTGGCTACTACGTTTACCGTCCGTTTGGTCCGGTTGTCTTGCGACTGTATAATCGTGTTGGTGCAAAATACTACCTCAACAAAAACTTATTCACTGGACTTGCCATAAAAACACACGGTTTTTTGGCCGAAGCCGCAGAATTTTCTATCGGATATCGACTCTAATATAATTTAAAATGAAGGCAATAATTAATTTACTTTTATTGATAGTTTTTTTTTCAAGCTGCAGCAATCCCGAAGACTGTGCCAAATCAAGTGGCGCAATGACCACAAAAGAATTTTCGAATTTGGTATTTGATAAAATTCTTGTCACCAAAGGAATTAACTTAGTAATTCAGCAAGGCACTACTTATAAAGTGCTTGTTGCTGCTGGACAAAATTTGATAGATGATATTGAAGTTTCTGTACAAAACGGACAATTGAGACTAAAAGATAATACAAGCTGCAATTGGTTTCGTGAATATGGGCAAACGACAATCACAGTAACAACGCCAACACTTACCGAAATTTATTCAAAAACCGAAGGAAGAATCTCAAGCCAGGGCATACTAAAATATCCCTCATTAAATCTTATTGCGGTTGACAATTATGATGGAAAAGAAGGATCAGGTACCGGGGATTATGATCTGAAAATTGAAAATCAAAATTTGGAGTTATCAAACAATTCATTTGCAAATTTTTTTATCACAGGAAAAACCGATCAACTCACAATTTCACTTTACGAAGGAAATGGTAAGGTTGATGCGCAAAACTTTGTTGCTCAAACTGTTCAAATTTATCATCGTGGCTCAAATACAATTCGGGTTAACCCTGTTTTGGCAATTCGTGGCGACTTGTTTAATATTGGCAATGTCTTTTGTAGACAGCGACCACCTGTTGTGCAAGTTACAGCGCATTTCTCAGGCAACATATATTTTTGATTCAGATTTACATTCAACCAATAAACTTGTTAACCGTCTGCATGGTTCGCTGCAAACTTGGTCAACGCGCAGTGAGCATTTAGTATTCGTCCTTGCGAATAGGCAGTAGTAAAAGTTCTTTTTTCATTTTCGTACAAATTGCACAGATTTATACAAAAAAAATGAGCAAAAAACACTCTAAATTCGCTTGTTGATTTTATAATATTCTTTTTAAAGCTGCGACATTTAGTACGCAGAACCCTCGCATTTCATACAATATTTTCTTCATTTTTAGTATAGGTTTATTTTTCTAAAAATATTGACGCAATCGTTTTCGTAAAACATTAAAAACATTTACTTTTGCCGAAATTTAACAATTGTAAAACTTTTTTAAATATATTTTCTGTGTCATTAAACAATACTGAATACGAAAAAGAACTTAATTTTCAGGCTAATCGCCGTAAAGCAGTTGTCGAATTTATAAAAATCGTGAGTGATTTATGGTATGACAAGTCCATAGAGTTCGTGTTTTTTAGAAACAAATTAATTGATAAAAACGTTTCAGACATTATCAATTTGCACGAGTATGCGGCTGCTTTTGTCGAAAAACCAATCTCGATTTTTGATACTGTCGAAATTGCAAAGGCTATTCTCTCAACAACTTTGCCCCCATCAAGACTTGATATTGGCAAACTTACTTTTGATTTTCATGAATCAAGAAACAGCGAGATAAACGCAAAATCATTTGTAATCAACAAATTGAAAAATAGTGCAAATTTTCCAACATTTGAGCCAAAAGACGTGGTTTTATATGGTTTTGGCAGAATAGGTCGGCTTCTGGCGAGAGAATTAATGTCGCAGTGTGGCAAAGGCAGCCAGCTTAGATTGCGAGCGATTGTGGTTAGAGAAAAAAATGATGCAGAATCTTTAGAAAAAAGAGCGTCACTTTTACGATATGATTCTATTCACGGTGATTTTGAAGGGTCTGTAACTGCAGATATTAAAAATAACGCATTGATTATAAACGGAACAACCGTCAATATTATTTCGGCAAATGCGCCTGAAGAAATTGACTACTCAACTTTTGGAATTGATAAAGCTTTAATCATCGACAACACAGGTGCTTTTACAACAAAAGAACAACTTGAACGTCATTTAAAATCAAATGGTGCCGAAAAAGTACTTTTGACCGCGCCCGGAAAAGGGGTTCCAAATATTGTGCACGGCGTAAATCACGATGAATATAACCCTGATGAAAACGATATTTTTTCGGCAGCGTCATGCACCACAAATGCAATTACACCAATTTTAAAAGTAATTGAAGACAATCTTGGAATTGTTCGTGGTCATTTAGAGACCATTCATGCATATACAAACGATCAAAACTTGGTCGATAATATGCACAAAAAATACCGCCGTGGTCGTGCAGCCTCACTAAATATGGTTATTACAGAAACCGGTGCAGGTAGCGCTGTTGCAAAAGCATTGCCAAGTCTTGCTGGCAAATTAACTTCAAACGCAATCAGGGTGCCTGTGCCAAACGGGTCGTTGGTAGTTTTGAATCTTGAACTAGAAAAACCGACTACACTCACAGATTTTAATAAAATAGTAAAAAATGCTGCATTAAATGGCGATTTGGTCGAACAAATCAAATATTCAATAAATAACGAACTAGTCTCGTCGGATATCGTTGGAACGTCTGCACCTACAATTTATGACAGTCACGCCACAATTATTACAAAAGATGGCAAAAATATTGTGCTATATATTTGGTATGATAACGAGTTTGGATACAGCCATCAAGTTATAAGACTAGCAAAATATATTGCAAAAGTGCGCCGATTTACTTTTTATTAAGCGGTTGACTCTCAGAAACTACAGAAAATGTGGTTTATCAATAAATTAAAAATTTAATCGCGGTTTACAGAATTTTAACTGAATGTTTAATGAATATAAAGTAACTTTGTGGGGTAATTATTGAATTTTGATAATCCCCTATGAAATTATTTTATTTGTTTATTATTTCGACTTTCTTTTGTGAAATAAGTTATTCACAAAATAGTGAGAACAATCCAAAAAACACCGAAGACATAAAAGCAGATAGTACTGCAACTGCACTGCTTAAAGAAAAAAAATCAAAACAAACTACTGCAAGACTGATTAGAGAGCGAGACAGTTTACTAAAACAGTTGGCAATTGAACAAAAATTTGAAGCAGAACAAATAAAAAACAAACTACCGCGCACCGACTACTATACTGTGGGTGAAAACGGTATTGAATTAATTGCGAAGCAAAAAGATATAAGAGTTGTAATAAGTCTCTATGACTCAAAACCAACATTGAAAGGTTTAATTGCAAACGAACTTTTTGAGCTCTACAACAATAAAAATATTTTTAAAGATAAAATACTTACTATCAATACTACTGACGCAACGGTAACGGGTCTTTGTAAAATCAAAAACGTTGACAAAAACACCGACATTTCATTTTATTTTCAAAAAATAGTTTGGAAAAGCGGCTTAACAGAAATTCACGAGGGCGAATCTTTTATTGCCAAACCATCTAGTAGCCCTTTTCTGAATCCTGAAAATCTAAAGAAAGTAGTTTTTGACAAAAAATAATCTCAACAAATTATCTCGCACTATTCTGTTTATTCAAAACATAATAAATCGGAATCCCAAGCAACATAATAAAAACGCCCCAACCGCAAGTTTCAAATTTTGTAATTAACAGGCTTAAGCAAAAAACCAAAGAAAAAAGCACATAAAATGCTGGCAAATACGGATATCCAAACGCCTTGTAAGGTCTTTCTAAATCAGGTTGTTTTTTTCTGAGAATAAAAATTCCGACAATTGTAAGGATATAAAAAATCAAAACTATAATCACAACAAAATCTAACAATTGTCCGTACTTTCCAGTTAAACAAAGCACAGAAGTCCACAAACATTGCGCCCACAACGCCCATGAAGGCACGCCGTTTTTGTTCAAAATTGCAGCTTTTCTGAAAAACAAACCATCTTTTGCCATCGTATAATAGACTCGTGCGCCAGTCATAATCAATCCGTTATTGCATGAAAATGTAGAAATCATGATCAGAACGGCAATGATAACAGTTCCAACTTCTCCAAAAATTGCTTTGGCCGCAACTACTCCCACCCGATCAGACGGTGCAGTCGCAATGTCTTGCAATGGTAAGACCGCCAAGTACATAATATTTACAACCACATAAATAAGACCAACAATAAAGGTTCCTAAAAACAAAGAAAGTCCAACGTTTCGTCTCGGGTTTTTGATTTCGCCTGCTATAAAAGTAACGCCTTCCCAAGTTACGCTCGAAAAAGTAGAGCCTACCATAGCGGCTGCAAAAGCAGAAATTAGTCCCACGCTAACCACCGAAGACCAGGACAGCGTTTCTGAATTCCAACTTTGAATGTGCCATGCATCTGCCCAATTTTGTGACCAAACGTCTGCATTCATTGCCGAAAACCCAAAAATCACAAGCCCGAAAATAGACCCGACTTTGATGATTGTAAGCACGGTTTGCAGAATTTTTCCGTTTTTGACACCAAGACTATTCAAATAAGTCAGGAAAATTATCGTAAAAATCGAAACCAATTGCGCTGCAGATAAATGAAAACTACCAATTTCTAGCAGAATATTATTCTCAGAAAATGGCTCGTATGTATAAGCTGCAAACTTAGAAAATGCAACACCAACCGCCGCAATTGTACCTGTTTGAATGACCGCAAAAAAACTCCATCCGAACAAAAACGCAACCAAACGCCCATAGGCTTCTTGCAAAAACACATATTGTCCACCAGCCTTAGGGTACATAGCACTCAACTCGCCGTAGCTAACCGCCGCAATTGTGGTGGTGATGGCTGTTATTAACCAAATAAAAAGCAACCAACCAGCAGAACCAACTTGACGTGCAATGTCTGATGAAACTATAAAAATTCCCGAGCCAATCATTGAGCCTACAACAAGCATGATGCCGTCAAAAAGCCCTAATTCACGCTTAAAATCCTGTTCTTTAATTTGTTGCATTTTCTTAATTTTGGTATTGATTGATGTGCGAATATAATAACTTTTATCCAAAAAGCATGATTTTGATTTGTTTAAAACACTGCAAACTGCTTAAAAAAATCCTAAAATTATATTAACACTTTTTTAAATGCTGTACAAATGTTTTACTTTTGTTTTAAACATAAAAATTAATATTTGAATTAGATTTTACAATCTAATTAAATAAAACATAAAAAAATGGCTTCAGGATTTTTTGCGCTTTTTGATGATATTGCACTTTTAATGGACGACGTTGCAGCGATGAGCAAAATTGCCACCAAAAAAACTGCGGGAATTTTGGGCGATGATTTAGCGGTAAATGCCGAAAAAGCATCAGGTTTTGTTTCGTCGAGAGAAATACCTGTTTTGTGGGCAATTGCAAAAGGCTCTCTTCTTAACAAAATTATTATTTTGCCTGTCGCTTTTTTATTAAGCTATTTTGCTCCAACTGCTGTTTTGGTAGTTTTGGTTTTAGGCGGTGTTTACCTTGCATACGAAGGAGCTGAAAAAATTTATGAATATTTTTTTCATAAAAAAAATCATGTTATTGTTAACATTACAGATGATCCTTCGGAAGAGGAAATTTTAGATTCAGAAAAAACCAAAATCAAATCGGCAATTGTGACCGACTTTATTTTATCGATCGAAATCGTAATCATTGCGCTTGGTACAGTGCTTGACAAATCACTTTCGATGCAAATCATAGTTGTATCTGTTGTGGCATTGGTTGCTACGATTGGTGTCTATGGTATCGTTGCACTAATTGTAAGAATGGACGATGCAGGTCTAAAACTTATTGCAATTAGTAAAAACGAAAAAAGTATTGGCGCAATAATCGGTCGAGGTTTGGTAAATGCACTGCCGTTAATTGTGAAAGGTCTATCTGTTGTTGGTACCTTGGCACTTTTGCTTGTTGCAGGCGGCATTTTTGGGCACAATATTCCGTTTTTACACCATTTTATGGAACAATTTCCATCAATAGTCAAAGATTTTACGCTAGCACTTGCGGTCGGATTTGTATGTTTGCCATTCATAAACACCATTAAAAAAATTTTTATAAAAAAATAATAATAATTTCTTTGAATGAAGTTTTATCCCAAATTAAATTTTTTATGCTTAGAAAAATCCTACTCATTGCCACTTTTGTGATTTCCCTAAACAATGCTTATTCGCAAACAGAAAATCGCGCTACTCTAAATTACATTTTTTATAACAGGTCTAATTCAGAAAACCTGCACCATTTGGACCAATCAAACGTCGATTTTAATTATTTTTTAAAATCGAAAAACATTTTCAAAAAAGTTCGATGGGACAACTCATTTGCTTATAGAACGGTTTTTTTGGAAGGAAGTCTAAATCCAAACTTGCAAGATTTGGAGTACAAAAGTAATTTTGTGTTTACCAAAAACGTGAAAAACTTTTTGATCGGTGGCGTTCGTTTCAACATGAGAAGCGAATTGCAAGAGAACATCTCGGGCAACAGCCTTTTTCCGTCGGTGTCATTTGGCTATATGCGTCAATCACAAAGCAACAAATCGATTCGTTGGGCAATTGGGGTAAACTATAACAATGACTTCAGCAGAAATGCAATAATTCTGTTTGCAATTTTTAATTATGAAACTGCAAAATATAGGTTTAATGCAACGTTGCCGAACTCTGTTTTGTTTTTGGTAAAACATAAACCAACATTTTTATATGGTCTGAATGCCACTTTGAACGCGTCGATTTTTGAATTGCAAAACGAAAGAACGGCTTATTTGCAAGCCATCAATGCTAATGTTGCAGCGTTTGCTCAAATTAAATTAAAAAACAAATTGTGGCTTGACATAAAACCTGGTTATACGCTGCTACGTCGTATTGATTTGCTTGACGCAAATTTTGAAAGACCAAATGCAGCTGGTTTTCAGAATACGTTGACAAACAATTTTGTAATGAATGTTGGGCTTTTGTATAGAATGTAGGTTTTAAATAATAGTCAAAACCTTAGCCCCGATTGTAGTGAAAATCCTTTCAAGAAAAAACCTATTTTTTGCTGATTTTGCAAAGCGACCAACGGAAGCTCTTGCACAATCTTGTAAAAAAAGGTTTTTTCTTGAAAGATTGAAACGGAAAGCAGGAAAAGCTCCAAAAAAACACCGCGACTGTACTTCGACTGCGCTCAGCGTATACTTTAAATTAGACAACAATAGGAAAACTAAAAAAAAACGTCTCAATTACTCGAGACGTTTTTTTTATGCAATTACGTTTTATAAAATTATGCTTTTCCAGCAGCAATCAAATTGAGTGCCGAACCTGCCACGAACCAACCTATTTGGCTTTCGTTGTAGGTGTGGTTTGCTAAAATTATATCTTTCGACCCATCGGCATGAACAAATTCTAACGACAAAGGTTTGTTTGGCGCAAAGTCGGTCAAATCTACAAAGTTGATGGTGTCGTCTTCTTGAATTTTGTCATAGTCGGTTTCGTTGGCAAAAGTCAATCCTAACATTCCTTGTTTTTTGAGGTTTGTTTCGTGAATTCTGGCAAACGATTTTACCAAAACTGCTTTCACTCCCAAAAATCGTGGTTCCATTGCGGCATGTTCTCTTGAACTTCCTTCGCCATAGTTGTGATCGCCCACGACTATACTCGGAATTCCGGCGGCTTTGTAGGCGCGTGCTACGGCTGGAACTTCGGCATATTGGCTTGTGAGTTGGTTTTTGACTGAATTTGCTTTTTGGTTAAATGCGTTTTCGGCACCAATGAGCATATTGTTCGAAATGTTGTCGAGGTGACCACGGAAACGTAGCCATGGGCCAGCCATTGAGATATGGTCTGTGGTGCATTTGCCAAAGGCTTTGATTAGCAGTTTTGCACCAACAATATTTTTTCCGTCCCAAGGGTCAAAAGGTGCAAGAAGTTGCAAACGGTCAGAAGTTTCAGAAACCACGACATTCACTCCAGAACCGTCTTCGGCAGGTGCCTGAAAACCGGCATCTTCGACGTCAAAACCTCTTGATGGCAGTTCGTCGCCTTTAGGTGGAAGCAGCTTTACCATTTCTCCCTTATCGCTCATGAGCGAATCTGTGAGCGGATTGAAACTTAAATCGCCCGAAATTGCAAGTGCTGCAACCATTTCTGGTGAAGTTACAAAAGCATGGGTGTTTGGATTTCCGTCTGCACGTTTCGAGAAATTTCGGTTAAACGAGTGTACAATCGTATTTTTTTCTTGCTTGTCTGCTCCTTCTCTATCCCACTGCCCGATACAAGGACCACAAGCGTTTGTAAAAACTTTTGTTCCCATTTTTTCGAACGTGGCAATAATCCCGTCACGCTCAATGGTGTATCTAATTTGCTCTGAACCAGGGTTGATTCCAAACTCAGCTTTTGGCGTGATGCCATGGGCAACGGCTTGCTCTACAATAGATGCGGCACGCGACATGTCTTCGTAAGAGGAGTTGGTGCAAGAGCCGATAAGTCCCCATTCTACTTTCAATGGCCACCCATTTGCGGCGGCTTCGGCCTTCATTTGAGATACGGGCGTTCCGCGGTCTGGTGTAAATGGTCCGTTAATGTGTGGCTCGAGTTCAGAAAGGTTTATTTCTATTAGTTGGTCAAAATATTGCTCAGGATTTGCATATACTTCTGGGTCTGCAGTCAAGTAATTTGCTACTTTGTCGGCAGCATCTACCACGTCTTGACGGCCTGTGGCTGCAAGGTAACGGCGCATAGAATCGTCATAGCCAAACGTTGATGTTGTTGCGCCAATTTCGGCACCCATGTTGCAAATTGTGCCTTTGCCGGTGCAGGATATGCTTGTTGCGCCTTCGCCAAAATATTCGACTACTGCGCCGGTTCCGCCTTTTACGGTCAGGATGTCGGCTACTTTCAAAATGACGTCTTTGGCCGAAGTCCACCCGTTTAGTTTTCCGGTGAGTTTAACACCAATGAGTTTCGGAAATTTTAGTTCCCATGACATTCCCGACATTACATCAACAGCATCTGCACCACCCACGCCAATGGCTAGCATTCCGAGGCCGCCTGCGTTTACGGTGTGCGAGTCGGTGCCTATCATCATTCCGCCCGGAAATGCATAGTTTTCTAAAACGATTTGGTGAATAATTCCTGAACCTGGTTTCCAAAAACCAATTCCATATTTGTTTGAAACCGACGACAAAAAGTCGAAAACTTCTTTTGATTGTTTGTTTGCAAAAGCCAAATCGACGGATGCGCCTGATTTTGCTTGAATCAAATGGTCGCAATGCACAGTTGTTGGCACAGCGACAGTTTTTTTGCCGGCGTGCATGAACTGCAAAAGTGCCATTTGGGCGGTTGCATCTTGACAAGCCACACGGTCTGGAGCAAAATCGACATAGTCGGCACCACGGTTGAAAACTGCATTTGGCGTTTGTGACCAAAGGTGCGAATACAATATTTTTTCGGTCAACGACAGCGGACGCCCAACGATTTCGCGCGCTTTGTCGACACGCTCGGCCATTGTGGCATACACTTTTTCAATCATTTGAATATCAAAAGCCATACAAATTTGTTTTTAAGATTGTTTGTGTTGCAAATTTACGAAAACGATTTTCTACAAAAAAATAAAAAGTTGCATTATTAAATTACTACAAAAAATATTGCAGGTTTATCAACCACGAATCAAAATAATACTGATTTCGCAATTTATACAGCATTTAATCGCTTCAAATAAACAAATTAACGTTGGTTTGAAGTTTTTTTAACAAATCAAAAATTTTATTTCTTGGGCGATCCCACAACCAAATGATTTTAATTCAATCAAAAAAAATAAGATGGTTGTGGGCGGGCTGTCTGTTCCCGCTTTGTCATTGCGAAAAAAAAAATGATTTTTATAAAAGGCCTTGACTTTATCGCAATGACAAGAGCTTCACGTCCATCCCTATCGCGAACAGTACTTAATGTCACACAAAATTAATTGCCAATCAAGAAATTACAATCAAACAAATATGTTTTATTTTTCAAAAGAGTACAATTTGCACCTGACTATCAAAACTATTCAATTTTAAAAACAGTTACTGACAATGGCGCCAGAATTACTTCGGCAGAATTTTCGCGGCCGTTCCAAGGCGAGTCTTCTGTTTTGATGGGCTTTAGATTTGTGACACCGCTTCCTGCATAAATTACCGCATCAGAATTAAAAATTTGGGTCAGTTTGCCTTTTTTGGTTGCGCCTATTCTGTAGTTGCCACGCACGATTGGTGTGAAATTGCAAATAATTATCAAATCGTCTTGTGGGTTTTTTCCTTTTCGGATGTATGCCATAACGGCGTTTTGATGGTCTGAATAGTTAATCCACTCGAAACCTTCGGGGCTAAATTGTTTTTCGTGCAGGGCAGGATAGTTTTTGTAGAGTGCGTTTAAGTCTGTGATAACTTGTTTGATTCCAGCATGATAACCGTATTGCAAAAGATGCCAATCGAGACTTGCTTCAAAATTCCACTCGGCACTTTGGCCAAATTCTGACCCCATAAAAAGCAGTTTTGCGCCGGGGTGCGTAAACATATAGCCATATAGTAGGCGCAGGTTAGCGAATTTTTGCCATTCGTCGCCAACCATTCGGCTTGCGATTGATTTTTTGCCATATACCACCTCGTCGTGCGAGAGCGGAAGCATAAAATTTTCTGAGAAGGCATAGGTCATAGAAAAGGTAAGATCGTTTTGGTGGTATTTGCGGAACACAGATTCTTTCTGAAAATATTTTAGGGTGTCGTGCATCCAGCCCATCATCCATTTCATTCCAAAACCAAGTCCGCCCGCAAATGTGGGGCGTGAGACCATGGGGAAACTGGTGCTTTCTTCGGCAATGGTTTGCACGCCATCAAAATTTGAATATACGGCCTCGTTAAAATCTTTGAGAAAACTGATAGTGTCTAGGTTTTCGCGCCCGCCAAACTCGTTTGGCTCCCACTCGCCGTCTTTTCGGGAATAGTCTAAATAAAGCATTGAGGCAACGGCATCGACCCGAAGCCCATCGACGTGGTAGTTTTGCAGCCAAAAAATGGCATTTGAAATCAGGAAAGCGCGAACTTCGTTGCGACCGTAATTAAAAACCAAACTCTTCCAATCAGGGTGGTATCCTTTGCGACGATCGGGATGTTCAAAAAGGTTTGAGCCATCAAAAAAGCCAAGTCCGTGGGCATCGTCAGGGAAGTGAGATGGCACCCAATCGAGAATTACGCCAATTCCGGCTTGGTGCAAAGCATCGACAAGCACCATAAAATCTTGTGGTTTGCCAAATCGAGATGTTGGTGCAAAATAGCCCACAAGTTGGTAGCCCCACGATGGGTCGTAAGGATATTCCATGACAGGCATGAACTCTACGTGAGTAAAACCAGTTTCTTTGACGTAGTTAACCAAATCGACGGCAAGCTCGAGATAGGTCAAGAATTTACCTTCGGAGTTGCGTTTCCAAGAACCCAAATGCACTTCATAGACAGAATAAGGCTTATCAAGACCGTTGTGGTCTTTGCGTGTGTCCATCCATTTTTTGTCTTTCCATTTATAGCCCAAATCCCAAACAACTGATGCTGTGTGCGGTGGATGTTCACAATAAAGCGCAAATGGATCGGCTTTTTCGGTAATGACTCCGTTGTTGGTGGACTGAATTTTGTATTTATAGGTGCTGCCTTTTTGAACATTTGGTATAAATCCTTCCCAAATTCCAGAGTCGTCCCAACGAACGTTGAGTTGGTGTTGGCCTTGTATCCAATAGTTAAAGTCGCCGACGACCGCAACCGAGCGTGCCGACGGTGCCCAAACAGCAAAGTAAACGCCTGCGACGCCGTTGACGGTAATGAGGTGTGCGCCAAGTTTTTCGTAAAGGCGAAAGTGCTTACCCGCTTTGAAAAGGTTGATGTCGAAATCTGAAAAAAGTGAATGTGGTTGGACTGGGTTCATGGTTTTTCTATTACTTTTTGTCTTCCCGAGAAGTCTATACTGAGCTAAGTCGAAGTACAGTAGAGGGACTCTATTTTATAAAATTTTTTTTTTATATTTAATTCATTCTGTCCTCCCGAGCGCAGTCGAGGGACTCTATTTTATAAAATTTTTCTTTTATATTTAATTTATTCTGTCCTCCCGAGCGCAGTCGAGGGACTCTGTTTTATAAAATTTTTCTTCTATATTTAATATATTCTGTCCTCCCGAGCGCAGTCGAGGGATTCTCTTTATAATTTGAATTTGTCGCATTTCGACATTCTGCTAAAGTTTGTAACATATCAAAATCTCCTTTTATAAATGCCTCTTTTTTTGCTTTTGACCAACCTTTTAACTTTTTTTCAAAAAAAATCGCTTGTGTCGGATCTGTAAATTCTTGAGCGAATACTAATAAAACAGGCCTACGTGTAAAAGTGTATGTATTTGGTAAATGCCCATCTTGATGCTCATTTAACCTTCGTTCTATGTCGTTTGAAATGCCTATATAAAGCGAATTATCGCTGCATCTTAAAATGTAAACATAATAAAATTTCATATTTCAAAAAATTAAATTCCTCGACTCTACTTCGGCTGCGATCAGTATACACATCTCGAAAATATAAACTAATTATAATTAAAAAATCATTGTTGTCCGATAAAAAAGAAGCCAAATTAATGGCTTCTCAAAAATAATCGTAATTTTGAGTTGCAAAACAAAAATAACGATGGACAAAAATAAGTATTTTTCGACTAAATCTGTTTTCGCACAGTTGATTTCTTTGATTGACGATTCCATGATTAAACGAGCTGTTAAAAAGCACGATTCTGATCGTTACATTAAGCAGTTTAAATGCCAAGATCATTTGTTTAGTATGATTTTT
>JBDLWE010000081.1:0-12119 GCA_039804445.1 Bacteroidota bacterium | reverse complement strand
TTTTTACAGTCTTGTACCCAATAGTTGCGTTGTAATCATTCAAATCTCCATCAAAAGTTGGAACATAACCCATGTATGAACCAGGCGTCCCGTTTCCGTAAAGTGATGCAAGATATGGCATAGCAGCCACACTTCTCCAATACGGTGTTCTGTAATTTGCAAATGAATTTACTTTTTTGTAAACATAAGCAGCGTTGTAGTACATTTGGGTTTCATCAGAATAATTAGTACCACCGTTTACTGCAAATTTAGCAGCGGCAGTTTCTGGCGAACCGTTGATGTTACCAGCATCTGGACGTTTAGATAAAAATGCATTTACATCTGCAAGGCTAGCTCCAAAATCTGCAGCTTCTCCATCAGCATTAACTTTTCCTGGCCGATTTGCTAATGACGTTTTTGATAAATCGATAGTGTAATTAATAAAACCGTTATCACCAACAGTCGAACCATTGTTTATGGCTGCACCTAGCATCTCGCCATCTCCTTCTAAAGTAATACCAGAACGCAGGGTTGTAGAACCAACGCTTGTATTTTTCTTCAAAATAATGTTCATAACACCCGCGATAGCATCAGAACCATACTGCGCAGATGCACCGTCTCTCAAGATTTCAACACGCTCAATTGCGTCTTGCGGTATTGCAGATATATCTGCACCTGTTTCGCCTCGTCCTGGGCTTGTTTGTGTATAAACAAGTGAACTCATGTTTTTACGTTTTCCGTTGATCAAAATCAAGGTTCTTGACGGTCCCATGTTTCTAATTTCGTACGGATCTAAAAGCGATGTCGCATCGTTTACCGGTGTTTGCACGGTGTTAAACGATGGAATTCTGTACTGCAAAGCCTTGTCAAACGTAGCTTGTCCTGTAGACGTTAAATCTTTGGCGGTCAAAACATCTACTGGCAACGCCGATGTAGTGTTGCTACGCGGCGCAGTTCTTGTACCAACCACAACAATGTCTTGCAATTGCGTGTCGTTGTTAGTTGCAGACATCGTTACATCAACTTTAGAAACTCCTTCAGTACTTTTTTCGATTTTAGAAAACCCAACATAACTAAAAACCAGCGTTGCGCCATCTTTAACCTTCATTTTAAACACACCATCAAAGTCGGTGCTCGAGGCATTGTTTGTTCCTTTTTCTTTTACATTCACGCCAGAAAGTCCAGCGCCCGAATCATCGGTTACTTTTCCTGATACATCTTTTTGTGCAAATGTAAAAGAAGTCGTTAGCATCAATAAAAATAATGCAATCTTTTTCATAAAAATTTGGTTTTGGTTGTTAAATAATCTTAATATTTGTGCAATAGTACGATTTTTTTTAGCAAGTAATTAACAAAACTTCAGAAATTTTTTAAATTTTTTTTAGATTTTTTTTAGAACTACATTTGCCATTCAAAAAATTTAAAAAATATTTTTTAATTATTTCAAAATGAAAGCAGGTATTGTAGGGTTGCCAAACGTCGGAAAATCAACGTTATTTAATTGTTTATCAAATGCAAAAGCCCAAAGTGCAAATTTTCCGTTTTGTACGATAGAACCTAATATAGGTGTTGTAAATGTACCAGACCCAAGAATTGCAAAACTAGAAGAACTTGTGAATCCAGAGCGCGTCGTGATGGCAACAGTAGATATTGTTGATATTGCTGGTTTGGTCAAAGGGGCTAGTAAGGGCGAAGGTCTTGGCAATCAATTTCTTGGAAACATTCGAGAGTGCAATGCAATTATTCATGTTTTAAGATGCTTTGATAATGATAACATAATTCATGTAGATGGCAATGTAAATCCAATTCGTGATAAAGAAACAATAGATATTGAACTGCAACTAAAAGATCTTGAAAACGTTGAGAAACGTCTCGAAAAAGTAAAACGCGCTGCCAAAACCGGTAATAAAGAGGCACAAGTCGAAGAAGGGCTTTTAAACCGTATTAGAGAAACATTGCTTCAAGCCAAATCAGCACGAACGATATCTCCTGCAAATTTTGACGAAGAAGTTTTGTTTGAAAACTTTCAATTAATAACTGCAAAACCCGTTTTATATGTTTGCAATGTTGATGAAAACTCGGCCGCAACTGGAAACCATTATGTAGAACAAGTGCGGGAGCTGGTAAAAGACGAAAATGCCGAAATTATTGTACTAGCTGTTGGTACCGAAGCCGATATTACAGAACTTGAAACCTACGAAGAACGTCAAGTTTTTCTTGAAGATATGGGACTTTCAGAGCCTGGTTCATCGGTTTTAATTCGTGCAGCCTACAAACTTTTGAAACAACAAACCTATTTTACGGCTGGCGTCAAGGAAGTACGAGCGTGGACAATTAATATTGGGTCGACTGCACCGCAGGCGGCAGGTGTGATTCATACTGATTTTGAAAAAGGGTTTATCCGTGCCGAAGTTATTTCGTTTGATGATTATGTCATTTACGGGTCTGAAGCTAAAGCAAAAGAAGCTGGTAAATTTAAAGTCGAAGGCAAAGAATATATTGTCAAAGATGGCGACGTGATGCATTTTAGGTTTAATGTTTAAAATTGTAGGATATAATTTTTATAGTAGTATTTATTAGGATATGTATTGAAATATAACCTACAAATTATCAAGCAATTGGATAAAACAATTTGCAAATATAATCACATAATTTTACAAATGTGGTCAACGATAAAATTGCGTTAGGTGTTGAGCGGAAATCCTGTCATTGTGAAGGACAAAGCAATCCGTCAAGAGATTTCTTTGTCTCTCCCAATGATAGATTGGGAGCGGAACACCGCCGCGCTACCCGCTGCGGCGGGCGCGCGGAACGCCCAAAAAGTAAATAAAAAAAGCCATACATCTCTGCATGGCTTTTTTATAAACGGTAAGATACTATTTTTGTAAGTCAATTTTTGCTTTCAACGCTTTTGCTTTATCCATAATTTCTAAAGCCTTATAAACACTTAAAAGAGTTTTTGCAGCGTCTTTGTTGGTTTCATCAAGTTCGACTGCTTTCTCTAGATATGGCATTGAATCATTAAAAATTCCGTTTCTTTTTGTTTTCAACTCGTCATATTTTTTGTTATCTGCGGGCGAATTTCCTAATTTGTTCATTTGGGCAATTACTTCTTTTTCTGATTCAAGCTTAATAATTGCAAGATTCAAATAGGCATTTCCGTACTTTGGATCTATGGCAATTGCTTTTTTATAAAATTCTTCGGCCTCGGCATTCTGCTTATTGCCGTATGCAATTACGCCCATGTTATAGAGCAACTCTGCATTGTTGCCATTTTTTGCGAGAATTTCAGCAACCAACGTTTTATAAGTTGCCATATCTTTGGTTTCTAAATATAAATTTGCTTCTGACAGGGCAAGATTTGTATCTTCTGGATTTAGTTTTACAGCTTCTTTGATAACTCGTTTTGCTTCGTCTATTTTACCGTCTTGTTGGTAAAGAAGAGCTACATTTTTATAAATTTCGCCTCTTTTTGATGGTTCATTTTCGTCACGAGGTTTTTCATGAGTTTTAAGTTTTACTAGTCTATCACGTTCTTCTTTGTTTGTAAAATTATCTTCGTTGTTGTTTAATAAACTTTTTGCATAATATACTGTTTTCTCTCCTGAATAATTTAACGCAATCAGTTGGTTGTAGTAATTTAGCGCATTTTTATAATCTTTGCCGTTTACAGCATAACCAGCAGCATAGTATAACTTGTCAACATCTTTTTTATCAAGTTCGTAAGTAGCATATAAAATTTTTGATGCCTCGGCATACTTATTTTCGTTTCCAAGGTTTACTGCATAGCCAATCATCATTGGTTTATATCTAGCAATTGCAGCCTCAATGTTCTTGGAATAAGTGCTTTTTCCAGATTTTTTTTCGAAATCTAAAGTTGATTTGTAGGAATCTACTAATTTCAGGGTGTTATCTAAATTAAAATATTTTGTAAAACCATCATTTACTTTTTTTGCATCGCCGTTTGCAAATGCAACTGTCTCTACAATTGGCAACGACGATTTGTACAACTCAAAATAGTTTTTGTCTGCATCTGTTCCAGCAGAAATCAATGGCTCTGCTGCAACGATTGCTGCTTTATAATCAATTACGTCTTTTGCAGAAGGTGTTTCTCTTTCAAAAATTTTCTTAAGGGTTTTCATTTCGTCTTTCTGTGCGATAGCCACTGCCGAAAAGAATATTGTTATTGCTAATACTATAATCTGTTTTTTCATTGCTTGTTAATTTAATAAATTGTTAAAAAAATTTCAAATATATTATAAATCTTCAATAAATTAATAATTAATACTATTTATTGGCATTCTAAAATTTAATCTTCATCTGCATCGTTTGATTCATCATCTTCTGCTTCATCATCAGAAAGGTCGTCATCTTCTTCGTCTTCTTCGTCTGCGCCATCATCTTCTAGAATTTCTAAAACCGGTTTTACTCTTTCGATGACTTCTACTTCAATAATATTACCCTCTTCATCAACAATTGGTTCAGAAATGTCGTCTTTCATTACTTTTGCAACAGCGGCAATAGCGTCATTTCCATTCAAATTGATAAGCTTAACACCTTGCGTAGCACGACCCATTACTCGCAAATCTTCGACAGCCATCCTGATTGTAAGTCCAGATTTATTAATAATCATCAAATCATCGGCATCTGTAACGGCATTTATCGAAATAAGTTGTCCTGTTTTTTCGGTAATCTTTAAAGTTCTAACACCTTTTCCACCACGGTTGGTGATTTTATAGGCATCGATACTTGATTTTTTTCCATATCCATTTTCAGAAACTACCAAAATCTCACTACTCATATCATTTACAGAAACCATGCCAATGACTTCGTCTTTGTCGTCGGCAAGTCTAATGCCACGAACTCCAGATCCTGTTCGACCAATCGGTCTTGTTTTGGTTTCTTCAAAACGAATCAATTTGCCAGACTTTACCGCCACAATAATCTGACTTTCGCCATTTGTCAATTTTGCTTCTAGCAATTCATCGCCTTCTCTAATTGTTATTGCGGCAACGCCATTGACACGTGGTTTTGAATATTTGTCTAACGAAGTTTTTTTGACTAAACCTTGTTTTGTTACCATAATAAGGTTGTGACTCATCGTATAGGCTTTGTCTTTCAAATCTTGAGTGCATATAAATGCCTTTACTTTATCGTCTGATTCTATATTGATAAGGTTTTGCAAAGCACGACCTTTTGCGGTTTTTGAGCCTTCGGGAATTTCATAGACTCTCATCCAGAAACAACGACCTTTCTGCGTAAAAAACATCATATATTGATGGTTGGTTGCCACAAACATATGTTCCAAGAAATCTTGATCACGCGTTCCTGCAGATTTTTGACCCACTCCGCCTCTATTCTGTGTTTTATATTCAGTAAGATTTGTTCGTTTGATATATCCTGCATGCGAAATTGTAATAACCACATTTTCGTCGGCAATCAAATCTTCAATACTTACGTCGCCACCAGAAAGTTCTATGGTCGAG
Organism: Bacteroidota bacterium; assembly: GCA_039804445.1. Lineage (GTDB taxonomy): Bacteria > Bacteroidota > Bacteroidia > Flavobacteriales > Flavobacteriaceae > Flavobacterium. The sequence goes on along the minus strand of JBDLWE010000081.1, from coordinate 6,654 downwards.
CGTCTTTCGTCTCCATATTTGTCTCTGATTTCTATAAGTTCTTCTCTTATCAGTTCGGTTCGCAAATCTACATTTGCCAACAATTCTTTCAAGTGCGCTATCAATTTCATGACTTCGGCATACTCCGTTCGAAGTTTATCTTGTTCAAGACCAGTTAGTTGACGCAAACGCATTTCGACAATCGCACGTGCTTGAATGTCTGACAAAGCAAAACGCTCTATCAATCGCTCCCTGGCTTGTTCGCCATTGCTAGATGCTCTAATGATTTTGATTACTTCGTCAATATTGTCCGAGGCAATAATGAGACCCTCAAGAATGTGGGCGCGTTCTTCGGCTTTTTTAAGTTCAAATTGTGTTCTGCGAACCACAACGTCGTGGCGATGTTCTACAAAATAATGAATCATGTCTTTTAGATTCAACATTTGCGGACGACCTTTGACTAGTGCAATATTGTTTACAGAAAAAGACGTTTGAAGTTGCGTAAATTTAAATAGTGTATTAAGGACAACATTTGGTGTTGCATCTCGCTTCAAGATATACACGATTCGCATTCCGTTTCTGTCAGATTCGTCGCGAATGTTGCTAATTCCTTCAATTTTTTTGTCATTAACCAGATCTGCAGTTCGCTTGATCATATCAGCTTTGTTGACCTGATACGGAATTTCGTGAACAATAATCGATTCGCGACCATCGACTTCTTCAAAACCAACTTTGGCTCGCATCACAATTCGACCACGCCCGGTTTTAAATGCTTCGCGAACGCCTTCGTATCCATAAATAATGCCTCCCGTTGGAAAATCTGGTGCTTTGATGTGGTTCATCAATTCATCGATTTCAATCTCGGTATTATCCAAATAGGCCAATGTTCCGTTGATAACTTCGGTCAAGTTGTGAGGCGGCATGTTGGTTGCCATACCTACGGCAATTCCGGTTGCTCCGTTTATTAACAAAGTAGGAACGCGCGTTGGCATTACGGTTGGCTCATATAAAGTATCGTCAAAATTTAGTTTAAAATCAACGGTTTCCTTTTCGATATCGGCCATAATATCTTCCGAAATCTTTTTCATTCGGGCTTCGGTATACCGCATTGCTGCAGGACTATCGCCATCTACAGAACCAAAATTTCCTTGACCGTCTATAAGCATATATCGCATAGACCATTCCTGCGCCATACGAACCATTGCATCATACACCGACGTGTCGCCATGCGGATGATACTTTCCTAGCACTTCACCAACAATTCTTGCTGATTTTTTGTGGGCTTTATTAGAAAAAACACCTAAATCGTACATTCCGTATAAAACTCGTCGGTGCACTGGTTTTAGACCGTCACGCACGTCGGGCAATGCTCTTGAAACGATCACAGACATTGAATAATCAATGTATGCAGATTTCATTTCATCTTCAATATTTATAGGGATCAACTTTTCTCCGTCAGCCATAATGTATGTAAAAAATTAAAAATATTTGCGTTTTAAAAATCTTGCTAATATACAACTTTAATAATTTTTAGACTTTAAAATTAACATAAAATTGACTGAATTATTAACAACAATATTTAATCAAATGTGAAAAAAAATTTTAGTAATTATACTTTGTTTAGTTTTATAAAAAATCTCTACAACTGCCATGAATTTTTTCGGAATGATTTTTGGAATTTGAATAAAAAATAAATAAATTTACAAAAAATAGCTATCATATATTATGGACGATAATTTTTCACCACGCGTAAAAGATGTAATTACTTTTAGTAAAGAAGAAGCATTGCGATTAGGTCACGATTTTATAGGCACAGAGCATTTGATGTTAGGAATTTTGCGTGACGGACAAGGTAAAGCAATCAATATTTTGAACAACCTTTCTATTGATCTAGATTACTTACGCAAAAAATTTGAAATATTAAGCCCTGCCAATCAAACTGTTATTGTTAATAATGACAAAAGAAATCTGCATTTGACTCGTCAAGCAGAACGTGCTTTAAAAACTACTTTTCTAGAAGCAAAAGTTTATCAAGCCACGTCAATAAGCACAGCACACCTGCTTTTATGCATTTTAAGAAACGATAATGATCCAACAACCAAGTTAATGAATCGCCTAAAAATTGATTATGATAATGCAAAAGAGCAATACCTTAATATGATTCCAGGACAAGAACAAGACGATTTTATCGAAAATTTGCCAAAAAACGCATCGTTCAATGACGATTCAGGACAAGATGACAGCCTTAGAGGTGACAATCTTGGTGGCACTGCAAACAAATCTAACAAAAAAAGTAAAACGCCCGTTTTAGACAATTTTGGCCGCGATTTGACCGAAATGGCAGAAGAAGGGAAACTTGACCCTGTTGTTGGTCGTGAAAAAGAAATCGAACGAGTTTCGCAAATTTTGAGCCGTCGTAAAAAAAATAATCCGTTACTAATTGGCGAGCCAGGCGTGGGAAAATCTGCAATTGCCGAAGGTCTTGCACTACGAATTATTCAGAAAAAAGTATCTCGAATTCTGTTCGGAAAACGAGTTGTAACGCTTGATTTGGCAAGCCTTGTGGCAGGAACCAAATATCGTGGACAATTTGAAGAGCGCATGAAAGCTGTAATGAACGAACTCGAAAAAAACGATGATATAATATTGTTTATAGACGAAATTCATACCATCGTTGGTGCGGGTGGCGCAACAGGTTCACTCGATGCATCAAATATGTTTAAACCTGCGTTGGCACGAGGCGAAATTCAGTGCATTGGCGCAACTACACTTGACGAATATAGACAGTATATCGAGAAAGATGGCGCACTCGAGAGACGTTTTCAAAAAGTGATTGTAGAACCTACTTCGGTTGAAGAAACAATCACGATTTTGCATAATATAAAGGACAAATATGAAGCGCACCATAATGTCACATATACCGACGAGGCAATTGAAGCCTGCGTAAAACTGACAGACAGGTACATGTCAGAACGTTTTTTGCCAGACAAAGCAATCGATGCCCTTGACGAAGCAGGTTCGCGTGTGCACATTACAAACATTGAAGTTCCAAAACAAATTCTTGATTTGGAGCGAATGCTTGAAGACGTGCGCGAAAACAAAAATGCTGTTGTCAAAAAACAAAAATATGAAGAAGCAGCACGCCTTCGTGACGACGAAAAACGAATAGAAAAAGACCTTGCAATAGCCCAAGAACAATGGGAGGAAGATGCCAAGAACAATCGAATAGAAGTTACAGAAGACAATGTTGCCGACGTAGTTTCAATGATGACGGGCATTCCTGTGAATCGTGTGGCACAGACCGAAAGCAATAAATTGGCAAAATTGCCAGAATTGATTCAAAACAAAGTCATTGGACAAAACGAAGCAGTTTTGAAAATTGCAAAATCTATTCAACGAAATCGTGCGGGACTCAAAGACCCGAATAGACCTATTGGTTCGTTTATTTTCTTAGGCCAAACCGGTGTTGGAAAAACCCAATTGGCAAAAGTTCTGGCACGCGAACTTTTTGATTCTGAAGATGCACTCATCAGAATAGACATGTCAGAATACATGGAAAAATTTGCCATATCACGTTTGATTGGTGCACCTCCAGGCTATGTAGGCTATGAAGAAGGCGGACAATTGACCGAAAAAGTACGGCGTAAACCATATGCAGTTGTACTGTTGGACGAAATAGAAAAAGCACATCCAGATGTTTTTAATATGATGTTGCAGGTGCTAGACGATGGATATTTGACCGATAGCCTTGGCAGAAAAATAGATTTTAGAAACACCATTATCATCATGACCAGCAACATTGGCGCAAGACAGCTCAAAGATTTTGGTCAAGGAGTTGGTTTTGGCACTGCTACGCGAACAGCAAATGCGGACGATAATTCAAAATCGATAATAGAAAACGCCCTCAAAAAAGCATTTGCACCCGAGTTTCTAAACAGAATAGACGACGTAATTGTGTTTAATGCATTAGAACAAGAGCATATTAATGCAATTATCGAAATTGAACTTGCTAAACTTTATAGTCGCGTAAAAGAACTTGGTTATACCTTGGCATTGACCGAAAAAGCAAAAGCATTTGTAGCCGAAAAAGGTTTTGATAAACAATTTGGCGCAAGACCGCTAAAAAGAGCCATTCAAAAATATGTCGAAGATGCACTTGCCGAAGAAATAATCAAATCACAAATAAGTATGGGCGACGAAATTAATATGGATTTCGAGACAGATGCTACTGATCTGAAGGTAACTGTTACTAAAAGAGAGTCGGCAGTTTAAAACATACTTTAATAAACGTTAAAAATCGAGCAGCAACGGCTCGATTTTTTTTTGGAGCCAATCTTTAGTCATAAACAATCTTGGTTTTTCTGCCACCTTTCCAATCTGTCAATGCGAGGGATCAAGCAATCTAAAACGAGTGCTTGGTCCCTCGCGAAAAAAGATATTGTTAGTGCCTGCTCGCCACAGTTGGCCCGGGCTTGCGACCCACTTTGTACATAAACAATTATTGACGTTTTTACATCTCTAAAACAAATAACTTAAAATTTAGTTAAATAACTATAAAAATAGTTTGTTAACTAAAAATATAGTTATATGTTTGCATCAAAGAAATTCATCATGCAAAATCTGACCAATAAAGAAGAAGAAATAATGCTCATTTTGTGGCATCTCAAAAAAGCATTCGTAAAAGAAATTCTTACCGAAATAAAAGACGAACAACCTCACTACAACACACTGTCAACCATCGTCAGAAATCTAGAAGAAAAAGGTTTTGTGGCCCACAACGCTTTTGGCAACACCCATCAATACTATCCAATCATCAAAATCGAAGACTACCGCAAGCGGTTTATGAACGACGCTGTTGATACCTACTTTGATAGTTCGTATAAAAACATGGTCTCCCATTTTGCACGCGAAGAAAAAATTTCGGCCACCGAACTTCGAGAAATTCTCGCAATAATAGAAAACGAAAAATCTTAAGTTATGGAAAACTATTTTAACTATTTCTTGAAAGTAAATGCGCTACTTGCATTGTTTTATGTTTGCTATTTTCTGTTTCTCAAAAAAGAAACTTATTTCAACTACAATCGGTTTTTTCTTCTATCCGGACTTTTTGCATCAATAGTAATCCCTTTTATATCTTTTACAAAAATAATAATTGTTGCTCCAATCAAAGAAATAATTTCTGAATCGATATCAAATACAACCATCACAAATAATCAACAACTTTCTGCACAAACCGCTCAACCGATCTATTGGGTAGGCATAATTGCAATTTGTTATTTGTCAATAGTTTTTATATTTATAATAAAAATTCTTCAAGAATATTATTTATACAAAAAAGTACTTCATAAACAGCAGTTTACTAATAAAAACAATTTTCGTCTATTCGAAATAAATTCAAACATCGAACCGTTTTCGTTTTTCAAAACCATAGTTTACAATCCTAGTTTACATTCAAAAGCAGAACTTGAATTTATTTTGGCGCACGAAAAAATTCACGCACAGCAGTTTCATAGCATCGATGTTTTGATTTCAAAAATATTTTCGGCAGTGTTTTGGTACAATCCCGTTCTTTGGTTTTACAAAAGCGCAGTCATCCAAAACTTAGAATTCATTGCCGATGCAGGCGCAATATCAAAAATTGACAACAAAAAACAATATCAATACACCTTACTAAAAAACACAACCAGCATGAGCTGCGTTGCTATTTCTAATCATTTTTATCAATCATTAATCAAAAAACGAATCGTTATGTTAAACAAAAAGCCCTCTCATCGAGCCAACTTTATCAAATTGGCAATTGTTGTTCCGTTAATTGCACTATTTATGTTTCAGTTTCAAACCAAAATTGTTGCGCAAGAAAAATTTAAGAAACATCAAAACACACCTACCAAATCAACGAGCGCAATCGAACCTATTTTGATTACAAAAAATAGTACAGACGATTTTTTTAAAGAAACAACTACTAAACTGAAATCTGAAAACAATATTGACATCGAATTTTCTAAAATTAAACGAAATTCAAAAAAAGAAATCACCCAAATTAAAGTAAAATTTGATGACCATAAAGGGAATGAAAGTGAGCACGAAGTAGAATCTGACAAGCCGATAGAAGATTTTTCAATAGTTTATGATGTTAATAAAAATGGCAATGGCGAAATTGGATTTTATTCAAAAACGGTTCGCAATGGCGTAGAAGTTTCGTTATCTACAAATAACAAATACGATATCGATACTATTATGCACCAAGAAGCCTATGCCGTTCAAATGCCAACACCTCCGTCACCACCAACACCTCCGTCACCACCAACAAATTTTGGAAATATCAAACAACCAAAATTTGAAGCGCCAAAACCACCAAAAGCACCAAGAAACCTGAACGATCCAGAAATTGCTGCCGATTTTGAGAAAAAAATGCAAGCGTTTGAAAAACAAATGGACGCCACTTCAAAAAAATTTGACGAAGAGATGGAAAAATTTATGGCAAATCAGGATAAAAAAATGGAAGAATACAACAAACAAATGAACGAGTATGATAAAAAAATGAATGAATATGACCAGAAAATGAATGAGTATCATAACAAAATGGAAACATATTCAGAAGGTACCTCAATTCAAAAAGCAGCAGATATTGAAAAAAGAAGAAATGATGTAACACGAAAACGTGAAATGATAACG
>JBDLWE010000080.1:0-3711 GCA_039804445.1 Bacteroidota bacterium | reverse complement strand
TTCTTTTCTCTGACTTCGTAATTGGCTCAACGGCTGCAATGCGTGAGCGATTAAGGCGGTATCCTTTTTTGAATTTTTGTCCCTCGACTGTACTTCGACTTCGCTCACTAGAGACTTCTCGGGGACAAAAATTTAAAAAAGATATAGCCGAAAGCGCGACCGCATTTGAGCAAAGGCACTCTGCACAGTGAAATGATTGCGCCTTTGGGAAAATGGGGGCACGCACGAATAAATTTAGTGATAAAATGTGATGGCTATTTAATTATGGCTATTTTTACCTAATATTTTAAAATATGCAAAAGTCACTGAGGGTTGCTGTTATTGGTTCGGGATTGGTGGGTTCGCTTTTGGCGATTTATTTGCGCAGGTCTGGACATGTGGTTGATGTTTATGATCGAAGTGTAGATATAAGAACGATTAATTTTTCGGGGCGATCTATCAATCTGGCAATGTCGCATAGGGGCTGGAAAGCTTTGGACGAGGCGGGTGTTGGCAAGGAGGTTCGCGAAATTGCGATACCAATGAGCAAGCGTGGTATTCACTTGGTTGACTCGTATGTTGAGCAACAATATGGTAACAATGACGAAAACATATATTCGATTTCGCGAGGTTTGCTTAATAAAAAAATGATTGATTTGGCGGAGGCTGCTGGTGCTACTTTTTATTTTGAGCAAAAAATTTGGGATGTTGACTTGGCGACTGCTAATTTGCATATTGGTGAAACAGAACGTGGCGAGTGGCACGATGTGAAATATGATATGATTTTTGGGGCTGACGGTGCTTTTTCGAGAATAAGGCATCGCATGCAAAGACAAAGTATGTTTAATTATTCGCAGGAGTTTTTGGATACGGGTTACAAAGAGTTACATATTCCGGCTAATGCAGATGGTTCGCATAAGTTAGATAAAAATGCGCTGCATATTTGGCCACGCGGAAAATATATGTTGATTGCGTTGCCCAATCTTGACGGTAGTTTTACGTGCACGCTGTTTATGCCTTTTGTTGGCGAAAATTCGTTTGAATCTTTGAAAACTAAGCAGGAAGTTGAGGGTTTTTTTAGAAAAAACTTACCCGATACTATTGAGGTTATTCCAGATTTGGTCAAAGATTTTTTTAAAAATCCTACGAGTACGCTTGTTACGATGAAGTGTTATCCGTGGACATTTGAAAACAAAATTGCTTTAATCGGCGATGCTTGCCATGCTATTGTTCCGTTTTATGGTCAAGGTATGAACGCTGGCTTTGAAGATATTACGGTTTTGCAGATGATGATTGAAAGGTATGGCGATGATTGGAAAACGATATTTGGTGAATATCAAAAGTCACGAAAGCCAAATGCCGATGCTATTGCAGAGCTGTCTTATAGAAATTTTTTGGAAATGAGCGCTAAGACGGCTGACCCTAAATTTTTATTGCAAAAGAAAATTGAGAAGTGGTTTTCTGATAAATATCCTGAAAAATGGATACCTTTATATAGTAGAGTAACTTTTTCGACAAAACCGTATTCTGAGGCGCTGGCGATAGGCGATTTTCAGGAAAACATTATGCAACAAATTTTGAAAATTGATGATATTGAAAATTGCTGGAATTCTGGAATTGTTGAAAATCGAATTATGGAATTGCTACAACAGCAAAAAAATTAGATGTTAAAACTTTGCGAACTTTGCGAACTTTGCGCTAAAAAAAATTATTGCTCTCGATGAACTTTCAGAAAATCAAAAGCAGGCGTACAAACCGAAATATATTCGCAAACTTCATCAAACGGATTTGAATATTGAACGTGGGTATTTGCCTCAATTTTAATGGATTGTCCTGCTTCCAAAATTATAATTTCATTATCGATTATAAATTGTTTTTGACCTGAAATCACAAAAGTATATTCGGCAAATTCAGGTGTTTGAAAAGGCTCTGACCAATGAGGTGGCGCAATCATGTGTGCAAAAGAAATGTCTTTATTATTGGTAGTTGCGTTGCCGTGATGTTCTTTAATGATTTTGCCATCGGTGGTCGGCACGATAAACGGGTTGGTCTGAATAGTATATTTTTTCATTTTTGTTAAAGGTTTTATCTTTTCAAAACTTTCATCAAAACACTAAATGCACCACGAATAAAACTGGCGCTTGTTACTATTTTTGTTACAGATTTACCTACTGTTTCAAAAACACTTGGTTCGTTTGACTGTTGTTTTTCTGCTACTTGCTGTTCGACTTCTGTGGTTATGTCTGTGATTTTTTTGGTCAAAATTTCATAAGCGCTTTCGCGGTCAATGTTTTCGGCATATTTTTCTACAAGTTTAGAGTTTGAATTAATTTCTGCAATTTCATCTTCGCTCAAAATATCCATTCTGCTCTCGGGAGCACGCATCATGGTGGCCACAAGTGGTGTTGGTATTCCTTTTTCGTTAAGCGCAGTTACAAGTGCTTCGCCGATGCCTAGAGATGTTAAAACTTCTTCGGTTTTATAAAATTCTGATGTCGGGTAATTATCTGCCGTTTGGTTGATAGCCTGCCTATCATTTGCCGTAAATGCTCGCAAGGCATGCTGAATTTTCAAACCAAGTTGCGCCAAAACACCTTTGGGGATATCCATTGGGTTTTGGGTAATAAAGTAAACACCAACCCCTTTTGACCGAATCAGTTTAATGATGGTTTCGATTTGGTCTAATAATTTTGATGAAGCCTCTTTAAAAACCAAATGCGCTTCATCTATAAAAATCACTAATTCTGGCTGATCTAAATCGCCTTTTTCTGGCATTGTATTATAGATTTCTGCCATTAAATTCAGCATAAAAGTCGAAAACAACTTGGGTTTGTCTTGAATGTCTGTGAGGCGTACTATATTAATGTATCCAAAACCATTTTCGTCAATGCGAAGTAAATCATCGATTTCAAATGATTTTTCGCCAAAAAAAATGTCGGCACCTTGTTGTTCAAGCTCTATAATTTTTCGAAGAATCGTTCCTGTAGTTGCGGTCGATATTTTACCATAATTTTCTGAAATATCAGCTTTGCCTTCTTCGGTGATATAATTGAGGATTTTTTTAATGTCTTTTAAGTCCAAAAGGGGCATTTTGTTATCGTCGCAATATTTGAAAATAACAGATACAACGCCCGCTCGTGTGTCGTTTAAATCGAGAATTCGCGAAAACAACACAGGTCCAAATTCAGAAATGGTTGCCCGCAATCGAACCCCGTTTTGTTCAGATAGAGTAAGTAGTTCAGTAGAAAAACCTCGTGGTGCAAATGGCAATCCAATTTTTGAATGTCTCTCGGAAATAAACGGTTTTTCTTCGCCTGGTTTTGCAATGCCCGAGAAATCTCCTTTTATATCCATCATCAAGACTGGAATGCCTTTTTGTGCCAATTGTTCAGACAAAACTTGAATTGTTTTTGTTTTGCCCGTACCAGTAGCACCCGCTATAAGACCGTGCCGATTCATGGTTTTGAGCGGAATGCTAACTTTTGCCTCGGCAATGCATTGATTTTCAAAAATGCCGCAACCAAGAACAATTTGCGCATTGTTGCTAAAATAACCTTCATTTATTGATGCTGTAAATTTTTGCGCTAAACTCATAATAATACGTTTGATTGTGGTTTGCTACAAAACTAACATTGTATTTTGTTTTCTACAATTTTATACGAATGTATTATAACAATTGAGCCAGTTCTTCGTACACAGCTAACTAATACTAAAACTTCAATCGATTTAGTC
>JBDLWE010000079.1:0-10666 GCA_039804445.1 Bacteroidota bacterium | reverse complement strand
TAACGATATAGAAACGTTCGGACCAAAAATGAATCTTGTTTCGGGTCATCCCGAAATGAAATATCTCGCACAAGACTTCGACCTAATGCCATTTACGACAGTTGCCGAAAACATTGGCCAATTTCTGTCAAACATAAATCTAGAAAAGAAAAAAGCACGAATTCACGAGCTGCTAGAAACCGTCGAAATGACCGAATTTGTTAACACCAAAACTCGTTTTTTGAGTGGCGGCCAAATGCAACGAGTAGCCATTGCAAAAGTTTTAGCCAACGAACCAAAACTATTGTTGCTCGATGAGCCTTTTAGCCACATCGACAATTTCAAGAAAAACGCACTGCGTCGCAACCTATTTGCCTATCTCAAAAACCAAAACATAACGTGCATAGTCGCCACTCACGACAGCACCGATGCGCTTTCGTTTTCAGATAAAACCATTGTAATTCAAAACGGAAAAATTATTCAAAACGACCTTTCTCAAAACATCTACAACAATCCCGCAAACAAATATGTAGGTTCATTGTTTGGCGAAATTTCTGAAATTCCGCAAAATGTTTTTATACCAACATTCAGAAAAGACGAGCTTTTGTTGTGTTATCCGCATCAGCTCAAAATTTCAGAAAACGGCGCATTAAAAGTCAATGTAAGAAAATGCTATTTTAAAGGAAGTCACTATTTAGTTAAAGCAGTTTATGAAAAAAGAATTGTTTTTTTTGAAAGCGAAACCGAATTAGTGTTTAATCAAGAGATTTTATTAGAATATAAAAAGTAAACTAAACAATAAGTTTACAATTTTGACAAAATAATTTGTGGGAATTTGTTTTATTTATGGTAAAATTATAAGAAAAACCGCAAATGCACAAAAAACATGTGCATTTGCGGTTTATATTTTCTAAAAACTTATTAAAATTTAGCAAACAATTTATCCATTTTTTCTCTTTCTTCTTCGGCCAAAACAGAATCTACTAGAATACGACCAGAATGCTCGTCGGTTATGATTTTTTTACGTGCAGCAATTTCAACTTGTGTTTGCGGAGGAATTGTAAAAAACGATCCTGCCGAAGCGCCACGTTCAATTGATACTACTGCCAACCCATTTCGAACACTGTTTCTGATTCTGTCATAAGCCGCCAACAATCTATCTTCTATATTGCCACGATATTCTACAGATTTATCGCTCAAGAAACCCTCCTCTTTGCTGGTTTCTGCCATAATATCATCAAGTTCTGCTTTTTTGTGAGTCAAATGCTGTGATTTCTGCTCCAACTTTTCAGTAGACGTTTCAATGATTTGCTTTTTATGCTCAACATTAGCACGCATTTCTCTGATCTGTTTTTCTGCCAATTGAATTTCAAGTTCTTGAAACTCAACTTCTTTTGTCAATGCATTAAACTCGCGATTATTACGAACATTGTCTTGTTGTTTTGTGTATTTTTTGATAGATTCTTTATGCTCGGCAATGGCGGCAGTCTTGGTTTTAATGCCCTCTTCGTGACTTTCAAGATCAGATTTAAGTTTTTCTAAACGCGAAGTAAGTCCAGCCACTTCATCGGCCAAATCTTCAACTTCTAGTGGCAATTCGCCACGAACGTTTCTAATTTCGTCAATTCTGGTGTCAATAAGTTGCAAATCATAGATTGCTCTTAACTTTTCTTCGACAGTCAATTCTTTTGTAGTCGCCATATTTTATAAGTACTTAACAGGATTTGTATTGATTTCAGATAGCAATACTTTTACTTTTTCTGAACGTGGTGCAAAATTAATCAATTTTTTTGAAATTTCGGCATGAATATAGTTTTTTGTATAACGTTCTGATTCATAATGACCTACGTCTGCCAGCAAAATTTTATTTTCGGCCTGATAAAAATCATGATACTTTAAATCGGCTGTCAAAAACACATCGGCACCGGCTGCAATCGCATGAGTAATTGCAAAACTTCCTGAGCCACCAAGCACAGCAATTTTCTTTACTTTTCTATTCAAAAATTCTGAATGTCGAATTCCTTTTGCGTCAATTTTTTTGGCTACCAAATCAAGAAATTCTTTTTCGGATATTTCGCTTTCAAGGTCGCCAATAATGCCAAGTCCAACGTTTTGCAAATCATTTTCGAGATTATAAATTTCATAGGCAACTTCTTCATACAAATGCGCATCGAAAAGTGCTTTCAAAATTTGTGACTTCAAATGTTTTTCAAAAGTGACCTCGATTTTGGTCTCGTTTTCTTGTTTAAATTCAAACCGCTCTCCAACAACGGGATTACTATTCTCATTTCCTTGGAAAGTGCCAATACCGGTTGAATTGAAACTGCAATTTTCATAATTTCCAATTCGTCCTGCGCCAGCAGCAAAAAGTGCATTTCTAACTTTTTCTGCTTCTGCATTTGGTGCAAAAGTCACCAACTTTTGAATATAGTTTTGTTTTGGAATTAATATTTTTGGATTAATAAGTCCAATCGCATCACAAAAAATTTTGTTCACGCCATTTTGATGATTGTCTAGAGCGGTGTGCATGGCATAGATTGCGATATCATTTTTGATAGCCTTGATTATGGCACGTTCAACATAATTTTTGCCTGTGATTTTCTTGATTGCCGAAAACAAAATCGGATGAAAGCATACAATTAAATTACAATTTTTTTCGATTGCTTCATCAATTACAGTTTCTAATCCATCGTGACAAACCAATATATTTGTGATTAGATTAGTAGAATTTCCGACCAAAAGACCAACATTGTCAAAGCTTTCGGCATAGCCCAGCGGTGCAATTTGTTCAAGAATTTGTTCGATATTTTTAATCGTCATAAAATTTCTAGTTTAAATTTTAAATCATTTCAAAGGTAAATTTTTATAGTTTTGTAAAATGAAATTTTTTAGAAAATTATTATTTCCGTTTTCCCTACTCTATATCTTGGTTACATCAATCAGAAATTGGTTTTATGACATTGGCATATTCAAATCCTATTCATTTGACATTCCTATTATTGCAGTTGGTAATTTGAGTACTGGTGGCACCGGAAAAACACCGCAGATAGAATATTTAATTCGTTTATTATCTAAAAATCATAAAACTGCAGTTTTGAGTCGGGGCTACAAACGCAAGTCTACAGGATTTGTCTTGGCCAACGAATTTGCAACAGTCGAAACTTTAGGCGACGAGCCATTTCAATATTATAAAAAATTCAAAAACATTCAAGTTGCAGTCGATTCAAATCGTGTGAACGGCATTAACCAACTTTTAAATTTATCTGACAAACCACAAGTTATTTTGCTAGACGATGCCTTTCAACACCGACGCATTCGTGCGGAATATTATATTTTGTTAACCACTTTCAATGATTTGTATTGTGATGATTATGTTTTGCCAGTGGGCAATTTACGCGAATGTATCAAAGGCGCAAATCGAGCCAAATTTATTGTTGTTACTAAAAGTCCAAAGAATTTGGGTGTTGAAAAGCAAAATGAAATTGAAAAAAAGTTAAAATTGAATACCAACCAAAAGTTATTCTTTTCAACGATTAATTATGATAAAATCGCTTTTAGTAAAAAATCAAGTATACTAACAACCGAACTTCTTGAATTGCCGAAACTTATTATTGCTGGCATAGCCAAACCAGAAACTTTTATAAAATTTGTAAAAAACAGTGATGACGAAGTCTTGATTTTTCCAGACCATCATGATTTTTCAGTCGCTGATATTTTAGAAATGCAAAAAAAATCAAAAGATAAAATCATCGTTACCACCGAAAAAGATTTTGTACGATTAGACGAAAAACTATTTAATGGCAATCTTTTTTATTTAGGAATTCAAATCAAATTTTTAAAAAATAAAGATGATTTTGATGATTTGATTTTAAATTTTCTCAAGAAGTAATTGCAAAAAAACCTCAACTACTAGAAAATAATTGAGGATTTAGCAAAGGTTTTATTTTAATTCTTCAACCACTTCTCTAAAAACTGGTCTTGTTCCCACAGCAAATGAAAAATATTTTCTTTGGCGGCATATCCGTGTTGTTCTTTGGGCAAAATAACCATTCTGGCTGGTGCGCCAAGTCCTTTGAGTGCTTGAAAATATCGCTCGGTTTGTAAGGTAAATGTTCCGGGATTATTGTCTGCTTCGCCATGAACGAGCAACAGCGGCGTTTTCATTTTTTCGGCATTCATGAACGGCGACATTTCGTTGTACATGGCTGGAACTTCCCAATAATTTCGCTGTTCTGACTGAAAACCAAAAGGCGTTAGCGTGCGGTTGTAAGCACCGCTTCTTGCGATTCCGCAGGCAAATAGTTTTGAATGTGACAACAAATTTGCGGTCATAAATGCACCATATGAATGTCCGCCTACGCCAACTTTCTTCGGGTTTATATACCCCAAATCATCAACTGCTTTGATGGCAGCTTCGGCGTTATCAACCAATTGTGACATAAAATTGTCGTTTGGTTCGGTTTTTCCTTCGCCAATAATCGGGAAAGCAGCATCGTCTAGCACGGCATAACCTCGAGTTGCCCAATAAACGAACGAACCATAGTAAGGCACAGTAAACTCGTTTGGGTTTTGGCTGTTTTGTCCGGCGCTGTTTCTATCTTTATATTCGGCGGGGTAAGCCCAAATCAAAAGTGGTAACTTTTCTTTTTTGGTTTTGTCATAACCTGCTGGCAAATAGAGCGTGCCGGACAAATCAAGCCCGTCTTTTCGTTTATATTTTATAACTTCTTTCGAAACGTTTTTGATGCTTTCAAAAGGGTTTTTAAAATCAGTGATTTGCGTCAATTTGTTGGATTTCAAATTTCTGAAATAATAATTTGGATATTCGTTTTTTGATTGAAGTTGCACCAAAACAATTCCTTTTTTGAAATCTTCGATACTGTACAAATCTTCTTTTTTGTCGGTATACTGTGACGTGTAGAGCCGCTTAATTTTTTGCGTCGCTAGATTCATTTCTGAAATGAATGGAAACTGTCCTTTATCTGTAAATCCTTCGCCAATCAAGAAAACATTATCGTTTTCGATAGCTAGAACCTGACGTCCAAACTCGTTTTTTCGGGTTTCAAAACTTCCAGGATTGGTATAAATGTCTTGGCTGTTTCTGTCAAAAATAACTTTTGGAGCTTGCGAAGGATTACTTGGGTTGATAAGATATGTTTTTTCATTTCGAGTATCATACCATTCGTCCATTGCAAAAGCGGTGATGGCATTTCCCCAATAAATTCCACCATATCGTTGTGGAGTCTTTAAAAATGAAATTGGGTTTTCGGTAAAAGGTGCTTTCCATAAAAAAACTTCGTCACGAAAATCTACTTTAATTGCAGGATCGCCACCGTCCAAAGCCTCGGTGTAAACCAATGTTGCAGGTGCATCGGCTCGCCAGGACATGCTGCGTTTTCCTTTGGCAACTGCCATAAAACCTTTGGGCATGATCTCGGTAAGTGGTGTTTGGTTAACTGTTTTTATGGTTGTTCCTGCCAAATCATAAACCACCGAAGTCATCGGGAAGCGGCTCAATGGCACAATGTACGAGAATGGTTTTTGAATGGTTGTAATCATCAAAAGTGTTCCGTCGGGCGAGAACGACTGCGATGCAAACAGATCGGCAGATTTATATAATTTTGAACTTCCGTCAATTGAAACCGTATGCAATTCTGATGTAATGATATTTTCGAAGTTAGATTCGTCTGACTTGTTTTTGAGCATATCAGGATAGGTTCTGTTTGATGATTTTTGTCCAGATGCATTGCTGATAATTGGCCCTGACGGCAAATCTTTTTTGGGATCAATAAGTTTGTTGCGGTTTTTTGGTAATAACTTGACCAACAAACTTTTATTATCCGCATACCAACTAAATGGAGAACCCAAGTTTGCATTCAAATTGTCTGATGTTAGGGCAGTTGCTTTGGCGGTTGCGACGTCTATAACAAAAAGTTTTACGCCAGATTCAGTGGTGTGTGTAAACGCAATTTTGGTTTCGTTGGGCGACCATTGCAAGTTTGCAATTTTTGGATTTTCGGGTAGTCCTGTGATTTGAATTTCGTCTTTGCCGTCTATCTTACGAAGTTTCAAGTTATTTATATAGGTAACCGAACTTGAAATATTGGTAATTGGATTGATGCGTAATCCGCCCAAACGAAGTTCTTCTTGATTCAAATCGTCGAGGGTTTTGTAAGTACTTCGATAAGACAGCAGCATATACACTTTTTTGGTGTCCATAGAAACCGATGGCGCACGTTGGTAATCAGCTAGATCAAGAATAGATTTTGGTGGTTTTTGGTAGGTTAGATTTTCTTGCGAAAAAGACATTGCAAACGAGAGAAGTACTACAATTGAAAAGATTTTGATTTTCATAGAAATATTTTTTGATTTTAGGATTTTCAAATTTACAAATTAAGTTTAGGGAAAATATTTTTTAACGAAATTTTTGGTTTTTGTAAGACTGCGAGTTTTTGTCACGAATGCACGAATTTGTTTTTTCTGATTTTGCCACAGATTAAAGGATTTGCATAGATTTTTAACCACAAATTGCACAAATTATAAACACTTAAACTCTTAAACTTTTAAAACTTCTGAAATACCCCAGGAAGGGAAAATCCTTTTGAAACAAACCCTATTTTTTTGTGGCTAGAAAAAGCGACCAACGGTCTAGTCCCAAAAGACGAGATCTAGCCAACAAAAAAAAGGGTTTGAGAAAAAAGATTTGGAATGACAGCTGGAATTGGTTCAAATAAAAAACAACGGAAATCTTGGTCACTATTAAAAATTCATTATTTTTGAAATTAATTACAAATTCCTCAATTTAAAATTTTTTTTTTAACAAAACAACAATACATGTATCATTCAAAAATATCGGGACTTGGTTTTTATGTGCCCGAAAACGTGGTTACAAACGACGATTTGTCGAAAATTATGGACACAAACGATGCTTGGATTCAGGAACGAACCGGCATTAAGGAACGTCGACACATTATAAAAGGTGAAGATACCACGACGTCGATGGGCGTAAAGGCTGCAAAAATTGCGATTGAGCGTGCCAGAATTTCAAAGGACGATATCGATTTTATAGTGTTTGCAACATTGAGCCCTGACTATTATTTTCCTGGTCCAGGGGTTTTGGTTCAGCGAGATTTGGGCATCAAGACCGTTGGCGCGCTCGATATTCGCAATCAATGTTCGGGGTTTGTATACGCCGTTTCTATTGCAGATCAATACATTAGGTCTGGAATGTATAAAAACGTGTTGGTCATTGGTTCAGAAGTTCACTCGCTAGGGCTCGATTTTACAGATCGTGGGCGAGGTGTTTCGGTTATTTTTGGCGATGGTGCTGGTGCTGCAGTTTTGAGTCGCGAAACCGACCTGACAAAAGGAATATTGTCTACACACCTACATTCTGAAGGGCAACATGCCGAGGAACTTGCCGTTTTGGCACCCGGCATGGGCGGCCGTTGGGTGAGTGATATCATAAAAGACAACAACCCCGACGACGAAAGTTACTTGCCGCACATGAACGGGCAATTTGTGTTTAAAAACGCAGTGGTTCGGTTTGCAGAAGTCATTAACGAAGGCTTGAAAGCCAATAATCTCGAAGTTTCAGACATAGACATGCTGATTCCGCATCAAGCCAATTTGAGAATTTCGCAATTTATTCAACAAAAATTCCAGTTGCGAGACGACCAAGTTTATAACAACATTCAAAAATATGGCAACACCACGGCAGCATCTATTCCGATTGCACTGACCGAAGCCTGGGAAGCGGGCAAAATAAAATCGGGCGACACCGTGGTTTTGGCGGCGTTTGGTAGCGGGTTTACCTGGGGAAGCGTGATTATAAAGTGGTAGGTTATTTATATTTGATTAACGATTTTAGATTAACGATTTTAGAATTCAGATTATTCTCACTACTCAAAAATCGTTAATCAAAAATCTGAAATTTTTTTTTGGGCGTTCCCTTCGGGCGCTACGTCCGCTCTCAAACTTTTTTTAAAAGCGGCTGCTCGTGCCTCGCAAAGCCGCTTTTAAAAAAAGGTTTTCCGCTACCATCGCTAACGCAAGAATCACTACAAAAAAGCACTATCGTTTTAAACAAATTGTTGATTTTAAAAATTATCTTTGCATTCGATAAAAATCAAGAAAAATGTCACTTCAAGCCCATTTAAGCAAAGAAATCACACAAGCCATTCAATCACTTTTTGACGTTTCGGTCGAGAAAATAGAGTTTCAACAAACCCGCAAAGATTTTGAGGGCGATATCACCGTGGTGCTTTTTGGGTTTATAAAAACCCTAAAAAGCAATCCTGCCGACATTGGCATTAAAATCGGGCAATACCTTGTAGAAAACTGTGCAGAAATCCAGAAATTTAATGTCGTTTCAGGATTTTTGAATCTCGTGGTTTCGGATAATTTTTATATTGATTATTTTAACAACATTTTGCCAAATAACAAATTTGGATTTTCACCGATTGACGAAAATCAAAAAGCGATGATGGTCGAATTTGCATCACCAAACACCAATAAACCCTTACATTTGGGTCACGTGCGAAATATTCTTTTGGGGTATTCTGTAGCCAAAATTTTGGAAGCGTCTGGACGAAAAGTATACAAAACCCAAATCATAAACGATCGCGGCATTCATATTTGCAAATCGATGCTCGCATGGCAAAAATTTGGAAACGGCGAAACACCCGAATCTACTGGTTTGAAAGGCGATAAATTGGTAGGGAATTATTATGTAAAGTTCGACCAAATTTACAAAGAGCAAATTGCAGGTTTGATTGCCAATGGGCAATCGGAGGACGATGCCAAAAAAAACGCACCAATAATCATCGAAGCCCAACACATGCTGCTAGATTGGGAAGCTGCAAAACCTGACGTAATGCAACTGTGGCGCACCATGAACGGCTGGGTTTATAGCGGTTTTGAAAAAACTTATGCTACGATGAGCGTCACTTTCGATTCTTACTATTACGAAAGTGACACCTATTTGCTTGGCAAAGACGTTGTAAAAATTGGTTTAGACAAAGGCGTTTTTGAAAAAGATGCAGATGGCTCGGTTTGGATAGACTTGAGTCCCGACGGCCTTGACCGAAAAATTGTTTTGCGCTCAGACGGGACAGCCGTTTACATGACACAAGACATTGGCACGGCCATTCAGCGCATAAAAGATTTCTCTGACGTTGGCGGCATGGTTTATACCGTCGGCAATGAGCAGGATTATCACTTTAAAGTATTATTTTTGATTTTACAAAAACTAGGTTTCGATTGGGCTACGAATCTGTTTCACTTGTCATATGGCATGGTCGATTTGCCATCGGGCAAAATGAAATCACGCGAAGGCACCGTGGTAGATGCCGACGATTTAATACAAGAAATGGTAGAAACCGCCCAAAAAATATCAGAAGATTTGGGCAAACTCGATGGTTATTCTGCTGACGAAAAAGCCAAATTGCACAAAATCATTGGCATGGGCGCACTCAAATATTACATTTTAAAAGTTGACCCGAAGAAGAGAATATTGTTTAATCCAGAAGAATCTGTAGATTTTGCGGGCAATACCGGACCTTTTATTCAATATACTTATGCCAGAATTCAGTCGATATTACGAAAATCAGATTTTGATTATACCAAACCAACCGCAATAACTGCACTTCACGAAAAAGAAAAAGAATTAGTCAAAATTCTGATCCAGTTTCCGGACGTTGTGCAAGATGCTGCCAAAAATTATAGTCCAGCTGTTATTGCAAATTACACATATGACTTAGTAAAAACCTATAATTCGTTTTACCAATCGATGCCCATTTTGCCCGAAACAGATTTGCAAAAAAAGGTCTTGAGGGTGCAGCTTTCGCAAAAGGTGGCACAAACGGTTGCCAATGCTTTTGCAGTTTTAGGAATTTCGGTGCCAGATAAAATGTAGGGTAAAGAAGTACGATGTATTAGGGTAGATTTATTTCTGTTTAAATCGTATTTTTTTACCATAAATTACACAAATTTTCACAAATTCATTGCTGGAATTGCAAATTCAATTTTGATGAATTCACCATTAAAGAATTATTATGACCCTTCAAATAGAAACACCTGCCCTACTGTTTTCGGCTACTTCGTTGATTTTACTGGCTTATACCAATAGGTTTTTGACCATTGCGCAAATCATTAGAAGTTTGAAAAAAAGCTATGATGAGTTGCACAATAAATCTATTTTACTTGAAATCAAAAACCTAAATCTACGGCTGACTTTGATAAGATACATGCAACTTTTTGGAGTGCTATCACTATTTTTATCGGTTTTCGCAATGCTATTGTTGTTTTTCGATTTAGATATATTGGGGTTTTATCTGTTCGGGTTAAGCTTGTTGTCTTTACTCATATCATTGGGCATTTCATTTTGGGAAATTAGCATTTCGGTTCGTGCTTTGCGATTGCATTTGAGTGATTTAGAAGAAGAAAATCGAGGATAGAAATTAGAGGTTGGAAGTTAAAAATTAGAAGTCCAGGGTTGGAAGTTAGAAATTGAAATTGCCATTGACATTTTCACTGACATTAAAAAATGATAAACTCAAAAAATAATTTAATTAGGGGCGTTTTTCTCGTTGGACTTGGTGCCACGAGTTATGGCATGCTTGCTACCTTTGTAAAATTGGCTTATGCCGAAGGTTTTACAACGGTAGAAGTCACGATATCGCAATTT
>JBDLWE010000078.1:0-4844 GCA_039804445.1 Bacteroidota bacterium | reverse complement strand
TTTGCGTCAATAACCAAAGATGCCGAACAAAATTGTGTGATATCAAAAGCATTGAGTGTCCCGATAACATCTGAAGTTCACTTTGAAATATAGTTTACAAAAAATTTTGACTTTAATTTTTATTTGTTTTAAAAGTTGGCACAACGGCATATAAAACTCTATGGGTTTTCCAATTTTTCGCTATTGACAAACGAAATGGTACACGAGTTTGACAACCGTTGACAAATAATAATTTTAGTTGGATTTTTTTTTAAATTTTAAAAAATATAAATATGTATACAATAAAAAATTTACAACAAAAGCTGGGCATTATCAAATTTAAGCAAATTGTTGACGACCTAAAATTTTGTTTTTTTTGCATAAGTCCAGAAATTTAAAACTCATCAAATGCAACCGTCATGACTGTGCAAGAGGTTGATGACGAAGGTAACATTTGGTTTTTTAGCGGAAAAGATAGAGATAGAAACAAAGATATTGTCACTAATGGCAACGTTAAATTATATTTTTCAAGTCCAGACAAAGATACCTATTTGTTTGTAAATGCAGAAGCAAAAGTTTTTCATTACAAACTAATGAAAAAAAAATTGTGGAATCCGATACTCAAAATTTGGTTCAAAAGATGGTATTGATGACCAAAATATTTCGTTGATAAAAGTAGCAGTAAACGACGCTAATTATTGGGATAGCAAAGACGGAAATGGGTCAATTTTTTTAAAATGGTGGCTGT
This sequence comes from Bacteroidota bacterium, assembly GCA_039804445.1. Classification (GTDB taxonomy): domain Bacteria; phylum Bacteroidota; class Bacteroidia; order Flavobacteriales; family Flavobacteriaceae; genus Flavobacterium. The sequence goes on along the minus strand of JBDLWE010000078.1, from coordinate 4,117 downwards.
CGTAGTTACTGGTAAAGACAATACTGATTCTGTGCATGGCTCAATTAAATTGTAAGTTACTAGTATACAATATATTGAAATTGTAATAATGTTTTTAAACGTCTTCTTATCATGTATAAAATTTCAATAATATCTGCAAGTATTCGTGCAGGTCGAAAAAGCCACGACGTAGCACTTTATTTGCAAGATTTTTTGAATCAAAATAAAATAGCAATAGTCGAGATTTTAGATTTGGCGTCATATAATTTTCCTGTTTTTGATGCACCTTTAAAAGACCAATCAAATCCTAGTTTTTTGGCGTTAGATTTTCAAAAAAAAATTATTGCGACCGACGGTATTATTATTGTAACACCCGAGTACAATGGCAGTATTCCTGCAAGTTTAAAAAACGTGATTGATCTTTTGTATGACGAATGGCACAGAAAACCAATAGCATTTTCGACAGTATCATCTGGCAATTTCGGGGGACTACAGGCCCTGAAAGATTTGCAATTTATTTTTTGGAAAGTGCGTGCATGGACTTTTACGGCAAATTTTCCTGTATCGTTGGTGCAAGAAAAGTTTGGTCATTTTGGTATTCCAGTAAATCGAGATGAGACAGACAAATTTGCAAAAGTATTTATAGCAGAATTTATAAATTGTATTGAATCTAGTAAAAAATAATTTTATGAAAGTAGTAGTCACCACCGATTTTTCTGACAATTCAAAAAAAGGAATTCTTTTTGCTTTGCAACTCTCGAAACAGACCAATTGCGAACTTGTTTTTTATCACGTAATTCAACTTTATCAACCAGCGATTTGGGATAATGTATATTACAATGTTTATCAACAAGACGAAGTGGGTCGGGCAACAAAAACCCTTGAAAATTTTGTTCATGCAATATTGTTAGAAAAAAATATTGATAACATTGACTATTCGTGTGTGTGCGAAATTGGGGTTAGTAACAGCAATCAAATCATTGAGTTTGCGAAAACACAAAACGCAAAGTATTTATGTCTAAGCACGAGTGGCGGCGGAAAAATTTTGCAAATCTTGGGCACAACGGCATCAGAATTGATTGCTTTCTCGCCAATTCCAGTTTTTGTGATTCCACAATATTATAATCCATCGTTTATAAAAAAGATATTTTTTGCTTCGGATTTCAAAAATTTTGAATCTGAACTTCATACTATAAAATCATTTTCAGATACTATAAATGCTAAAATTGACGTTTTTCATTTTGAATACAAAAAAATATTAGATGGTGAGCAGCATGATTTTGAAGTTTTGAAAAACAAATTTTCTTCGAGCGATGTCAAATTTCATTTGCGGTCTTTGACTAGTGATGAAACGATGTTGAAACAAATTGAATCAGAAATTTTTGAACAAAACCCATCGTTGGTGGTTATGTTTACAAAGCAAAATCGCAATTGGTTTGACCGGCTGTTTTTATCAAGTCTTTCGACAGAATTGGCTCTTGACGATAATGCACCTTTTTTGATTTTTAAGAAAGATGAGGCTTAACTAGTTGTTATGAATTTGCGAAAGCAAATTGTGGGTTTTACTGCGATGTGCAAACTTGGTCAACGGTTGCACAAGCGTTAAGGATGGTCGCGGCATCCTTTTTTTAAATTTTGTCCCCCGACTGTACTTCGTCTTCGCTTAGCATATACTTCTAGGGGGACAAAATTTTAAAAAAGATATAGCAGACAGCCTGGGCGCGCTCCTCGCTGCGGCGAGCGCGCGTAACGCCCGAAAATAAGCAATAATTTTGTCGAAAAAATTGTGGTGTGAATCTGTGAATTTCATAATTTTTGACAGAAACTGCGTAACATTTACTGAAGTATTTCTGCGGACTTTTACCAATATAAATAAACACAAAAAAAAATCAAAATGGAATCTGAAAAAACAATTGACGCCCTAAACTCGCTAATAGTGATTAATAATGACCGCATCGAAGGTTATAAAACTGCCGAGGCCGAAGCAAAAGAAACCGATTTGAAAATGCTGTTTTCGGATTTTATGGAAACAAGTGTTCAAAACCGAAAAGAATTGGTTGCCGAGGTCACTAGACTTGACGGCACACCCGACGAAGGCACAAGAATTACTGGCAAATTTTTTAGGGTTTGGATGGACGTCAAAGCTGCTTTCACGGGCGACGACCGCAAAACCATTTTAGAATCATGCAAGTATGGCGAAGAGGTTGCCCTGGATGCGTACAAGAAAGTATTGATTCAAAACCATCAAGATACCGACTCTGAACAACAAGAAATGCTAAACAAACATTATGCGATGTTGAAAGTAGATCATGACCGCGTAGCAGAATTTATTACGGCAATAGAAGCTGGAAAAAGAATTGCAGAATAGTTTTAATGAAGATTGTCAAGAGAAGAAAATTTTCACCAAAAAATAGTTTTTGGTACTAGCAACCTTCATTTTTATAACCTGTCAGATTTTTTATTTGACAGGTTTTTTATCAATTAATTAATTCGAAATGGAAAAAACTACAACAATTTCAAACACTTGGAAACTGATAATTTGCATTGCAATTTGTCAAGCCACAGGCATTATTTCTGGGTTGATATCTAGCGTGCAAAACAACCGTTGGTACGACTCAATTCAAAGACCATCATGGAATCCGCCGGGATATTTGTTTGGCCCCGTCTGGACGATTTTGTATGTATTGATGGCAATTTCACTATATATAGTTTGGAAAAGTAGTGTTACACCCGATCGTAAATCTTTTGCTTGTTGGACGTTTGCGGTACAACTATTTCTGAATTTTTGGTGGACAATATTGTTTTTTACACTACAATCTCCTCTACTCGCTTTTGTAGATATAGTTTTGTTGATATTGGTAATTGTTTCAACAATATTTCAGTTTTCAAAAATTTCAAAAACGGCGGCCTGGCTTTTAGTTCCCTATATTTCATGGGTTTGTTTTGCGGCAATTTTAAACTATAATTTATGGATTTTAAATAAATAAAGAGTGCAAAAATATTTTCAAAATACGTTTGAGGGCGCAGGTGACATTGCCATTTTTACGGGCAAATTTTTTAAAGAAGTTTTTAAACCACCTTTTCAAATCAACGAGTTTTTTAGGCAGTGTTATGCCATTGGTTACAAATCTTTACCGCTTGTGGTTATTACAGGTTTTATTATGGGAGTGGTTTTGACGATACAATCTAGACCAACTTTGATAAAATTTGGTGCCGAAAGTTGGTTGCCAAGTATGGTGTCGCTGTCGCTTATCAGAGAAATTGCGCCCGTGATAACAGCCCTTATTTGTGCCGGCAAAATTGGATCTGGCATTGGTGCAGAATTAGGATCGATGAAAGTCACAGAGCAAATAGATGCAATGGAAGTGTCGGCAATAAACCCATACAAATACTTGGTTGTGACCCGAATTTTGGCTTGCACGCTTATGATTCCGATTCTGATTTTTTTTGCAGATTTAGTTGGCATTTTTGGAGGCTACGTAGGTTTTAACGTTCGTGGAAGCATCAGTCTGGTGCGTTATTTTGCCGAAGTTTTTGAGCATCTAGAATTTCTAGATTTATTGCCTGCGGTTATCAAAACTTTTTTCTTTGGTTTTTTTATAGGTTTAATAGGTTGTTTCAAAGGTTTTAATGCCAAAAACGGTACTGCTAGCGTGGGTGTCGCGGCCAATGAAGCCGTTGTAGCTGCGTCGCTTTCTATTTTTATTATAGATATGTTGGCTGTTCAAATAACCGATTTATTTTTTTAGATATGGAAAACAATACAATTATAGATATCAAAAATTTATCAAAAACTTTTGGAAATAATCAGGTTTTAAAAAATGTGAACATAACCGCCACCAAAGGCGAAAGTATTGTGATTATTGGAAAATCAGGTTCGGGAAAATCGGTTACCATAAAATGTTTGGTGGGTTTGGTCAAGGCAGATGGCGGGAATATCAAAGTTTTTGGCAAAGAAATCACAACTTTATCTGAAAACGAATTAAATCCTATTCGCGTGAAAATTGGATTTATGTTTCAGAACGGTGCGCTGTATGACTCGATGTCTGTTAGACAAAACCTGGCTTTTACGGTCAAACATCATTCAAAAAACTTGGCGGAAAATGAGGTTCAATCAAAAATTTTAGAGGCCCTAGAA
>JBDLWE010000077.1:0-18040 GCA_039804445.1 Bacteroidota bacterium | reverse complement strand
AGTAGGAGCAAAGTTTTCTTATGCACATCACATTATCCTCGATCAAAATTCTGAGCAATATTTGTCATTTGGACTGTCTTATAACATCAATAATTTCAAAATCGATATCGAAAAATTCAATATATCGTTTGACCCAAGCATAACCGACGATCGTTTTGTTGCCAACAATAACTTCGATTTAGGATTGCTGTATCGTCGAGAGCGTTTTTTTTTAAGTTTTAATGCAAATAATATTCTCAATAAAAAAACCGATAAGTTTCGTGGATTGGAGCCAAGATTATTAAGAAATTATCAAATTTTCACTGGCAAGGTTTTCAAACGCGAAGACAATAACGGGTGGGAGTTAGAGCCATCTGTTTTCTTTCAATTGTTTGAATCAGACAAAAGATCTATGACAGACATTAACCTAAAAATAAGAAAAATTGATAGTTACGACGATTATTTTTGGGCAGGAATTTCGTATCGTTTTTTAAATGACCAAGTAGGTCGCCCGCTCAACATTGGACCAATGGTAGGACTTAAGCAAAACAAAATGTATTTTGGATATTCTTATCAAATAACAACCAATGAGCTTATCGGTTTTAATTCAGGAACACACATGGTAACTATCGGCTTTGACTTTTTTCAGGGCATTAGCAACTGTCCTTGCACACAAAATAACCCTTAAATTTTGTAATAAAATATTTTGAACCAAACAATTATCTTAATTTTGTTTGGTTCTTTTTTTTTACATATTCAATCAATAGCAAATGAAAACGATTTTAGATTTTAATTTTTCCAACAAAAAAGCACTTATTCGAGTTGATTTTAATGTTCCCCTAGACAACAATCAGCAAGTGTCAGATGCAACTAGAATTGAAGCCGCAAAACCAACGATAGATAAGATTTTAGCAGATGGTGGTAGCGTAGTTTTAATGTCGCACCTCGGTCGTCCAGAAGGAAATGAAAGCAAGTACTCTCTGAGACATATTCTGCCAAAATGTGAAGAAGTATTAGGTCATGAGGTTTTGTTTGCAGACGATTGTATAGGGGATTCGGCAGTTAAAATGTCTAAAAACCTAGAAAACGGAAAAATTCTTTTACTCGAAAATCTGCGTTATTATTCTGAAGAAGAAGTAGGCGATTTTGATTTTGCTCAAAAATTAGCAAACCTTGGCGATGTTTATGTAAATGATGCGTACGGAACCGCACATCGCGCACACGCAAGCACAGCAATTATTGCGCAATTTTTTCCTCATAATAAATTTGCAGGATTACTTTTGGCAAAAGAAGTTGATAGTCTTGACAAAGTTTTAAAAAACAGTCAAAAGCCCGTTACTGCAGTGTTGGGTGGTAGCAAGGTTTCGTCCAAAATCACAGTCATAGAAAATATTCTTGACAAAGTAGACCATATGATTATTGGCGGTGGCATGACATTTACTTTTGTTAAAGCGCTAGGAGGTCAAATAGGCGATTCTATTTGTGAAGATGACAAACAGGAGCTTGCATTAGAAATATTGCGGTTGGCGAAAGTAAAAAACGTTCAAATTCACATTCCTGTAGATGTTGTTGCAGCAAACGCTTTCGCGAATGACGCACAGACGCAAGTCATCGACGTAAACAAGATTCCAGATGGTTGGCAGGGTCTTGATGCTGGGCCAAAATCTTTAGAGCTTTTTAAAGGAGTAATTTTAAATTCAAAAACAATCTTGTGGAATGGTCCACTTGGGGTTTTTGAAATGCCAAGTTTTGCTAACGGAACTATCAAACTAGGGCAATTTATTGCAGATGCAACTACAAACGGCGCATTTTCTTTAGTTGGTGGTGGCGATTCGGTTGCGGCCGTGAAGCAGTTTGGACTTGAACACAAAATGAGCTATGTTTCTACAGGCGGCGGTGCAATGCTCGAAATGCTTGAAGGACGCGTTTTGCCCGGTATAGCTGCATTAGATTAAACGTAAAAAATGGAAATGTGCTACATTCAAACACCACTCGGAATTGCCAAAATTGTTGGTGATGCAAGGGGTGTTTCTATAATATCTATAAACGCAGAACCTCAAAACGTCACAGAAGTTCCAAATGTGTTAAAAGAGTGTGTCGCCCAGTTAATCGAATATTTTGATGGGAAAAGACAGATTTTTGATTTCAGAATCAATCAGTCTGGTACAGTTTTTCAACAAAAAGTGTGGCAAGAACTTGAAAACATTCCTTTTGGAAAAACAATTTCATATCTTGAATTAGCTAAAAAACTGGGTGACCCAAAAGTTATTCGTGCTGCAGCATCTGCCAACGGCAAAAATAAATTATGGATAGTAGTGCCATGCCATAGAGTTATTGGTTCAGACGGCAGTTTAACAGGATATGCAGGTGGTTTGTGGCGCAAAAAATGGTTATTGGCGCATGAAAGTAATACAGAGCAATTTCAACTTTTTTGTTAGGCATTTTTACACCATATGTTTGCAGAAGTCGGTTATCCCATATTTAATGCTACTTGTGTACGAAAAATATAGTTTGACAAAACAATTATAATTTGTAACTTATCTTAATTTTATGATTTCAAAGACTATTATGTCATGATAAACAAAGTAAGGCTTGATAATATTTTGTTTCTTGATATTGAAACGGTGCCGTTAGAAGAATTTTTTGGCAAACTAGATTTAGAAATGCAGCAACTCTGGGATGACAAAACCAAGTACCAACGAAAAGACGAATTTACGCCAGAAGCATTTTATGATAGAGCAGGCATTTGGGCAGAATTTGGTAAAATAGTATGCATCTCCGTAGGATATTTTACCCTCAAAAGTGATGTTAGAACTTTTCGAGTCACTAGTTTTTTTGGTGATGAAGCCAAGATTTTAAAAGATTTTTCAAACGTCCTTAATAATCATTTTTTTCAACCGCAGCATGTTTTATGTGGTCATAATGCCAAAGAATTTGACATTCCATTCATTGCGCGCCGAATGATTATTAACGGCTTGTCGTTGCCAGATAAAATTAATTTATTTGGTAAAAAACCATGGGAAATTCCACATCTTGACACACTTGAACTTTGGAAATTTGGCGATTACAAACATTTTACATCACTAAAACTACTTACAAAAATTCTAGGCATTCCATCTCCCAAGGGCGATATCGATGGCTCGCAGGTCGGTCATGTTTTTTATGTCGAAAAAGATATCAATAGAATTGTAACCTATTGCGAAAAAGACACTATTGCTGTTGCACAAATTTTTTTGAGGCTTCGGGGAGATGATTTATTAGTTGAAGACGAAATTATTCATGTGTAAATCAGTTTCAAATAATTTCCAAGTTTTGCTGAAAATCTTATATTTACAAAAAATACAGCATTATGGTACTCAGTAGATTTTGGTTGGCAATTTTTGTGTCATCGATAGTGTTTGTGGTCGTTGGTTTGTTTACAGGCAATAGCTACACAATAGAGTTTGTGTTAAACGGTAAGAAAGATGACCCTATTTTGGTGTCCGAAAAATATTTAAACCAAGTTCCAAAATTTGTGCAAGACACTATCGAAAAAGCAAAAGACAAAACTTTTGTGGTAAACAACGATGTTAAAAATTCTGATACAACCTATGTTTTTAAAAACAAAACTGTAAAAATTTATTCGGGCGTCCAAAAGTCAGATGGCCTTTTGCCGACCTGCAAAGCCAGTTTACTCGATTTGATAATTCCGCTTATTGCTTATTTAGCATTTTTTTGTGGACTCATGCAATTGCTCATAGATTCTGGTGCTGCTGAAATTCTTGCCAAAAAGTTGAGTCCTGTGTTCTCAAAAATATTTCCGACAGTGCCCAAAAACCATGAGTCAATTTCATACATGACGCTCAATTTTGCTGCAAATTTTCTAGGCCTTGATTCTGCCGCTACACCATTTGGACTTAAAGCCATGGAAAGCCTCCAAGAACTAAATCTCAAGAAGGACGTGGCATCTGATGCCCAAATTATGTTTATGTGCCTTCATGCGGCGGGGCTTACGCTCATCCCGACCTCAATCATTGGCTATCGAGCTGCTGAGAACGCCGCAAATCCGGCCGACGTTATGTTGCCGTGCATTATTACGTCATTTATAGGTACAATAGCTGCTTTTGTTTTAGTAGGTATTAAACAGAAAATCAATTTTAAGTCGGCGTCGCTTGTTTTGTCAATCATGGTTTTGATATCGGCAATTGGGGGGCTTTTGTTTTATATTAATGGACTTGATTTGGTTGGCAAAAACTTTTTTACTGGCAACTTATCTGGGCTTATGTTGGTTGCAATCATTGGGTTTACGCTTGTTTTCTCGTTCATAAATGAACAAAAATTTGCAGCCAAAGACACTACAATCTTTGATGCTTTTGTCGAAGGTGCCAAAAGCGGATTGACAACCGGCGTTAAAATTTTCCCGTATGTCATGGGTATGCTAGTAGCCATTTCTTTTTTTAGAAATTCAGGGCTTTTTGAAATCGTAAGCAACGGTCTCTCATTTGCGTTTTCGCAAGTTGGCGTTTCAAAAGAAATCACAGATTCGCTGCCCGTAGCCATGCTGCGCCCATTTAGTTCGGGCGGTTCAAGAGGTTTTATGATAGACGCCATGCGCAATTTTGGACCAGATTCGCTCACGGCTCGACTCAGTTGCATTTTTCAGTGCAGTGCCGAGACAACCTTCTACGTGATTGCGGTTTATTTTGGCTCAGTCAACATCAAAAACACACGGTATACGTTGGGAATGATGCTGCTTGTGGACTTGATTTGCGTTATAACAGCCATTCTGGTAGCCAGTTGGTTTTTTGCCTAAAAACAGCAATATTTTTTATTTGGGCAAATCCCCACCATCACAAAAAGCCACTTTTGCAAACCGTAGAGGTGGCTTTTTGTAGTGGTGTGGTCGGGCTATCCGCTCCCGCTTTTTTTGGTGGTTGCTGCCTTGCAGGACAGCAACCGCCAAAAAAGAGCTACGCTGTTATCCCTTTTGCAGTATAACTTTAGACCAAGGACTTAAAATTATAATAGTATAACAATTCTAAAATTTTTATTTTTAATTTGTCTAAATAAAAATTAAATATTATCTTTGCATAGAATTAATCTAAATAACAATGAAATATATTTACGTGCTCGCTCTTTTACTCTCTTCTTTATCAAACTATAGTCAAAACAAAGCCGAAAAAGATTCGGTTCAAAACCTAAAAACTGTTTTCATTTTTACCGAAAACAAAAGCATTCGCCGAATGGCAGAAGTAGAAAATAACATCTTGAATGCGGGCAAAAAAAATGAAGTTTTAGACATTGCGGCAACTTCTGCCAACTTAGCCACAAACAATGCACGTGAAGCCTTTGCCAAAATTCCGGGTTTAAGTATTTGGGAAAACGATGCGTCTGGCATACAAATAAATATTGGTGTTCGTGGCCTAAGCCCAAACCGCAGCTGGGAACTCAACACTCGTCAAAACGGCTACGACATCTCGTCTGACGTTTTTGGGTATCCCGAGGCATACTATAATCCGCCACTAAATGCTGTTTCAGAACTGCAGTTCATTCGCGGCGGCGCATCGTTACAATTTGGACCTCAATTTGGCGGCACTGTTAACTATGTTTTGAAACGCGAAACCCAAAAACTATTCTCTTTTGAAACACAAAATACGGTGGGTAGCTACGGACTTCTCAATAGCTATAATGCCATAGGCGGAAAACTCAAAAAATTTAGTTACTACGCCTATCACGACGCGCGTGTAGGCAATGGTTGGCGCAAAAATAGCCGATATGACGCCCAAAATTCGCACCTTTTTTTAGAATATAGATTCACTGAAAACACAAAACTTTCGGCAGAATATACCAACATGAACTATTCAATGCAACAGCCTGGCGGTGTGACTGATGCACAATTTGACGCAAATGCCAGTCAGTCGTCTCGAAGTCGAAATTGGTTTGGTGCGCCATGGCAATTGTTTTCGATAAATTTTGATACTCGTTTTTCAAAAAAACTAAACTTCAATGCCAAAGTATTCGGACTTCTTGGCGAACGAAACAGCGTTGGTTTTGTAGCGCCAATTACAATTGCAGATGCCATAAACCCAACAACTTTAAATTTTGCAAATCGTCAGGTCGATCGTGATTTCTATAAAAATATTGGTCTCGAAACCCGAAGTATTTATAGTTATGATTTGTTGGGTACAAAAAATAATAACCTTGCTTTTGGCACACGTTTTTATAAAGCAACAACCAGCAGACAGCAGCAAGCTACTGGCACTAATGGTAATGATTTTGATTTGACTACTGCTGCCAATTTCCCCAGAGATATGTATTACACCACAAAAAACGTGGCGCTATTTGCAGAAAATCAGTTCAAAGCAAACGAAAAATTTAGTATTACGCCTGGAGTTAGATACGAGCATATTGCATCAACAGTAGGTGGACAGTTTGGCATATCTAACGGTAATCCCGTGGCAGCACCTAACAATAATATCAGTCGAAATCGTGTTTTATTTGGGCTTGGATTAGAATATAAATTCAAGAAAACAAATCTCTACGCCAACATATCACAAGCCTTTAGACCTGTTTTGTTTTCAGACACAACGCCACCTGCCACCACAGATGTGATTGACCCTAATTTAAGCGACGCAAGCGGTTTTAATTTCGATTTCGGTTTTCGTGGCAATGCTTTTAATGCGCTCACATTTGACGTAAGCTATTTTTATTTGAATTATGAAAACAGAATCGGTACTATCCGTAGGTTTTTAAACGACAATCCGTCACAAAACACATTTCAGTTCAGAACAAATCTAGGCACATCTGTGCACCAAGGTTTTGAAGGTTTTGCAGAGTTAAATGTAAACAAAGCCTTGAAAATTGATGACCAAAAATCAAGATTTTCAGTTTTTGCCAGTGTATCTTTGATAGAGGCGTTGTATACTGATTTTCCCATCACAAGTATTAGCGGAAACGCTCCAAATACAATTATTGCAACCACCAATTTAAAAGGGAAACGTGTAGAAAATGCACCCAGATACATTCATAATTTTGGGGTAACATATCGTTTTAGAAATTTCTCGGCAACCATTCAAAACCGTATGCAAGGCATGATTTTTACAGATGCGAATAACACAGAAACGCCGTCGGCAAATGCCGTAGTTGGTGCAATAAGCGGTTTTAGTGTTGCAGATTTGTCATTAAATTATAAGTTTTTTGAAAAATACACTGTTCGTGCGGGCGCAAACAATTTTGCTAATACAAAATATGCAACTCGTCGAGCAGGCGGTTACCCTGGTCCAGGATTGATGCCTGGAGATGCCAGAACATTTTATGTGAGTATTGGCGCGAAATTTTAGATAGATTAACACAAATAACATCTTGAAAACACTTAAACTTAAATTATGAATATTCAAGATGTTATTGCTTTCTTATTGCTTGGAGGCGCATTGTATTTTGTGAGCAGAAAATTCATTTTTCCTACAAAAAAGAAAAACAAAAAATGCGATACAGATTGTGGTTGTCATTGAAAATTATGATTTAACACTAAGCAAAAAAACTAAAGTATAAAAAAGCGCAAATATTTAAATGCTATGTAAGTGCTTAGGAAATATCAGTGTCAAAATCAAATTTTGATTGTTCATCTCTTAAAATATGGTTAATAATTCTTTTTATTTTATAACTTTTATTTACGAACGTATTTACAGAAGATTCAAAAACTTGTTTAATTTCTAACTCAACTTCAAGTATGTCGCCTTTTGCAAAGGACTCGCCTTTATCCACTCTTTTATAAAACTCTATATCATTAATTTTTGCGGATATTTTATTACCCTTGAAGTAAAAATCAGATTTTAGCTTATCATCAAATGAAATCCTAACGATATTTAACCGAGCTGCAATTGTTATATTTTTTTCGCCCTCAAGTAATTCTTCATTTTTAGTCGAAATGAATTCGAATTCATCTCTTTCAACTCTAATTAATGAATTATTATTTCTATCAGTTATTTCGTATCCTGTTATAGAATTGTCATTTTCTAATGTTTCAAAACTTTGACTTAATGCATCTTTTACTATTGTGTTAGTATTATAAATATTTTGAACAAAACTATCAACGATTATAACTTGCCCAAATTCATTTTCGATTTTAATTTTATTGCCAGTTTTTTCCTCTGACTTTGCTTCTTTACCTTTTAAATGTTTTTTAATCTCTATTAATCCAACAAAACCAGCAATAATAAAACCAGCAGTTTCAATATTTTCTTTAGTTAATAAATTTTTTAAACTGTCAAAAGTTGTTTCTACTAAATCGATATGTATCAGAAAACTTCCTTTCTCTAGAGCTTTTATCTTAATATCTATTTTTTTACCACTATCTAAATTTCTATTTAATTCTTGAATAATAGAAGTGGTATGTATAAGATTGTTAATTAATAAATTAGCATCTATTTGATGTTTTTCTCCGTCAAACTTTATTTTAAAATCAGTATCCATAATTAGAAATTTAGTATTCAAACGTAATATTAAAAATCATCAAAAGCAATTAAAAACTATGCAGCAAAGGTGGTTTATTCTAATTTGAGCTTTTCAGTTGATTTGAAGTTTAGATTTAAAAACAGCTGTTTTGGTTTAACTAAAGTTTAGGCTTGTTTTTGATATTATGCATTCAAAATTCAACATGCACCTCTAGACCTGAAGTCAGCAGCCTACATTGTAAAATTATTGAAACCTAAAAATTTATATTTTACCCCAAAGCTACGTCCAAGGTCATCATTACAATAAATCCGCCAATAAACCCGAGCGTTGCTATATCAGTATTATTGGCCTGTTGGGTTTCTGGAATCACTTCCTCAATCACCACAAAAATCATTGCGCCAGCGGCAAATGCTAGTGCGTAAGGCAAAATAGGTGTAAAAAAAGTAACTGCCAAAGCACCCAATACACCAGCAATAGGCTCGACAATGGCAGACGACTGACCGTACATAAAACTTTTGCGACGACTCATGCCCATTCGCCGTAGCGGCATAGAAACTGCAATTCCTTCAGGAAAATTTTGAATCCCGATTCCAATAGCCAAAGTTACAGCACCTGCAATAGAGGCTTCGGGAATGCCTGCAGCTACACCGCCAAACAAGACGCCAACTGCCAAACCTTCGGGAATATTGTGCAGCGTTATAGCCAAAACCAGCAAAGTGGTACGTTGCCAAGGCGATTTTATGCCTTCGGTTTCTTTAAAATTAATATGTAAATGCGGAAGTGTTTTGTCTAGCGCAAATATAAAAATTGCGCCAAGTGCAAAACCAACGGCAGCGGGCAAAACCTTTATAAACCCTTCGCCTTTACTCATTTCTATGGCGGGTGCCAGCAAACTCCAAAAACTAGCTGCCACCATTACACCACCGGTAAAACCCAGCATTCCGTCAAAAAAAGTGCGGTTCATACCTTTAAAAAAGAATACAAACGATGCGCCAAGAGCAGTCAAAAACCACGTAAACATCGTTGCATAAAACGCAGCAAGAATCGGATCGATGCCTTGAAAAAAATCTAAAATTTGTTGAAACATTTTTTAGCTGATAAAAATATTAGTAGCAATTTTGCTCGAAACCGTTATGCTTTTGTTGTCGATCAATAATTCAAATGTGTTGTCGAAAGGTTCTGTTGCAACAACTTTCATAATTGTACCGAGACCAATTTTATGTTTGTCTAGATATTGCAAAAATGCCGACGACGAATCTTTGACACCCACACAAACGTATCTTTTGTCGATTTCGGCTTCTGCCAACAATTTGTTGTTTGGTTTTTGAACTTCGCCATATTGGTTCGGAATCGGGTCGCCATGCGGGTCTTCTGACGGAAAACCTAAAAAAGAATCTAGTTTTTCTATCAATTTATCAGATTTAATGTGTTCTAATTGTTCTGCGACATCATGTACTTCATCCCAGGAAAAACTGAGTTTATCGACAAGAAAAACTTCCCATAGTCGGTGTTTTCTAACAATCATTTTTGCTTCAAAAAGTCCTTTTTCGGTCAATGAAACACCTTGATATTTCTGGTAATTAATAAAGTTTTTGTCAGCTAGTTTCTTAAGCATATCTGTTACAGATGATGCTTTAGTGCTCAGTTTTTCTGCAATAGAGTTAGTACTAATTTCTGCATTTTGAAAAACTGACAAATGATAAATTATTTTTAAGTAATTCTCTTCTGATAGCGTCATGATGTAATTTTAATACAAATATAAAAATTAATTTAGATTAACCTAAATAATTAAAATCACAAAAAAATCTTTGATGGAATTTCAAAGGCTTTTTGTGTTGGGTTATGCTACTAATTTCTCGAAAGCGATGTAGTTCAAAAAATTTCCGCTTATGTCAAATTTTGGATAAGCCTCGATACAACACCAATACTCTTCACCATTTTTTTTGTAGTTTAGAATGGTTTCTTTAAAAGGCAATTTGTTTTGCAACGCAGCCTTAATGCGGGCTCGAGTTTTATTACAAGTGTTTTTGCCTTGAAAAAAACCAGGAGATTTGCCGATTATTTCATCGCTGCGGTAGCCATTCATATTGAAGATTGTAGAAGATGCAAAAACGATTTTAAATAAACTATTGGTAATAACTATCTCGTGTTTCTCATTTATCAAACATTTTTTAGCATCCTTTTTTTCATGCCAATTCTTTGAAATAGATTCAATCGAAGCCATATCAGAATGTGGCGCATTATAAAATTCCCAGCAAACAAGCGGTATTTGTAGAATGTTTAACTTCGAAATATATTTACCCCACGCTTCGTCGTATGTTGGTGTCATTTTATTATTGTTTTACTCTATATTTTTATTGGTAAATTTTTTGATTTTTAACCTGAATTCTAAGATAATTATAATTGTAAAAATTTGATTTTTAGCGTTTTAAAATAAAACACTAAAAAAATTAAAATTTATAAATATACAAAATGTTAAATATCAAATACATAAGCAATTTATACAAAATGTTTTATTAACTTTTGTTACATTTGTTAAAAATTTACCATTTTTTGAAACACTATAACCACATTTTTGCAGGAGCAGGACTATCTTCTTTGATGACGGTTTATAAAATGATTTTGTCTAACAATTTTAAAGACAAAACCATTTTACTAGTCGATGTTGATGCCAAAAAAACCAACGACCGAACGTGGTGTTTTTGGGAAAAGTCGGGACATGATTGGGAAAATCTAGTTTCACAAAAATGGCTGTTTTCCATTTTTGCTAACCAAGAATTTTCTAAAAACCTAAACCTCTCGCCATTCGAGTACAACATGATTCGTGGTTTAGATTTCTATAATCATGTTTTATCGGTTATGGAAAATCACACTAACATTAATTTTGTAAACGACAAAATCATCAACTTTAAAGATAATGGTTCGAACGTGAGTGTCATTTGCGAAAGCAAAACCTACAGTTGTGACAAGCTGTTTAACAGTATTTACAACAAATCTCAAGCCGAAACCCAGACCAAATATCCTGTTTTGCAGCAGCATTTTGTGGGTTGGTTTATCAAATCTGAACAAGCAGTTTTTAATGCCGACGTTGCCACGTTCATGGATTTTTCATTAGAGCAAAACGGCAATACAAAATTTATGTACGTTTTGCCAACCTCAACTTCCGAAGCCCTTCTGGAGCCAACATTGTTTTCGCACAAGCATCTGCAACTATCAGAATATGAAAATGAAATTCAAGTATATATAAAAAAACTAGGCATAAAAAACTTTGAAATCGTTGATAAAGAACGAGGTAGCATCCCGATGACCAGCTATAAATTCTGGAAAAACAACACCAAAAACGTGTTGAACATTGGCACAGCAGGCGGCTGGACCAAAGCAAGCACTGGTTTTACGTTTTATCATACCAACAAAAAATCGAATCAATTGATAGATTTTTTAAAAACCGAAAAAGACTTTACCAAATTTCATAAACCATCGCGGTTTTGGTTTTACGATTTGATTTTTATGGACGTTCTTGACAAAAAAAACCACCTTGGCGCAGCAGTATTTTCGGCATTATTTCAAAAAGGCGATTCCGAATTAATTTTCAAATTCTTAAACCAAGAAACCACCATTTGGCAAGAAATCGAGGTCATGTGGCGCTGCCCAAAAATTCCGTTTATAAAAGCATTTTTAAGGGTTTTGCTTTAAAAAACTTATACAACTATTAGAAAATCTTATGAAAAATTCTATCTCAAACATTCATAACAACTATCTTTGCAATCGTTTCGATTATAAAAATCTTAAATCAAATATAGTTAATCTTAAATCTAAAATCCCATGTATCCACCCGAAATGGTAAAACCCATGCAAGCCGAACTTGCAGACGCCGGTTTTCAAGAACTACATACCGCCCAAGCCGTTCAAAACGCCATGAAACTTGAAGGAACAACACTTGTGGTTGTAAACTCAGTTTGCGGTTGCGCCGCCCGCAACGCCCGTCCAGGCGCCAAAATGAGCCTCGAAAACGACAAACGCCCAACCAATTTGGCAACCGTTTTTGCAGGCGTAGACAAAGACGCTGTCGATGCCGCACGCGGCTATATGTTTCCGTTTCCGCCCTCGTCGCCCAGCATTGCGCTGTTCAAAAACGGCGAGTTGGTGCACATGCTCGAGCGGCACCACATCGAAGGCCGACCCGCAGAACTCATTGCCGACAACCTGCGAGACGCGTTCAACGAGCATTGTTAAAACACCAAAACCATTCTACAAAGAATGGTTTTTTTCATTTTGGCGTTACCCCTTTTTAACAACTGCCCCACGTAGGCACCGTTCAGGGGCAGTCGTTAAAAAGCGGTCGGGTCGTTCGCTAAACTCCTCGCACCTCGTTCCTCGGGCTGTGGGGTATCGCTGCCACCCCTAACGCACGTGCCAACAAGAATAGTCATCATTCAAAATTTGGTGTCTGTTTTCAATCTCTTTGATAACTACTTCAAATAGATAACGGTTCGGCAAGGACTGTTTTAATGACCTCTAGTCGCAACCCAATTTATAATGTATTTCGTCTTTATGTGAAAATGAAATGCCTATGAAACCACTTTTAAATACCGTTCCACGCAGCCTTGCTATGTGGTTATATTTTAATATTACTAATAGATTATATCTGTTTTTAAATCTTTTTAATTGTTCTTTTATCCAAAAAACCATTTTCTTTTTATATTTGCCATAAACACCCATTCGATGAAACAAAAACTATCAATTTTAATAATATTTTCATCAATAATCGTGTTTGCACAGCCCAAAATGATAAAACCACCATACCTTCAAAAAGGCGATACCGTAGCCATAGTCGCCACCGCCCGTAAAAACATCGATGACAACCTGAAACCCGCCATTGATTTGCTGTCATCGTGGGGATTGAACCACAAGGTTGGCAGCAGCATAGGCCTAGACTTTAACCAACTAGCAGGCACAGATGAGCAACGCGCAGCCGATTTTCAGGCACAGATAGACAACCCAAACATAAAAGCCATTTGGTGCGTTCGTGGTGGCTACGGAACGGTCAGAATGCTTGATTTGCTCGACTTTAAAGCATTCAAAAAAAACCCAAAATGGATTATCGGTTTTTCTGACGTAACCGTTTTGCATAATCACTTGAACACCATGGGTTTTGCGTCTATTCACGGTGCCATGCCCGTGAGCATTGCCCGCGCGAGCGAAGACGCCAAGCAAACTTTGCGCCAAGCGCTTTTTGGTGAGCAAATTATTATAGAAGCTGCACCACACGCCATGAACAGATTTGGTACAGCAAAAGGAATTTTAGTAGGTGGCAACTTGTCTATACTCTACAGTTTATTAGGATCGCCATCGGCAATAGACTGTCGCAACAAAATTCTTTTTATAGAAGATCTTGACGAATACTTGTATCATATAGACAGAATGATGATGAACCTTTCGCGCAACGGTTGCCTTGGTTCGCTAAAAGCAATTGTGGTTGGCAGCATGACCAAAATGAAAGACAACGACATTCCGTGGGGCAAAAACGCATTAGAAATTATTGATGACGTAACCAAAAAATACAAAATTCCAGTAATTTTTGGATTTCCGGCTGGCCACATTCAAGACAATCGTGCCTTGGTACTAGGTTCAGAAGTAACTATAGAAGTGAATGAGTTTTGTGGAAAAATGACGAACCCATAGCCAAACCTCAAAAGCCCATCTCCAACCCTTACCACAGGGAAGGGAGTAGATGCGGATAAATTTTGGAAATAGTTTTAATTAAAAAAAACGATTTCACAAGTTACGAAAAAACAATTCGTAAAAATTTGTGTAATTTGAGCTCAAAAAAATTTATAAAATTTAAAAGTTTTACTGAATAAAATTTTTTTAGTAAAAAACGTTTGTTTACATCACAAGTATTAAGAATCAATTCGTGAAAATTTGGAAAAGTCAGGGTTAAAAAAACTAGAATTTTACCAATCTTTATAAGGTTTTTGGCTCAAGAAAGAATTAAAATATCGTTCGTCTTGAGTGACCTCGTTTCCTAACCAATCTGGTTTTTCAAAAATTTGATTTTCCGATTCGAGCTCTATTTCAATGATGATTAATCCCAAATTATCTTCGTCAAAAACATCGATTTCAAAAATATTTCCTGCAAACGGAACTTCATATCTAGTTTTGACGATTTTTCTGGCTTCGCATAAATCCAAAAGTTGAAGCGCTTCGTTTACAGGAATTTCTTTTTCCCATTCAAACCGACTTGCACCACTTTGATTGCCAATTCCTTTGATCGTCAAAAAACCCTTATCGCCTTTAGTCCTAATGCGCACGGTCCGCAAAGGATTGTTGGAAATATAACCTTGTGTGATTTTAAATATTTTTTGTGCAATGGTCTCAATTTCTGCTAAATCAAAATTGTTTGATGGCAGAAATTTTCGTTCGATTTCTATCATATGTATTAAAGTTTTTAACAATCGCAAATTACAAAAAAATTGCGCAATACCAATTTGTGTAAATTTGTGTAATTTACGGTAAGTAAAGTCGCAACCATAAAAATAAATCTATTTAATTCGGTGACTTAAAGCGAAATAAATAATCATCTAACGTGTTAAAATTTTTCAGATCAAAACCAATTAATCGTCACTTTATGTGTATTTTTGCAAAAATTTTCGATACATCTAAACTAAAAAATAAGCCATTATCTAATGCTACATATAAAAAATCTTCATGCATCTATAAACGATAAAGAAATTTTAAAAGGAATAAATCTTCACATCAAAGCTGGCGAAGTTCACGCCATCATGGGGCCAAATGGTGCGGGAAAATCTACACTTTCGGCAATAGTGGCGGGAAACGTAAACTATGAAGTAACCGAAGGCGAAATTTTGTTGGCAGGCCAAGATATTTCTGAACTTTCGCCCGAAGAGCGAGCTCATGCAGGAGTTTTCTTGTCGTTTCAATATCCTGTGGAAATTCCTGGAGTTTCGGTAACCAACTTTATGCGAGCGTCTATAAACGAGACCCGAAAAGCACAAGGAAAACCTGAAATGCCAGCTGCTGACATGCTGAAATTGATTCGTGAAAAATCTGAATTATTGGAAATAGATCGCAAGTTTTTGTCAAGGTCGCTCAACGAAGGATTTTCGGGCGGCGAGAAAAAGCGAAACGAAATTTTTCAGATGGCAATGCTCGAGCCAAAAATTGCTATTCTAGACGAAACCGATTCTGGGCTCGACATCGATGCGCTCAGAATCGTAGCAAATGGCGTTAATAAACTTAAAAACGAAAACAATGCGGTGCTAGTCATCACGCACTACCAAAGACTCTTGGACTATATTATTCCAGATTTTGTTCACGTTTTGATGGACGGAAAAATTGTAAAATCTGGCGATGCATCACTCGCGCATGAGCTAGAAGAAAAGGGATATGATTGGATAAAGGAGTTGATTTAAAAATTAAATTTTAAAGTCATGAATAGTACGTTAACTTACAAAAAAGTGGAGTTGCTGCCACCACATTTAAAAATTGAAGTTATAAATTTCATCGATTTTTTATTGGCTAAAGAAAAAAAATCAAGCAAAAAAAAATCACAAAAAAATAAACCAATTGCAAAACTTCAAGGTAGTATTTCTGAAGAGGAGGCAATCGAGTGGCATAACAAAATTTTGGATTGCAGAAAAATTGATTTAAATGATTGGTAACCATATTATTGATTCAAATGTTATAATAGACTTTTTTCGCAACAAGGAAAATAAGCTCATTGATTTGATGAATAAGGAACAAGTATCCGTTTCTGTAATTGTTGTTGGTGAACTAATTTACGGAGCAGAAAATTCACCACAGATAAAAAAACATGTAAATCAGGTTGAATCGCTTCTAGCGAACATGATTGTAATAGATATTGATCTAGATACCGCTAAAATTTATGCTAAAATTAGATCCGAATTAAAAAAATCAGGAAAGCCAATTCCAGAAAACGATATTTGGATTGCAGCAACAGCCATAAAAAACAATTTAACTTTAATTACAAATGATAGGCATTTTGACTTTATAAAAGTTTTGAAATGTAAAGAATTCTAACATGCTAAAAGAAAAACTCATATCGTCATTTATGGTACTTGAAAATCAGGTACAAATTGACACAGATTTATATAAACTAAAAATTGAAAGTTTAAAAAACTTTGAAACCAAAGGATTTCCAACCAAAAAAGAAGAAGCTTGGAAATATACTTCGCTAAATTCAATCTTGAAAAACGATTTTTCGGTATTTCCGAAATTAGAAAACACAATTGACTTTTCTGACGTCAAAAAATATTTTCTGCACGAAATCGACACCTATAAAGTGGTTTTTGTAGATGGGGTATTTAGCTCATTTCTGTCATCAACAACCCACGACGGGCTTGATATTTGCTTGATGTCATCGGCATTCACAAAAGAAAAATATAAGGCGGTTATTAATCAATATTTTCATAAAATAGCCAACCACGACGAAAGCCTCACGTCCTTAAACACGGCTTTCGCCAATGAAGGTGCTTATGTCTTTGTGCCAAAAAACAAAGTGGTAGACAAGCCAATCGAAATTATGTATTTCTCGACCGGGTCAGAAGCCGCACTTTTGGTACAACCCAGAAACTTGATTGTTGTGCAAGAAAATGCGCAGGTTCAAATCATAGAGCGTCATCAAAGTTTAAACGAAAATGCAACTTTGACCAATTCGGTTACCGAAATTTTTGCCGAAAAAAGAGCAATTGTTGATTATTATAAAATTCAGAATGACAATCTTTCGGCAAATCTCATAGACAATACCTACGTTTCTCAGCAAGCAGATACAGTTGTGTCTGTTAACACATTTGCTTTTGGCGGACATTTAACCAGAAATAACCTCAATTTCTATCATCGTGGTGAACACATTGTGAGTAATCTGAACGGTATTACAATTATTGGTGATTCGCAGCACGTTGACCACTACACACTTGTGAACCACGCCACACCAAATTGCGAAAGCCATCAGGATTATAAAGGCATTTTTGCAGATAAATCGACAGGTGTTTTTAACGGTAAAATTTTTGTAGAAAAAGAAGCCCAAAAAACAAATGCTTTCCAGAAAAGCAACAACATTTTGTTAAGCGACAAGGCTACCATTAACGCCAAACCACAGCTCGAAATTTTTGCCGACGATGTAAAATGTTCTCACGGTTGCACGATTGGGCAACTCGATGAAACCGCCATGTTTTATATGCAGCAACGGGGCATTCCCAAAAAAGAAGCCAAAGCACTGCTAATGTACGCGTTCTCAAACGCAGTGATCGAAAGCATAAAAATTCCTGCACTTAAACAACGAATTACTAAGATTATTGCTACAAAACTTGGTGTGCAAATTGGGTTTGATTTGTAGTTACGGCGCAGGATTTGAATACTGAATTTGTACTTTATCAATTGCCGATAAAATTTCTAAACTCAACACCGTTTCAAATGCAACGATGTTTTCTTGCAGTTGCGCCAAAGTGGTTGCACCAATGATTGTAGTGGCTACCACTTGTTGCTGCTGTAACCACGCGAGGCTCATTTGTGTAAGGGAAAGTCTAAAATCATTTGCAATTTCTGCATACAATTTTGTGGCTTTTTGAGATTGTTCTGAACTATATCT
>JBDLWE010000076.1:0-2545 GCA_039804445.1 Bacteroidota bacterium | reverse complement strand
GTCAATCTTTTTTGGTAAGTTTTATCTCATCAAACATGAATCTTTCGGTTTTAGAAAAACAATCGTTACTACTCATCAATGATCTAAAAACCAGAACATTCGAGACCTTAAAATTCATGAATCTTGAACTTCAAAAACTGGAGCTCAAAAATGATATTCAATCCAAGGTTCGCAACGACCTTGATCAACAACAACGCGAATATTTTTTGCAACAGCAAATAAAAACCATTCAAGAAGAGCTTGGTGGCGCATCGTCTGAGCAAGAAATTGAAGAAATGCGAACCAAAGCAGCGGCCAAAGTTTGGGACGAAAAAACACAAAAACATTTTGATAAAGAATTATCAAAATTGGCACGTATGAATCCGCAAGCACCAGATTTTGGTATGCAGCGCAACTATCTAGAATTATTTCTTGATTTGCCGTGGGGCACATATTCTGAAGATAAATTTGATTTAAAAAATGCTCAAAAAATTCTAGACTACGACCACTTCGGACTGGACGACGTCAAGAAAAGAATGATCGAACATCTGGCGGTACTAAAACTTCGAAACGACATGAAGTCGCCAATTTTATGTTTGACAGGTCCTCCAGGAGTCGGAAAAACATCTATAGGAAAATCAGTCGCAAAAGCACTTGGCCGCGAGTATGTGCGAGTTTCTCTAGGCGGCCTGCGTGACGAAGCCGAAATTCGAGGGCATAGAAAAACGTATATTGGCGCAATGCCTGGCAGAATTTTACAATCTTTGAAAAAAGCTGGAACATCAAACCCTGTTTTTGTTCTAGACGAAATTGATAAACTTTCAAACAGCCATAACGGCGACCCATCTTCGGCACTTTTAGAAGTACTTGATCCTGAACAAAATAACGAGTTTTATGACAATTTTCTTGAGCTTGGTTATGACCTTTCTAAAGTAATGTTTATTGCCACGTCAAACAACATGGCAACCATTCAGCCTGCTTTGAAAGACAGAATGGAAGTTATAAAAATGTCTGGATATACTATTGAAGAGAAGGTCGAAATTGCGCGTCGGCACTTATTTCCGAAACAACTTCTAGAACATGGTTTGTCTGAAAATCAACTTGTTATTGAAAAACCACAACTCGAGAAAATTGTCGAAGGGTACACGCGTGAATCTGGCGTTCGTGGATTAGAAAATAAAATTGCACAAGTCATCAGAAACGCAGCAAAATCTGTGGCTATGGATGAGGCATATAATACAATAGTAACCGATGAAGATATTGTTACCATTTTGGGTGCACCCAGAATGCAACGCGACAAATCTGAAGGAAACGACGTGGCTGGTGTGGTTACAGGACTGGCTTGGACAGCAGTTGGTGGCGATATTTTGTTTATAGAATCATTGGTTTCGCCAGGCAAAGGTACACTTTCTATCACCGGCAATTTAGGCACGGTCATGAAAGAATCGGCAACCATTGCGCTAGAATACATTAAGGCAAATGCCGAAAAATTAGGTTTAGAAAATGAGATTTTAAACAAATATAACATTCATTTGCATGTGCCAGAGGGAGCTACGCCAAAGGATGGACCAAGTGCAGGAATTGCAATGTTGACGTCACTTGTTTCGGTTCTAACACAAAAAAAGATAAAAAAAAATATTGCAATGACTGGCGAAATCACGCTACGTGGAAAAGTGCTGCCTGTTGGCGGAATTAAAGAAAAAATATTGGCTGCAAAACGCGCAAATATTCAAGAAATCATTCTATGTGATGAAAATAGGGCTGATATAGATGAGATAAAAGCAGAATATCTTGAAGGTTTAAAGTTTCATTTTGTGAAAGAAATGAGTGAAGTCTTGGCAATTGCAGTTACGGATGATGATGCAGTGAATGCAAAAATATTGATCTAGTTTTTGGTTTTTATTTGGTATATTTGATTTTAAAAATTTAAAAATATGAAAAATATTATTTCACTTTTATTGATGCTTGTTGCTACTATAGCATTCTCACAAGGCAACATTGTAGGCAAATGGAAAACCATAGACGACGAAACTGGTAAGCCCAAATCGATTGTGGAGATTTTTGAAAAATCTGGAAAAATTTATGCCAAAATAGTTCATATTATCGAAGCTGAAAACAGAAACAGGGTTTGCGAAAAATGTGATGGCGATGATAAAAACAAGCCAATTCTGGGAATGGTTATTATAAAAGGTCTTACAAAAGATGGTGACGAATATAACGGCGGAAAAATAACCGACCCAAAGAATGGCAAATCATATAAATGTATTTTGGCGTTAGAATCAAAAGATAAACTGAAAGTTAGAGGCTACATTGGTTTTTCATTGATCGGTCGTTCACAATATTGGACACGTTTTGATGAATCGAAAAAAATATAATTTTGGCTCAATGATTTAAGGATTATTGGTTTACGGTGCCCAAGCGTTAGGGATGGGCGTGGAAATCCTTTTTTTGGGGTTTGCCGCCTAAACGGTGCCTATGTTGGCGGCAAACCCCAAAAAAAGATTGAAACAACAGCCCGGCGCGCTCCCCGCCGCGGCGGGCGCGCGCAACGCCCAAAATATTATAA
>JBDLWE010000075.1:0-3621 GCA_039804445.1 Bacteroidota bacterium | reverse complement strand
GAAATTTAATAATTATTGAATTTAATTTATAATTTTACAATGTTATTTGAATGTGTAGGTAGGCGCAAAGTCAGAGACATTTGCGCAGCGCACTCAATTTAAAAATAAATTAAGTCTAAATAGTCATTCCTTAAAAACCCACTTTTTGAGTTTTTAAGTTTAATTGTAAAATTAAAAAGTTAAAAGTTAAGATCAAAAAATCGAGCCAAAGAATGATTTGTTCTTTGATTTGATTCAATTTCAGCTTTAGATTGTACCCGATTGCTGAAAGTAGTGCATTTTGAACATCTCCAGCCACACCTTTTAAGAAGTTTAATCCTAAAGAGTGATTTCTTTTTAAATGTGATATTGTTGATTCGATTGCTGCTCTGGCTCTAAATCTACTTCTTGCAAATTCTTGTTTGTATTTTGTTTTTTCTTTGTTGTTTTTTGGTATTAAAATTTGCGTTGTTTCAACTTGGGTAACTCCTCTAAAACCTCGGTCAGTACTTACTATTGTTGGTCTTGTTCCGCCCGCTTTTTCTCTGACTCGCTGGCTTTGTGAAAGTGATTCTTCGAGGGTTTTGCTATCGTGTGGGTTTGCTGCAAACCTTTTTATAGATGATATTACACCTGTTATTCGTCCTCTTGTAACGGCTACTTTCGTGCCAAATTCATATGCTTTATGGGCTTTCCCTTTTGCAATACAGGCTGTTTGCGGCTCATGTAAACTATAAATTTTGTCTTTAGTTTTTTGCTCTTGAGAAAGTACTTTTTTATACTTTTCAAATTCATCAATGTATTGATTTGCAGTATCTTGATTCATTTTTCGTTCCAATTCTCTAACAACTCTATTGCCTATGGTACGTAATTTTTTACGTGCAGAAACAGCATTTTTTTTTCGCTTTGGATGATGTCCAAAATAAGCCTGACGCAGCAATTTCTTGCTAGTTCGTAGGTAACTTTGCCTTTGAATGATACCTTCCTTTTTAGCAATTTTGGTGCAGTTATCGATTACTTTTTTTGCCAATTTTGCATCGGTTGGAAAAGTTATATTTTTTGGTGCAACAGTAGTATCAATCTGAACTTCTTTTTCATCTTTAGCTTTAGGATGAAGTGCAACTGTTTGACTTAGAAGGTATTCTAAACCTTCCTCTTTGATTCTTTTTCTAAAATGTACAAACTATCTCATTGGAAATTATTTATTTTGGTATTCGATGAATCTTTGATTTCACTTGGATCAAATGGTTGCCTGTTTTGAAAAAAATCTTCGCCTGTAAAATACTGCCAGTACGGATTTTCTATCCACCTCTCTACAACAGATTACTCAAGTTTTTATTTAAATTTTGGATTTCGTGATTTGCTTTGCAGTTCATCACTTTCATTAAACATTGCTTTAAGCATCAACAAACCAGCGATTTTGCGAATCGCAATTGAGGGTCTTCCTTGCTCCGAATACAAGTTTTTGAACTCAAACTCCATTTTTTGCCAATCAATCTGTTCAGACAAAATAACTAAGGGATGACGCAGATTTATTAGGTCTGACAAACGAGTTAAAAACATATTTTGCTGAAAATCGGGTTTTATTTTACCTAACATATTGCCACATTTTAAGCCTCTAAAATACACTTTTCGGCAATAAAATACAAGCTTTATTTCGTTTATTTATCATTAAAATATTGACAGCCAATAATTTAAATAGTTTTTAAGGGTTGACTAAATAATACTTTGCGGAGCGGAGAAAGAAATGAGGCAAGCTGGTTAAAGATATTTAAAAGAGAAATAATTATTTTTGAGTTAGAATATCTTACTCCAACTCAAGAACCATTTATTAATTTTTTCTAGAATTTGAAGATTGGGAATATGTTAATTTTGCGTATCATTTGGCTGGATATATCAATAAGGCAAAAGAAAACCCAGGTGTTGTTTTATTTCCAAATGCAACAGAAAGCCCGACATAATCGGGCTTTCTACTTAATATCAAACAGCTTCACATCTTCCAAAAACCTAAAATCTTTGATGTTGAGTGTATAAAGTTGGATGTTGTGAATAATTGCTGTAGAAGCTATCAGGGCATCGGGCAACGATAGTTTGTGAGACAAAGCATATTTTTCTACCAACTCTACTGCTAGTTTTGAAACAGAAGAGTGAATAGGTAAAACGGTTAATTTGTTTAGGTCTTTGCGTATGGTTTGGAGTTCTTTTTTATCTCTAGCACCATACAAAAGCTCTGCACAGGTAACATCAGAAACTACTATGTTTTCTTGTCCTATTTGTTTTACAACTTCAATTATTTTAGCATTGCTTCTGTAAATTTCAATCAGAATATTAGTATCGCAAAGTATCATAAATTTCTGCTCCAAGCTTGTTTACGTAGTTCTGTGGCATCAATATTATAGTCTTTCCACAAACCAACAGAAAGCGAAAAATCAGTTTTCTTTTTGCTCGAAACAGCTGTATCTGTTTTTACTTCGGCTTCAATATCCCAGCTTTTCAGGAAATAAATCAAGGCTTCCATTTTGGAAGGCGAAATGTCTTTTTTTAAAATGAGTTGTTGCATAATCTAAAGTTTTAAGAGCTAAATAAACGCTTTTTTGGTTTTGTAGTTTTGAATTACATTATCAATCAAAAAGAAAAGGTGTTGTTTGGTAGTACTGTCCATTTTTTCAATATCTTCAATTCTTTTCAATAACCCCCACTCTCGCACGAATCCTTTCGAGTGTTTTTTTTGGTTTAAGTTCAAAATATTGCAAATATAACAAAAATGTTCAATATCCCCCGCTCTGCGAAGTCTTCCAATAACTAAAAGCTAGTAAATTAAACCAAGTGCGCTGCGCAAATGTCTCCGACTTTGCGCCCACTAACACATGCGCACAAAACAAAAAACTACAACAATTAAAAAAGTTATAGTTTTTTTGTTAAATTTGGAATAAAAAAATGCAAAAAGAAGGATATGTAATTCGGGATCAAACATTACCACATTTTATAACTGCAACTGTTGTCGATTGGATAGATGTTTTTACAAGAAAATCTTATCGCAATTGCGTTGTAGAAAATTTGAAATATTGCATTGAAAACAAGTCAATGGTTTTGTACGGATATGTAATTATGAGCAATCACATTCATCTGGTTGTACAATCAGATGTTGGAGGATTATCAAATTTGTTAAGAG
Organism: Bacteroidota bacterium; assembly: GCA_039804445.1. Lineage (GTDB taxonomy): Bacteria > Bacteroidota > Bacteroidia > Flavobacteriales > Flavobacteriaceae > Flavobacterium. The sequence continues at coordinate 470 of JBDLWE010000075.1, read as the reverse complement.
ATTTCAAAAAATTTACTACCAAAAACATTTTAGAAAAAATTCAAACTGAACCAGAGAGTCGTCGAGAATGGATGCTAGAACGATTTCAAAAAGCAACCGAAAGTCACTCAAGAAATAAAAACTATCAGTTCTGGCAATATGGCAACCATCCCGAAGAAATTTATAGCAATAAATTCATGTGGTCAAAATTAGATTACATACATTTGAATCACGTTCGAGCAGGAATTGTCAATAAAGCATCCGAATATATTTATTCAAGCGCAAGTAATTATGTCTTTGATGAAGGTTTATTGCAAATTACTAAAGCTGATAATCCAATTATTGATGTTTTAAATCCAAATTCATTCGTGAAATTTAATAATTATTGAATTTAATTTATAATTTTACAATGTTATTTGAATGTGTAGGTAGGCGCAAAGTCAGAGACATTTGCGCAGCGCACTCAATTTAAAAATAAATTAAGTCTAAAT
>JBDLWE010000074.1:0-11127 GCA_039804445.1 Bacteroidota bacterium | reverse complement strand
AATTGTATATATAAAAAAAAATAAATAGGTTTACAGCCATTTAAAACAGTACATTTTAACTCCATTATAGTATGAAGAAGTTCATTGCAATTGCAGCATTATCAACCCTTTTATTCAGTTGTGGCTCTAGCGACAAAGGCGAATTGGTTGGTGTAAAAGGAAAAAAATGGCATCCAGAAAAGCCTTATGGTATGACTTTAATACCTGGCGGTGCATTTATTATGGGTAAATCAGACGATGATTTGGCCAATATAGGGGATGCTCCAACCAAAACAGTCACCGTTAGGTCTTTTTATATGGATGAAACCGAAATTACAAATAGTGAGTATAGACAGTTTGTAGAGTGGGTTAAGGATTCAATAATACGAACTCGGTTGGCAATCATGGCAGATGAACAAGGGTTAACCGCAGGTAAAAACGGAAAAACTGCCACTGGTGGCGGAAAAAACGGAAGTATTGGCGACTATGCCTTTAAGGATACCGACCCAACAAAGATGACGCCGTATGACAAATATATGTTTGAGAACTATTATTCTGTTGGTTCAAAAGATGACCCTTTTGCGGGTAGAAAACTAAATAATAAAATAAAGCTTAAGCCTGCGACTTCAAAATATCCTGACGAGTTTTATACTGAAGTAATGGACACTATGTATTTACCAGCATCAGAATCTTATAACGGTTTAAGAACAATTGATGTATCGAAACTAAAGTTTAGATATACAGAAATGGATGTTCAGGCCGCTGCCAAAGCGAAAGTCGGTAAACGTAGTAAATTTATTAAGACAGAACAGCAAATTATTTATCCTGATACTACCACTTGGATAAAAGACTTTTCATATTCATACAACGAGCCAATGCACAACGATTACTTTTGGCATCAGGCCTACAGCGGTTACCCCGTTGTTGGGGTAAGCTGGAAGCAGGCTAAAGCATTCTGTGCATGGCGTACTTTAAAGAAAAATTCTTATATTAAATCACTAAAAAAACGCCGAGATAACGTTAATGCGTTTCGACTACCGTCAGAAGCAGAATGGGAGTATGCTGCACGAGGTGGCTTAGCGTCAGGAACATATCCTTGGGGAGGACCGTATACTAAATCAGACCGCGGGTGCTTTTTAGCAAACTTCAAACCAAATCGTGGCGATTACGCTGCCGATGGAGCACTTTATACCGTAGAAGCAAAATCTTATGATCCAAATGGTTATAATTTGTATAATATGGCGGGAAATGTATCAGAATGGACAGCATCTTCTTATGACCCAGGTGCTTACGAATTTGTATCTACTATGAACCCGAATGTGCCAGATACCAAAAACATGCGTAAGGTTATTCGCGGTGGATCATGGAAAGACGTTGCATATTCTATTCAGGTATCTACTCGAGATTTTGAATACGCAGATACAGCACGAAGCTATATAGGTTTTAGAACTGTACAAGATTATATGGGAACACAAACAACTGGAACAGGTCGTCGCTCAAAAGCTGCAGGATCAAATTAAAAAAATTAAAAATTTAAAAACCCTAACTTTCAAAAATAAATTATTATGGCATTATTGAGCAAAAAAGCAATGAACTTTGCATACGGAATGGGAGCAGCAGTTGTAATCGTTGGTGCACTTTTCAAAATAACACACTTCGAGATTGGTCCGTTGACTGGAAACCTAATGTTAACAATTGGTTTGTTAGTAGAAGCTTTAATTTTTGCACTTTCGGCTTTTGAACCAGTAGATAAAGAGCTTGACTGGTCATTGGTTTATCCAGAATTAGCAGGTGGTTCAGCAAAAGACAAAAAAGAGAAGCCGGCAGACCCACAAGGTATTTTATCACAAAAATTAGATCAATTATTAAAAGATGCCAAAATTGATAGCGATTTGTTTTCAAGTCTAGGAAATTCAATTAAAAATTTTGAAGGTGCTGCAGTTGCAATAAAACCAGCGGTTGATTCAATGTCGGCTACCAAAAAATATAGCGAAGAACTATCGATGGCAGCAGCACAAATGGAATCATTGAACTCATTATATAAAGTACAGTTAGAATCAGCATCACGAAACGCAGAAGCAAATAAAGAAATTGCCGAAAATGCGGGAAAATTAAAAGAGCAAATGCAATCTATGACTGCAAACATTGCATCTTTGAATAATGTATATGGCGGAATGCTTTCTGCAATGAGTAACAAATAATAATTAGTTTTTTAAACAAACTGAATTTAATTTAAACTAATTAATTAGAAAAAATGGCAGGAGGAAATTTAACCCCAAGACAGAAGATGATTAACCTAATGTACTTGGTATTCATCGCGATGTTGGCATTAAACATGTCTAAAGAAGTATTATCAGCGTTTGGTTTAATGAACGAAAAGTTTGAAGGCGCAAACACAGCAGCAGTTGCATCAAATCTGCAATTATTACAAGGCCTTGATCAAAAAGCGGCCGAAGCAAAAGGTGAGTTTGCAGTTGCAGCCGTTACAGCCCACAAAGTAGAAGCAATAACTAAATCTTTTAATGCTTATATCGCAACTCTAAAATCAAAAGTTCTAACAGGCACAGAGGTTGATAAAGAAACAGGAAAGTTGCCTTATGAACAAATGGATAAAGGTGAAAATCTTGATAATGCTTGGTTTGGTCCAGAAGGCGTAAGCGCTGAGGGTAAAACTGTTTTGGCTACAATAGAAAAGTACAAAAAAGATATGGCAGTAGCAATTGCCGACAACCCAAAACTAAAAACAATATTGGCAGAAGTCAACAAAAAATTTGATTTATCTGACGTAATAAATAAAGACGGTAATAAATTAGACTATTTAGATTATCACTTTAAAGGTTTTCCAGCTGTTGCGTCATTATCAAAATTATCAGCATGGCAAAGTGATGTGCAAAAAGCAGAGACCGATACCTACGGCGCATTGCTAGGAAAAGCAGCTGTTGCTGCAGCCTCATTTAGCAATTATCAAGCCATTGTTGTTTTAGAGAAAAGTGCATATTTTCAAGGTGAAGCAGTCAAAGGAAAAGTTGTACTTGGGCGCTATGACGAAAACACAAAACCAACTTCATTTCAAGGTCCTGGTAGAATTGAAAATGGACAAGCGGTTATTTCTATGTCGGCAGGTGGTGTTGGTGAACAAAGGATTGCAGGTCAATTTACATTTCTTGAAGATGGCAAAACAATTCCATTGAAATTTGAAGGAAACTACGTTGTAGTTCCAAAACCGAATTCTGCAACGATATCGGCCGATAAAATGAATGTTGTGTACCGCGGTGTTACAAACCCAATTTCTGTCTCTTTTGCTGGTATTGGTGAAGACAAAGTAACTGCTTCTGGTCCAGGACTATCACCTTCGGGCGGCAAAGGAAAATACAGTATGAGACCAACTTCAGGAAATGAAGCAGTGATTACTGTATCGGGTAAATTACCAAATGGACAAACTGTATCAGACAAAAAAACATTTAGAATAAAAGCTATTCCAGCTCCACAGGGTGCAATTGCCGGTGCAATGGGTATTGTAAAAGGCACAAAAAGCAGACTTGAAGTATGCCAAATATCTGCAGTACTACCTGATTTTGATTTTGAATTAAATTTGCGTGTTGTTCAGTTTAGCTTAAAAGCACCTGGAAAACCTACGGTAGTTGTAAACGGTGACCGTGTAAATTCACAATGCAAGGCTGCTTTAGCACAAGTTACTAGAGGAGATCAAGTAACCATAGCAGATATAAAAACGAAAATGGAAGGTTCTGATTTAATTTTAAGACAAACTGCTCCTGTAATTTACGAAATACAATAATTTAATTTATTTACGTTTTAACGTTAATATAATTTGAACTTACTCATGAATATCAAAAATTTGCTTTTAGTAGTTTGCACATTTTTAGGGTTCGCATCGAATGCGCAGTCTAATTTGTTGAACGCAAAATCACCATCTGAAATTGGCAAGAAAACTGCAGCTCAATTGGTCTCAGATAATGATAAACCACTTACATATGGTTTTGTAGATGACAGAGACGTATTAATGGGTAAGATGGTTTGGGAAACAATCGACCTTGATGAAAGAATAAATTTTCCATTGCTTTTCCCAGTAGATACCACAAGTATAGGTTCTGGAAGGAGGTCTTTATATCATGTGTTAATGAAAGGGATACAATCTGGAAAAATTACTGAAGTTTATGCAGATAGTTATTTCAATATAAAGCGCACTTTGAAAGAAATGGAAAACTCATTCAAATTCAGAGATACACTAGATGCAGGACGTGATATTTTGAATGCAGATAGAGATTCATACTTTCCGAGTAACAAGCCAGCAACGACCGTTCGCGGAAAAAAACTGAAAAATGGCAAAAGAGAGCCAGACACGGTAATACCTGGTGGCTTGATACCAGCTTCAAAAACATTAGACCGACAGTATATTGATGAAAGAAATTTATCTGCAGAAGATATCTCAGGATATAAGATAAAAGGTTATTGGTACTTTGACAAACGTCAAGGTGAAATGAAATATCGCCTACAAGGCATTTGCCCAATTGCACCAGAAGCAAAAGAAGCGGGCAAAGAAGGTGCCGAACCTATTGAATTATTTTGGGTTTATTTTCCGGCTGCCAGAGACGTACTTCATGCATCTTATGCTTTTAATGACAAGAACTCTGCAATGCCAATATCATTTGATAATTTATTGAATTCTAGAAGATTTAATGCTGTTATTTTTCAGGAAGAAAATGTTTATGGCGACCGTAAAATAGAAACCTATCTGAAAGATAATGCTCAAATGGAATTGCTGGAATCTGAAAGAATTAAGGAAAAGATCCGTAATTTTGAACAGGATATGTGGAATTATTAGACTATCAATCTTATTAAAGTATAAACGCTTGCTGTACGGCAGGCGTTTTTTTTAGTATATTTTTTGAACATTGGAAAAGCAAGAAAAAATCGATTATATTGTTGTGGGTGCTGGATTGGCAGGAATAGCGTTTATAGAAACGTGCCTTAAAAACAACAAAACAGTTTGTGTATTTGACGATGCATCTCAGAATTCAAGCAAAATTGCTGCAGGAATTTACAACCCGGTAGTTCTGAAAAGATTTTCGGGCATAGAATATTCTGACATTCAATTGGCAAAAGCTTCGGCGTTTTATAACAGTCTTGAACAAAAATTAAAAACCAAATTTGATCATAAAATTGAGGTCTTGCGTAAATTTCTTTCTGTCGAAGAGCAAAACAATTGGTTTTTGGCTGCAGACAAGCCAAATGTTTCTGATTTTTTGTCGTTAGAAATAGAGCATCATAATATCGAAGGGATTGATGCACCGTTCGGGTTTGGTAAAGTTTTTAGAACAGGTTATATCGATACGGCATTACTTTTAGATCGATACCATGCTTTTTTACAAAGTAATGGGTTTTTGTCGATTGAGTCATTTGAGTATTCAAAAATAAAAATGTTTGACAACTCGATAATTTATAAAAGCATATCTGCAAAAAACATTGTTTTTGCAGAAGGTTATGGTTTGCGTAATAATATGTATTTTAATTTCTTGCCGCTGGACGGCACAAAAGGCGAACTGCTAATTATAAAAGCAGAGAAGTTAGAATTGAAAAATATTTTAAATTCGAGTTTGTATATTGTACCGCTTCGCAACAGCTATTTTAAAGTAGGCGCCACGTATGAATGGAAAGATAAAACAGAATATATTACAATTGAAGGACGGTACCAACTCATTGATAAATTAAAATCGATTATAAATTGTGATTTTGAAATAATAAATCATCTTGCGGGCATTCGACCAACTGTGCGGGACAGAAAAATAATGTTGGGCTCTCATCATGTTTACAAAAATATGCATATAATGAATGGCATGGGTACACGCGGTGTTATGCAAGCACCTTGGGCAGCGGAGCTTCTGTTTGATTCTATTGAAAATAAAATTCTGTTGGATAAAACAATCAATATAAGCCGATATCGCAAATTTTGTGCTGAGTACTAAACCCAAAATTATGCAAGTAAAAAAACACTTCTGATTAAGCACCAATTATTGCAAACTTGGTCAACGGTTTGGGAGCGTTAGGGATCGTCGTGGAAATCCTGTCATTGCGAGTAACGGAAGCAATCTCTTTAAAAGATTGCTTCCGTTACTCGCAGTGACAGATTGAAACTAGAGCCCGGCGCGCACCCCGCCGCGGCGGGCGCGCGAAACGCCCAAAATGTAGTTATGATCAGAGATATACTTTGGGCTGAAAATTGCAAAAAAACGATTTTAAAAAACCATTAATTATAAGTATTTTTGCAATCTTTTACTTTATAAAAATGATAATTCCAAAAACGAGAGAACAGATTGAGTTGATGCGCGAAAGTGCACTTTTGGTTTCAAAAACATTAGGACTTGTGGCTTCTGAAATTGGTGTTGGTGTTACAACTTTGCACTTAGACAAAATTGCCGAAGAGTTTATTCGTGATCATGGTGGAATTCCTGGATTTAAGGGGTTGTATGGTTTTCCGAACTCGCTATGCGTTAGTCCAAATGCACAGGTTGTTCACGGTATTCCGAATGCTAAACCATTAGAAAGTGGCGACGTAATTTCTATAGATTGTGGTGTTTTAAAAAATGGCTATTATGGTGATCATGCATATAGTTTTGAGATTGGCGAAGTATCTTCAGACATTAAAAGGCTTATGCAAATTACCAAGGAGTCTTTGTATGTGGGCATACGGGCCTTTAAGGCAGGTAACCGTGTTGGTGATGTAGGAAACGCCATTCAAAGACACTGCGAACAATTTGGCTATGGTGTTGTACGTGAACTGGTTGGACATGGACTTGGTAAAAAAATGCATGAAGATCCCGAGATGCCCAACTTTGGTAAACGAGGTAAAGGAAAACTTTTTGTGGAAGGAATGACCGTTGCAATTGAGCCTATGATTAACCTTGGTTCACGAAACGTGAAACATTTGAAAGACGGTTGGACAATTTTGACGGCAGACGGAAAACCAAGTGCACATTTTGAACATAACGTGGCATTAATAAACGGTAAACCCGAAATTTTATCTACTTTTGATTATGTATATGCCGCTCTTGGGATCGAAAGTGATGAAGAAGCTGAGTTCAAACAACAAGTTTTGTCCTAAATTTTCGTGATGATAAAGTCGATTTTTAAATTTGTTTTAAATACAATACCACGACCAATTTTGATTAAAATTAGTCTTGCGGTTCGACCAATCTTGTCGTTTGTTTTACAAGGAAATCGTTTTACAGATCCTATTGACGGAAAATCTTTTAGAACTTTCCTACCTTATGGATACGAAAAACAAAGAAATAACGTGCTGTCGCCTAGTACATTGTCTTTAGAACGTCATCGATTATTATGGCTATATTTGAAAAATGAAACTGATTTTTTTACAAAACAAAGCATTCAAAAATTATTGCATTTTGCACCCGAGCAGGCTTTTTATAAAATTTTTAGAAATCAAAAAAATCTGGACTATACAACAACAGATTTAAACTCGCCGTTGGCAGACGTAAAAGCAGATATTTGTGATTTGCCATTTGAAGATGATTCGTTTGACATTATTTTTTGCAATCATGTTTTAGAGCACATTACTGATGACAAAAAGGCAATGCAAGAACTTTATAGGGTTTTAAAACCATCGGGAATGGCAATTATACAAATTCCGCAAGACCGGTCACGACTAATAACTTTTGAAGATAACACCATAGTTGACCGAAAAAAAAGAAATGAAATTTTTGGACAATACGATCATGTGCGCATTTATGGTCAAGACTATTTTGACAAACTTAGATCAGTAGGTTTCATCGTTCAAGAAATTGACATATCGAAATCATTGCCAAAAGATTTGATAAAAAAATACTGTTTGGCGCCTGGCGAGATACTTCCGGTTTGTTATAAATAGTGAATTTGAAAATGAATGAATTTTTTTATGATTTAAGTTTCGACGAAAAATTAAAATTTTTTGTTCCAACAATCTACATTAATACCGTAAACTCAAAAACGGGATATGTTGACAAAAAAGCAACTTCGGCTGTACTCAAAAGTCTAGATATCGAAATCGGTCTGCTAGATAAAAACATACAGAACCTTTTAGAAATTACTCATAATCTTCGGTCAGAAATTCTTTTTAAAAAATTTGAAAAAAATCTAAAATCAAAAAAAACGCTAGGTGACTTGATTGAAGACAATAAATTTGGATATGTCATTGCAAAATATATTGACCAACAAATAGATAAATATCTAACCATAATTTCTGAAAATTGTTTTCCGCTTTCGCTAAATATATCAAAAGACAAAGATTTTTATAACTCCAAAGTACAAACAGAAAAAAATGAAATCGGCGTTCAACTTCATTTTTTAAAAAATGAAAATGGACTTCGATACACGATGAATCTTGTTGATGATCAAAAAGTATTTGCTCCGACTGAAAAAACAATCTTGATATTACTTGACCAACCATCATGGATTTGTTTTGATAAACAAATTTTTAATCTACGAGACATCAACAGCAATAAATTGAAACCATTTTTTAAAAACAAACATATTGACGTTCCAACCAGAGCAATACCTACGTTTTTTGAAAAATTTGTAAAAGATATTGTAAAAAAAGTTGATATAGAAGCTGACGGATTTGACCTTATTACAAAAAATAAAATTACAAAATGTTCAATAACTGTTGAACATAATTTTTTTAAAAACGTTTATCTATATGGTTTGTGTTTTGATTATGACGGATATATATTTAAAAATAGTAATTCAAAAAACGCTCACACCATAATTGAAACCAATAACGAAGGCGATATAAGTGTTATAAAGTTTGTAAGAAATTCACTGGCAGAAAAGTACTACAAAGATAGTTTAGCCCAACACTTTGATATTATTGAAACAGAAACTACTTTTTTTAAATATCAAAATGATGATCAAACAAGTCAGTACTCACCAGTCTACTATTTAGTAAATAACAAAAAAAAACTTGAAGACCACGGTTTTGAAATTGCCAAGTTGCGGATAAATCAATTCGATATTTCAACAAATTTTGCAACCACAACGTTTGGTAGTTCATTAAAAAATGACTGGTTTGATATAAAGTTGGTCATTGAGGTAGGCGAGTTTACAATCTATTTTCAAGACATTATAAAAAATATTCTTGAAAAAAATCCGTTTTACAAACTACCAAATGAATTATATTTTATGATTCCACTTGAGTGGTTTTCAAAATATTCGAATCTTGCCAAATTTTCAAAAACAATCAACAAAAATCTTCAACTTCCGAAAGCAAATTTTGCAATTCTTGAAGAAATTCAACAAGAAACAATTCTAAAAAACTCACAAACCGAGCAGACTTACAAGCCATCAAACTTGATGCGCGCCAATTTAAGACCCTACCAAACCGATGGTGTAAAATGGTTGCTCGAGCACAGCAACAACCAGCTTGGCGCCTGCCTTGCCGACGACATGGGACTTGGGAAAACTATTCAAATTCTAGCGCTGTTGGTGGCTGTTCAAGAAAAATATGCAAAAATCGACAATGATTTTCCTATAGATTTATTTGAACAAACCAAACTACGAAACGATTTTCTAAAAACATTGATTGTCTTACCTTCATCACTTATTTTTAATTGGTTCAACGAAATAAAAACATTTACGCCGCATTTCAGAATTTTAAGATATACTGGTGCTGACCGACAAATGTGGCATTCAAAACTTGACCGATACGACATTGTTTTAACAAGCTATGGAACTGCAACGAAAGACATCGAAATTCTAAAAAAATATAATTTCAATTACATCATTCTTGACGAAAGCCAGCAAATCAAGAATAAAGAATCATTGACTTTCAAAGCTTTAAGCAAATTATCTACCATTAATAAAATTTCGTTAAGTGGTACACCAATAGAAAATTCGCTGTCAGATTTATATGCTCAAATGCAATTTTTAAATCCTGATATGCTTGGTAGTTATCATTTTTTTACAAATCATTTCAAAAACCCTATCGAAAAAAAGCAGAATCAAAAAGCACTTGCAGAACTTCAAACCATTGTAAATCCTTTTATTTTAAGACGAACAAAAAATGACGTGCTGAAAGACTTGCCCGCCGTTACTGAACAAATAATTTATTGCAATTTAGAACCCTTGCAAAAAAAATGGTATGAAACCGAAAAATCAAAAGCACGAAACGAAGTTTTGAATCCCGAGAAATCACAAAATAAACTTTACGTTATCAATGTATTGATGCGTTTGCGACAGCTTGCCAACCACCCAAAAATGTTAAAATCTGATTCAAAAATAGCATCAGGAAAATTTTCTGAAGTAATATCATATTTACAAACTTTGCTAAAATCAGAACATAAAATATTGATTTTCAGTACATTTACAACGCATCTCACAATCTACGAACAGTGGAGCAAAGAAAACAAAATAGATTATTGCAAAATTACAGGCGAAGTAAATCCAGAAAAAAGAGCGGAAGAAGTCAATAAATTTCAAACGCAAGCATCAGCACAGATATTTTTTATATCACTAAAAGCTGGAGGCACCGGACTAAATTTGACCAAAGCCTCGTACGTACTCCTACTCGACCCTTGGTGGAATCCGTTTGCAGAGCAGCAAGCAATTTCACGCGCACATAGAATCGGGCAATTGCAAAACGTTCATGTCGTCAGGTTTATATCTAAAAACACCATCGAAGAAAAAGTTTTAGAATTACAGAATTCAAAAAAAAATCTATCCAACAACGTGCTAAATCTCGATGAAATTCCAGAAAATACCTTTCAGAATCTAGAGAACCTACTTTCATAGAACACATAAAGCAAAAAATTAGTTAGATTTTTGGGCGTTTCGCGCGCCCGCCGCGGCGGGGAGCGCGCCGGTGTTCCGCTCCCAATCTGTCATTTCGAGCAACAAAGCAATCTTTTGAAGAGATTGCTTTGTTGCTCGAAATGACAGGATTTCCGCTCAACCCCTAACGCTTTGACACCGTCGACCAAGTTTGCAAATACCAAACATAACCACCACATTTTTTTATTTTAAGATCTTAAAAAAGCGCAATCAAGAAACTACTAAAACCAAAAAACCATCTGTTTTGTAACAGATGGTTTTTTGGTTTTTATTTTTTGTAAATATCTTTTTACTAATCGCTACGTCCCT
>JBDLWE010000073.1:0-15430 GCA_039804445.1 Bacteroidota bacterium | reverse complement strand
TTGCGCAAAAGTCCGTTGTTTACAAAAATGCATTGCAGGTTTTCGCCAACCGCTTGATGCAGCAAAACGGCTGCCACGGTAGAATCTACACCACCCGAAAGCCCGAGAATAACTTTGTCGGTACCAATTTTGGTTTTTAGTTCTTGCACCATGTCTTCTACAAAGGCATTTGGTGTAAAATTTTGTGGTACTTGGGCTATTTTTACCAGAAAATTTTCGAGCATTTGTTTGCCATCTGTGCTGTGAAAAACTTCTGGATGGTACTGAATGCCGAAGGTGGTTTCGCCATCGATGCGGTAAACTGCATTTTCGACGTCGTGCGTAGATGCTAGTTTGATGCCGTTTGTGGGTAGTTTTTTTATAGAATCTGAATGTGACATCCAGACTTGCGAGCCGAGGTTTACGTTGTCGAAAAAAGTTTCGTTTTCTTTGATGAATGTCAGGTTTGCGCGACCATATTCGCGGGTGTTTGATGCTGCAACTTCGCCACCCGAAAAATGTGCAAGATACTGTGCGCCATAGCAAACGGCTAGAAGCGGCAACTTGCCTCGGATGTTTGATAAATCTGGATGAAGTGCATCTTCGGCACGAACAGAAAATGGACTTCCGCCGAGGACTACAGCTTTATAAATTGATAAATCTGTTGGTATTTTGTTATAAGGAAAAATTTCGCAAAAAATATTGAGTTCACGAACACGGCGCGCAATAAGCTGGGTATATTGTGAGCCAAAATCTAAAATGAGGACGTTTTGTTGCATAGGCAAAAATAGTTTATTAATTTTATAAGCGAAAACCATTTTGATAAAAAAATTAAAAGATTTTCCAATATGACTTATAAATTTATTAAACAATTTGAATTTGAATTTTGGAGTAATTCAACCATTTTAGATGCTTTCAAAATAATTGAAAATCTTGAATCGAAACCTCTAAATTTATTTTCACATTTATTGTCGTCACATTCGATGTGGTTGAGTCGCTTGAATCATAAAGATTTTACTTGCACGCTTTTCCAAGAGAGAACTATCGAAGAGTGTGAAATATTAATGCAAGAAAATCTCGAGGGATGGCAACAATATTTGAATTCAAAATCAGGCGCAGATTTAGAACAAAGCATTGAATTTATGGCTGCTTGGGAAGCGATTCCAAGTCGTCGGAAAATGATAATTGAAGATGCGTTGACACACATTATCAATCATTCGAGTTATCATCGAGGTCAGATAGTATCACTGATTAAAGGTAAAATTGACGCATTGCCCCAATCGACTTACATAATTTATGCGAGTGAAATAATTTAAAATAAATTTATGACAGCAAGATTTATATTTTTTGTATTTTTAATAATTACAAAAATAACTTACGCTCAAGCCAAAAAAAACTGCATTATCGAAAAATCTAAAACAAAAAACAAAATGGAAACGCAAAAAAATATATTTGGCAAAGATTTAGAAAAAGCGAGCGACAACCCAAAAACTGGTTTTTATCGAGATGGTTTTTGCAACACGGGCACTAACGATCAAGGCACACACACAGTTGCAGCGGTGATGACTTCGGCGTTTTTAGAATTTTCTAAATCACGAGGCAACGATTTGATTTCGGCTTATCCAGCATCAAATTTTCCTGGTCTAAAGCCTGGAGATGTTTGGTGTCTTTGTGCTTTGCGGTGGAAAGAGGCGTTTGAAAACGGTGTGGCTCCTGACGTTATTCTTGAAGCTACAAACTTCAAAACATTAGAATTTATAAAGTTTGAAAACCTTTTGGCACATAAAAAATGAATGTAAATATTGAAAGGTTGTATGCAATTGCACAAAAAAAATCTAGAATAATTATTGGGTTAATGTCGGGAACGTCGCTAGACGGTCTTGATGTGGCAGTGTGCAAAGTTTCAGATTCTGGCGAAAAAACGCAAGTTCAAATTCTGAATTTTGAAACGGTCGATTATTCTGAAGATATTAAAGACGAAATCAGGAAAGTTTTTGCCAAAAAAGAAATCGATTTTCAGCATTTAGCATTGCTTAACGAATGGATAGGAAATTTGCACGGCGATATGATTTTAGAATGCTTACGCAAATGGCACGTCGATGCGGCTGATGTAGATTTGATAGCATCGCATGGGCAAACAGTCATGCACGCACCAAAGATTTTGCACGGTCAAGAAAAATTTCCGAATGCAACATTACAAATTGGCGATGGCGACCATATTGCGATAAAAACGGGAATTATCACAATTTCTGATTTTAGACAAAAACATTTAGCAGCAGGTGGCGAAGGTGCGCCGCTGGCGGTGTATGGCGATTATTTTTTGTTTGGACAAAAAGGCGAAAACAGAATTATGCTAAATATGGGTGGCATTGCAAACTTTACTTATTTGCCAGAAAGCATGAACCCTAACGAGGTTTTTGTGACAGATACCGGCACCGGAAACACGCTTTTGGATGCTTTTGTAAAACATTTTTATCCAAAAAAATCGTTTGATAAAGATGCAGAAATTGCGTCGAAGGGCATTTTGAACCTATGCCTTTTAGATACTTTAAAAAATAATGATTTCTTTAAAAAAGATTTCCCAAAAACTACTGGACCTGAACTGTTTAGTAAAGAATATGTATTTGAAGCATTAAAAAAGGCAAACATTAAAACGATTTCTAACGAAGATTTGCTGGCGACGCTAACGCGTTTTAGTGCAGAAACTATTGCAGAAGGCATTCGATTTGCTGTTGCAAATACAGATTTTACTGTAGCAGATTTCAAAATTTATCTGTCTGGTGGAGGCATGCACAACCCGCTGTTGGTTGGTTTTTTAAAAGAATTATTGCCTTGTAAATTTTTGAAAACCGATGATTTAGGTATTGATGGAAATGCAAAAGAAGCAGTACTTTTTGCGATTTTAGCCAATGAAACGATGGCTGGCGGCAAGTCAGATTTTGGAATAGGGCGTGGGATTCCGTCGGTTTCGATGGGTAAGGTTTCGTTTGTGTTTTAAAATCAATTTAGATGCTTTTTTTTTGATTATTATTTTTTAAATAATCCATCAATTTTCATTTTTTTATACACAGCATTTGCTACATCTTCAATCATTTGTTCAACACCATTTGGGTCAATTGTTTCTGTAACGCCGGTCCAAATTATTTTGTTTTTTTTTATTGAAAAAACATTTGTTTCGATGATGTATTTTTTCGTGGTAACATAATAATCTGTATTAAAATATGAAATTTGATTTTGATAAAAATAGTTGTCAAAATCACGATAACCGTTATAGTATCGATTACCTTGCTGTTGTGCAACTTTTTCTTGCTCAACATCCAGTAATCGCATAGAAATTGCGCCATCAAAGCCGTCTTTTTTTATTTTGTTTTTAATGACTTCCAAGCTTTTATTTTCAAAACCAGATTGTAAATAATTGTATGAGGCTATGCCTGCTTTACCTATAAATTGGACCATCTTGTCTTCGGCTTTGCGGTTACTGGTTTCGGATTTAAAGCGCACAACGACAATAACTTTTTTAAGTTTACTAAGATTAATTTCTTGATTAGGCGCAATCCAACTACTTACTACTGCTGTTGATTTGCAAGAAAAGATTGCAATTATAGCAATTGTGTACAAAATTTTTGTGAGTATTTTCATTTGAAAAATATTTAAATTTATTTTGGTCAGTGCTTATAAATTTTTGAGTAAAAAATTTTCTTGATGACCTAAAAAATGATTTTTGAATATTGAAATTCTTCGTAATATTTTAAAGTTTTTTGACGATAATATAGTCTATTTTTAGCAATTCAAATTTTGCATAAATTTGGTCTCCAGTTTTTAATCGCCAAATGGCTTGGTCGGAAATCGGGACTTTAACACCGTTGTGTTCTTGATAGTTCGACATTTTGCAAACCCATTTTTCTTTTTTTTCAGGTGTCATAAATCGATTGCCTTCGATTTCGGTAATTTCGCCAATGGCATTGAACATGACAATAAATTCAAAGTCGACTGTTTTATATTTAAATAATAATTTTGCAGAATTATTATCAATTGCACTCCATTGCACATAGTCAGATGGCAATAAATTTGTAGGAAACCAAACACTTTCTGCCATCCAACGTTGCAATTCACCTTCATTAAAATTGTCGCCTTCGCTGTCTACAATATTGTAAACGCCAAGTAAAGTGGCAATTAATCCGCCTTTATCTTCAATAAAAAAATCACGAGCAGTAAACATTGATGTTTCTCCTTTCCAAATGAATTGTGGTTTTTGAGATGAAAAATATTGCTCGCCTGAAATTTTTATAAAGTCCTTTTTCAGGTCGGTTTTAAAAAATCCGTTATGGGTCAATCTTACAGAATTAATATAGGGTTGACCATCTTTTAATACCAATTTAAAATAGCGTCGCAAGGGTTCTGGCAAATTATCTAGCTGTTTGACCGAATAAATTTTATTGGTTATTTCAGTATTTGCAAATAGCGTTTTGACTTGTTTTCTGAATTTAAGCGTTAAATTTATTTTTCCGATTAATAAAATCAAAAGAACAATTCCGATGATAATTAAGGTGGTTTTCATAATTGAGTTTTGAAAATTGAAGAATAAATTTTTTTACAAAAGTTTATCAATTTCTGTAGCTAATTTTCTGTCTTTATCAGTCACAACGTTGTTTAAATCATGAGTAAACAATGTAATTTGTACTGTGTTATAGTCGTTAGTCCATTTGGGTGATGATTCATTTTTTCTGAAATCAGCGCGACTTTTGTCATAAAAGCAAATGCATCGATAAAATTTTTGAATTCAAAACTGCGTTTTAGCTGGTTGTTTTTTTCTGTCCACATATAATTTGATTTAGTTGTTTTTTATTTTTTTAAACCTTCGGCCTCGCTCAGCGCTATTGCAATGGCTTGTTTCGGATCGTTCACAATTGTCTCGGTTTTGCCCGAATGCAAATCGCCTTCCTTGAATTCGTGCATGACTGCAGCAACTTTTTTTTGGTGCGGTGACATTGTTTTCTTAGGTGGTTGTTTTTTTTTAGTTTTCATATCGTTAGAATTTAAATTATTTTGAATAAATGCATTAAAATTTTATAGTTTTTAACCAATATCTGTTTTTAAGTTGACTTGTTACGTTTGAAGATTTTCACGAACTCATACCATACAACCGATACAAATCCAACACCAATTGCTGTTAATATTTGAATAATATTTAGATGTTCAAACGCAAAGAATTTTGTAAGCGGATTTATGTATAAAATGAGACTTGTTATCAAAATCGTTATACCAATAATGATAGGAACTAGATTATTTTTATAGCGTAAGGTTGTGAAAATAGAATAATAAAATGAACGATTAACCAAAGTCAAAAATATATTTGCGGTTACCAAAACCATAAAAACCATTGTTCTGGTAATTGCCTCGTTATAGCCTTGATAAATTGCATATTGATAGCAAAATAATGTTCCGGCGGTAATCACTAAACCCTGAATAATGCTTGTTGACAATTCTTTTAAGTTAAAAAAAGTATTTGTAAACGGTCGGGGTTTTTGCAGCATTGTGTTTTTTTCTAAAGGCTCGTTTTCATAAACGATACTGCATGTTGGACCCATTATTAACTCTAAAAAAATGATGTGAATAGGCGAAAATATATTCGGAAACTTCCAGCCTAACGCCAACGGAATAAAAACCGTAAGAATGATTGGAATGTGAATAGAAATGATAAACTGAATTGCTTTTTTGAGGTTTCCATAAATTTTTCGTCCCATAGAAATGGCATAAACCATTTTTTCTAAATCGTCGTTAATGATGATTAGTGATGCGGCTTGTTTGGCAATTTCTGTTCCTTTTTTGCCCATCGCAATGCCAATATGTGCAGCTTTCAAGGCAGGCCCATCGTTTACGCCATCGCCTGTCATGGCAACAATTTGTTTATTAGATTTTAAAGCATTAATGATTCTGAGCTTGGCTTCGGGAAACATTCTGGTAAACAAATTTATTTCTAAAACCTTTTTTTTAAATTCTTTGTCAGAAAGTATCATTAAATCTTCGCCAGAAATACTGTTTTCATATCCTATAAAACCAATTTGCTTGGCAATAGCAGCTGTGGTTTCGGCATTGTCGCCCGTAATTATTTTTACTGCAATTCCAGCTTTATAAAAATGCTGTAAAACTTTTTTAATATTTCTTTTTGGTGGATCATAAAATGCCAGCAGACCCTTAAAATCAAATATTAACTCTTGTTGTGTTTTTGGATAATTTTGTCCTGCAAATATTGCTTCGCCCACTGCCAAAATTCTGTAACCTTCTTTTGATAATGATTGAATGGCTTCTAAAATTATTTTTTTTTCTTTTATAGAAAGTTTTGAAAGTACCATTATTGCTTCGCTTCCACCTTTGGCAGCAACAATTCTGGTTCCAGATTTATCTTCAAAAACATGAGTCATCATTGGTGGTTTTCCTGATAACGCATATTCGTGAACCATCTTGAAATTTGGTCGATCGTCTTTTTTTATAACTTTAGAATAGGTGTCGTGCAGCGCAATTTCCATGGGATCAAACGGAATAGATTCTGATGCCCACATCGATAGCGAAATTAATTGTTGCTCATCAGCTGTTAATTCTTGATCTAAATCAGTAATTTTTTGAGATTGCAGCGTAAATATTTTTGCTAATCTCATTGTATTTTCTGTGATTGTACCGGTCTTGTCTATACAAATTGCGGTTGCACTTCCAAGGGTTTCGACAGTTTTCATTTGTTTTACGATAATGCCTTTTTTCATCATTCGCCATGCGCCTAGTGCCATAAATGTTGTAAAAGCAATTGGAATTTCTTCGGGCAAAACACTCATTGCTAGGGTCAATGCTTTGAGCAAACTGTCAAACAAAAGATACGATTGAAAATAGTTTATTGCCCAAACAATTAAAAAAATAATACCACCAGCAATAACCATTTTTTTTACAAAATTGCCAATTTGAACTTCCAAAGGTGTTTTTTCTTCTTTAATGCTTGTAAGACTTTCACCAATAATTCCAAGTTTTGTTTTGTTGCCAATAGCAGTAATATTTGCAATTACTAGTCCACTTGCGACAGTTGTTCCTTGAAAAACGGTATTTTCTTTGGACGATTTGTCTTTTAAAACCGACATAGATTCGCCTGTAAGAATAGCTTCATTGACAGAAAAGTCATTAGAATGAATAATGACGCCATCTGCCGAAATTAAACTTCCTTCTTCAACCAACAAACTATCGCCAATGACCAAATCTTCGGTTTTGATTTCGATTATTTTTCCGCTACGAATGACTTTGCAGTTGGGCTTTGTAAAATCTTTAAGTTTTGTCAATGCATTTCGACTTCGTGCATTTTGATAAGATGATATTGAAGAAATTAAAATTATTGCACCAATCAAAAACAGCGCATCTGACGTTTTTCCGCTAATAAAATACAGTATTGACGCCACCAACAACAATAAAATCATTGGATCTTTTATAAATTGATAAATGCTGTTCCAAAAATGATTTTCATCTTTAAGAGTTAATAAATTTTTTCCGTTTTTTAACCTTGACTCAATGACTTCGTTATCATTTAATCCTTTAAAATTGAATGTGTCTGTAGTCATATAGTAAATCTCAATGATATTAATTCTTCAAAAAAAAAAAAAAAAAGCAGCAACATCAAAAAAGTGTTACTGCTCTCGGTATTTTCAGATTGAGTAATCATAGTAAAAATCGACTGCCAATTCATTTTCTACAAACCAAATTCCTGGAGTATTCCAAGCAATTCTGCCTGCTTCTTCTTTCTGATACCATGAATTTACTATGCCTTTTAAAGTTACAGTTTTTCCTGAAACAAAAACTTTAATATCACAATCGTCCAAAGACCAACTTCGGTTCAAAGCATTTTCTACATCTTTTTGTTCAATTTTATCTTGCGATTCTGATTTTATGTTAATGTTGTTTGTTACTCCTTTAACGCCCGCAAGATATTTTATAGCATTTTTGGCAGCTTCTTTTTGATAATTATAATGTAAATCACCATCAAGAGTAATCCAACCATTTTCTACTTTGACAGCAACTTTGTCATCTGGTACCGACCAATTTGATTTCAAGGCATTGAGTACCTCATTTGCAATTTCGACATCATTTTTTGACCAAAAAGTCGGAAATTGTATTTCAATGTTTTCGACAATTGCCTTCACACCAACAACTTTTTTGGTAGCATTTTCAGCCTCAATTTTTTTTGCATAACTGTCTACAATTCCAGTTAATGAAACAACGCCATCTTTGACTGTAACGCCAATTTCGGCAGCATTTAAAAGTGGTTCCCATTTGATTGCATTTTGAACGTCTGACTGTAACTCTGAATTATTTTTCATAAAAAATTATTTTCCAAGTAACATTATTATTACTTACAATGTAAAGGTATAATGAATTGAAAATGATATATTGTAGTATTACAGCACAAACTTGTAAAATTACTAAATGTGTAATTTTAATAAAATCAAAATTTTAAAATCAAAATTTTATGGTCTTTATGATAGTTTGAATTTTATTTTGAAGTTGTTTTTTTGTTTTTTTTTGTAAAAAATGAAACTTTAAAAATTATTTAGATTATAAAAAACTATTTCAGAAAATTCTGAAATATATCAATCAAATTTTAAAATATAAAAAAAGGTATAAAAAAAGATTTACTGTATCTTATAACACTATCTTTGATTTTAATTGAATCAATAAATGCATTTGATTCTACTTTAAAATCGGTTAATATGGGTAATTCGAACTTCGTAGAAACTGAAAAAAATCAGCATGTTGCAGCGTTGTTGCCACTTGATTTATCTCTCAAAAATTCTTTTACGGTTGTTGCAATTGGCGCATCGGCTGGCGGTCTCGAAGCTGTGTCAACATTACTAAAAAATCTGTCGCCCACAACTGGCATGGCTTTTATTTATGTACAACATTTAAGTCCGGATCATAAAAGTATGTTGACGCCTTTACTTTCAAAAATCACCAAAATGAAAGTACAGGAGATAGACGACATGGAAACCATCGAACCCAACAATGTCTATGTAATTCCACATGACAAAGAGATTGTGGTTACTGACGGTCACATTAAGTTGTTGCCTCGCAATCCAAAAAGAGTTTCAAATTTTTCTATTGATTTGTTATTTTCATCGCTGGCAGAAACACACAAAGAAAATGTTATAGGCATTGTACTTTCTGGCAATGCCAATGATGGTACAATGGGCTTGAAGGCAATCAAGCAAGCTGGTGGAATTACATTTGCACAAGATCATTCGGCAAAATTTGCAAGTATGCCACAATCGGCAATAGATCAAGGCGTCGCAGATTTTGTGCTGTCGCCCGAAAAAATAGCAGACGAACTTTTGTGGATAAGCACCAACGATTTTTTGTTGCAAAAGCCACTGCGAATTGCACCCGAAGAAAATATTGACAATAAAAATCCTGATCTGATTGCAATTCTAGAAATTTTACAACAGACAAAAAATGTCGATTTTAGTTGTTATAAAATGAATACAATCAAACGTAGAATTTTGCGTAGGATGATATTTTTAAAAACCAACACTCTTACAGAATATGCTGCTTTGCTTTCAAAAACGCTGAGCGAAGCTGATATTTTATTTCAAGATTTGTTAATTAACGTTACTGAATTTTTTAGAGATTCAGAGTCATTTGTGCTACTTAAAAAGTCTATTTTACCAAGTTTGATAAAAACTAAAAAACATAACGAAACACTTCGAATTTGGATTGCCGCATGTGCCACGGGCGAAGAAGCATATTCTGTAGCTATGATTTTATTAGAATTGAAACAAAGTACTAATTCCAACATCTTGATTCAGATTTTTGCCTCAGATTTGAGTTCGCAGGCGCTAGCACTGGCGCGTACTGGCGAGTATAGTGCAAGTCAAGTAGCAAATCTGTCTGCATCTAGACTTCAAAAATATTTTATAAAAACAAATAATAAATACAGAATCTCGAAACAATTGCGTGATATGTGCATTTTTGCGCAGCACAATATCTTGAATGATCCACCTTTTTCTAAAATGGATTTTATAAGTTGCCGAAATTTTTTGATTTACTTGGATGTCCTTGCGCAAAAAAAAGCAATCGCCACATTTCATTATGCCTTAAACGAAAACGGATATTTGCTTCTTGGAAAATCTGAAACAATCGGGCCCGCAACACAATTATTTTCTGTGGTAAATAAAAAGTGTAAATTTTATTCTAGAAAAAAGGACTCAAAAAATCAAAGAATATATGATACGCCTGTACGAATTTCTCATAAAAATCTGGACGAAACACCTTTAAAAACTAATGAAATTTTAACAATAAAACCAATATTGAACCGTAGTTTTGGAGATGCCTTTGATGCTGTTTTGTTAGAACGCTTTGTGCCGGCAAGCGTCGTGATTAATCATGATTTAGAAATTCTACAATTTAGAGGGCAAACTTCTGTTTTTTTAGAAAATCCTACTGGAAAAGCAAGTTTTAATATCTTGAAGATGGCACATGTCGAGATTATTTTTGAGTTGCGCAACGCCATTCATCAAGCTACAAAACAAAGGAAAACAATTCTAAAAAAAGGAATCGAAATAAATCGAGAACAAGAATCGAAACCCGTAAAAATGATAAGCATTGAAGTTGTTCCTTTAGATAAAGAAAACAATGATCCGTTACTTATTGTAATATTTAGAGACGAAACGCAACATATTTCTGCTATTTATAACAGCAATCCAAAAGATAATGCACTAGCAAAAGATCGTAGAATAAAAAAATTAGAAGAAGAGATTTCTGCCGCTAGAATAGATATGAACGCTATATCGCGTGATCAAGAAACAGCAAACGAGGAATTGCAAAGTGCCAATGAAGAAGTAATTTCGAGCAATGAAGAACTTCAGAGTTTGAACGAGGAGCTTGAAACATCAAAAGAAGAAATAGAGTCTACAAACGAAGAACTAATTACAAGCAACTCAGAGTTACACACACGCATTTTGCAGGTTGAAGAACTTTATAACTATTACGAAACCATTATAGCGACTGTTCACGAACCTGTTTTAATTTTAGATCGAAACATTCGAATAAAATCGGCAAATAGGTCGTTTTGCAAAATGTTTCAAATAACCGAGCAAGACAGCATTGGCGTATCGCTATTTAGATTAGCAGACAACAGCTGGAACATTGCAGAATTAAGAGAAAAACTCGAAAAAATGATTCAGACCAATAATCGTTTTCATGATTTTGAGGTCGAGCAAATTTTTCCGATCATCGGTCAAAAGACGGTGTTGTTGAATGCACATTGTATTTTTCCACAATCGCAAAACAACGAATTGATTGTGCTTACTATTGCCGATATTACGCAAGTAAAACAACTTGCAATAGCGCTAGAGGTGAAGCAAAATTTGGCTTTAGAATTAGAATTGGCATCAGAAAAAATTGCGTCAAAAGTTTTTGAAGACAGCAATAAACGATATAATATGCTGCTTTTAAAATCGCCTTTTGCCTTTGCAATTATGAAAGGAAAAAACATGACCATTACCTTGGCCAACGATACAATCAAAGAATTGTGGGGAAAAGGACCAAATGTAGAAGGAAAAACATTTCTGGCAGTTTTGCCCGAATTAAAAAATGGTTCACTGCCTGCGCTGTTGTCCAATGTTTTTAAGACAGGAATACCGTTTGAAGGCAGCGAATTTCCTGTGCAACTAGTGCGAAATAAAATTCCAGAAAATTTGTTTTTTAATTTTGTATACCAACCATATTTTGAAGTAGACGAAACTATTGCTGGCGTAACAGTCATTGCGATAGACGTTACAGCGCAAGTACTTGCAAAAAACGAATTGATAATATCAAGAAATATAGCAGACCAAAAAACCCAAATTGCCGAAAGTGCCATGCAAGCAAAACAGCAGTTTTTGAGCAACATGAGTCACGAAATTCGCACACCTATGAACGCGATTGTAGGGTTTACAAACATAATTTTGCAAACCAATTTAACAGCTTCACAAAAACAGTATATTGACGCAATAAAATCGTCGGGCGATGCACTTTTAGTACTAATAAACGATATTTTAGATCTTGCGAAAGTAGATGCTGGTAAAATTATTTTTGAAAAATTGGCTTTCAATTTACAAAAATCGGTGGCAGACGTCATGCAATTATTAGAAATAAAAATTGCCGAAAAAAATCTTGAAGTATTTATCGATTTTGATCCCTCGATTCCTTTTTACGTCGTCTCTGATCCGCTACGAATTAGACAAATCATTTTAAATTTAATGAGTAATGCCGTTAAGTTTACCGAAACTGGTGCAATTAATTTGGCGGTTTTAATAAAATCTGAAACAGTTGCCGATTACGTTTTAGAATTTACACTCAAAGACACTGGAATTGGTATAGCAGCCGAAAAGTTGGATGCTATTTTTAATAATTTTGAGCAAGCACGTTCATCAACAAGTGCAAAATTTGGTGGGACAGGATTAGGTCTTGCAATTGTTAAAAAACTTATCGAATGTCAAGGCGGACAAATACGCGTAACAAGCAAAGTTGGTTTTGGCAGTACTTTTGTTTTTGAAATGAAATTTGATAAAGCCGACCCAGCAAAAAACGATTATAAGTCAATTGACGACCACGTAATATTTGGTAAAACACTTCGAGATTTTAAGCACATAAAAATTTTAGTAGCCGAAGATGTGTTGCTTAACCAATTGCTCATAAAAATTATTTTAGAATCGTTTCAGTTCACCGTAGAAGTTGTCGAGAATGGCAAGGTAGCTATCGAAAAACTTTCAGAAAATTCATATGATTTAATATTAATGGATTTACACATGCCCGAAAAAAATGGTTTCGAGGCAACAGCATATATCCGACACGAGATGAAGTCAAACATCCCAATTATTGCGCTAACGGCCGATGTGACACATGCAGATATCGATAAATGTCACTTAATCGGAATGAATGGCTTTGTGTCAAAACCTATAGATGAAAATCAACTTTTAGACAGTATTTTGAGGATTTTAAAGATTGATTTTGACTAAGATTATAGATCATTTTTGTCTCAAGGATTTAAAAAAATTAGCGCAGTAAGATTTTTTCCAAATTATGCACTACAGATTATTTTAACCGAAGAGTTTGCAGAGTACCCAAAGTTGTGGCTATTAATCAAAATTTTGTTTAATATTTTTTCTAATGCGTAATTTGCGTTTATTACTTATATCAGCTTTTAAAGTTTAGTTTTTTGAGTTAATATCGATTTTTGCAATATCAGTAGGCGCAATTATTCCAGAATATTTTTTGGCAAAAGCCGCCGTAAATTCTGCACCAAAAAATAAAATCATGGATGAGTATGAAACCCACAACAAAATCAGTATTACAGAACCCGCTGCACCATAAACAGATGCGGGCTCTGCTTTTCCAAAATAATAAGACAAGGCTGTTTTGCCAATTGTAAATAATAATCCTGTCACCAACGAACCGAGCCAAACGTGTTTCCACTCTATTTTGGCATCGGGCAGTATTTTAAAAATCATGGCAAACAGCGCCGAAATAACTATCAAGGACACTATAAAATTTAAAATTTCATAAACGGTCATCATGATTGCAGAGCTTTCAAACGAAATATAATTGCTTACTGCAACAAGCACTGTGGTAATAACCAACGATACAGTAAGTAAAAATGCAATTGCCAGAATTAGTCCAAACGAAAAAAGTCTCGACTTTAGCATCATCCAAATACCATTTGAAGGTTTTATGGTCACATGCCAAATCAAATTTAATGACTTTTGAAGTTCAACAAAAACGCCTGTTGCACCAACTAGAAGAACCAAAATTCCAATAATCGATCCCCAAACAGTTGATTTTTCTGCAGTCGATTTTAACAATATTTCTTGTATTTGCAGGGCCGACTCTCTACCAATTGTAGTAGAAATTTGATTAATTAAGTTATTGTTTACAACGTCTGCCCCAAAAAAATAACCAGCTATAGCAATTATCAAAACCAATAGACCTGGAATACTAAATATAGCATAATATGCAATTATGGCACTTTGCCTAAAAGGGTCTTTTTGGTTCCACGATTTAAAAGTAGTTTTAAAAATACTGACAATATCGTTAAAATGATATTTCATAGTAGGTAAATTTTAGTGTGATAATGGTCTTTTTTTTATCATTCCACCACGTGTTTCTTTAACAGTATTCATGACCATGAATGCATGTGGCGCAATGTTTTCTGCTTCTTGCTTCAGTTTATTTCGCTCTACTCTTGTGATAACAATATACAAAATTTCAGTTTCTTTGGTTTCGCTACTTTTGCCGTAGCCTCGCTTGCCATTATAAACCGTAACGCCACGACCCATTATGCCTATAACCATTTTTCTAATTTTCTCGTTTTGCGACGATATGATTGTTACACCAATATACTCGTCAATTCCCTCAATAATAAAGTCTAAAGTTTTTGATGCTGCTACGTAAGTAATCATCGAATAAAGTGCAATTTCTATCGAAAGAAAATAGGCAGCTATCGAAAAAATTATGATGTTAATAACAATGATGATATTACCAATTGTAGTTCCAAATTTTTTGCTCAACCATATCGCCAAAATTTCGGTGCCGTCAATCACTGCGCCACCACGTATAGTAAGTCCTATGCCAGCACCAAGAAAAAAACCGCCAAAAACCGCAACAAGCAGTTTGTCATCGGTAATGTTTGGAAACGTTACAAATGCCAAACATAAAGACAAACCTGATATTGCAACAATGGTTTTTATAACAAAATTTTTTTCTAAAATTTTATAGCCAAGTAATACAAACGGTAAATTTATTACAATAATAAGTAGTGGCAGTGGGATACTTGTTGTATTTGCGATTAGTAATGATATTCTGGTTGCACCGCCATCTATAAACCTGTTGGTCGACAAAAAACCTTTAAACCCAAAACCTGCCGACAAAATTCCAAGAATAATAAGAAAATAGTCAGCAAAGAAATTTTTAACACGAACAAGCAATAAACTATAACCTTTGATTAATTGATAGTTTGTTAAATTTCTATTTGCTTCTGATGTTGATTGATTACTATTTTTTGAATATCTTTCAATTACTTTTTTTAAAATTTTATTCATAAAAAAGATATTAAAATTTTTTAGTAATCACAATTTTAAAAGAAGTTATTGAAATTTTCGATCGGAAAATACTTTCGGAAATTCATTGCAAATAAAATTCATTGTAATTTTATAACATTACAGAATTTGGCATCAGACTTTCAAAATACATTGCAAATTTTAAAAATACCAGCAACCTTTGTTGTAAGAAATTTTTATTTTGGTTGTAAAATCAAAAAGTGGTTGTTTACCTACTGTAGTTTGCAAGAAATTAAACTGAAGAAAGTTTTTCAAAAAGTTTTTCGATATCTACTCGCGAGGCCAATCCTGTACCAACATTCATGGTCGTTGCCGTTCCGCAAGCAATG
>JBDLWE010000072.1:0-12919 GCA_039804445.1 Bacteroidota bacterium | reverse complement strand
AACTATTCTCTAGCATAGATTATTTAATGGTAAATAACAAAACTTCTGATAACGAAGTTATATGTAAACTACTGGAGGACTGGAGCGACAGAAAAAGAAGTTTGTTTTCTGATAAAAGATATTTAGACATATCGTTTAAACATCTTCGAAAAGTAACTTTTGTCGATTGATGTTATTCTTTTGGTTTTCTCTTTTTTACAAATAAATGCAAAAATGTTTTTAGAAATTTATTTTTAAAATTTCTAAAACGAAATAGCCAATGCCGAACTCACAAAAGTGTTGTAGCTGGTTATTGTACTGTTGTCGATAAAAGTTACAGAATTACCTGAAAAATTACGAGCTTCAACTCTAAACATCACATTGTCGGCAATCAAATAGTCAAAATTTGCCGAAAAACCATAAGCCCGAAAGCCATTTGGCGTTCCCGATGCTATAATCACACGTTTTGAATCTTCATAGTATTCGCCACGAACGGCAAGCTGAATTTTGTTGGTTGGTTTGTGTTGCAATATCAACACAGGCGAATACCAAATATCATATTGATCACTTTTATAGGCACTTTGCTGCGAACCAATATCAAAACCTGCTGTCAAATTTGTTTTGCTTGAAAGTTTGAATTGCCCAAACAAGTTATGAAAATACCTCCATTTTCTGTCCACGTCAGGAAACTCATTTCCTGCAAAAGTGCTCCAGTTTAATGTCGTTTTTGCCGAAGGTTTATAAGTAATTTGAGTTCCAAAAGCAGGCGTTTGGTTTCCATTGATTTTCTGAATGCGTTGCCAACCATTCAAATACATTGCTGCCAAATACCATTTTTCAGACGGTGACGTATAACCAATTTTTGCGCCAGCCTCAAAATAAGGCGAGTTATCTGCCAAAATACTTCTGGTCAAAGTGGCATTATCGCGACCAATTGCACTTTCAAAACCAATGTGGGCAGGCATAATGCCAGCATCTATCCACAAATTGTGTGTTTTAGAAATCTTTACACCAACGTTTGCCTCAAACACATTTCGCAGCAAAGCCTGTTCACCAGCCAAATTATATTGCGCATAGGTTCCTGTCATAAGCGCAAAATTTGCACGAACGTTATATTTAACATAATTTGCTTTCGCAAAAGCCAGATTTATGTTTAGTTCGTTATGGCGATTATGGTTGTACACAAAACTTGGTCGCTCGTGCGATGCTGGATCTGCAAAATCGTAAACAAAATAGGTTTCGACATAGCCCGAAAACTGCATCGAAGTTGGTTTATGCTCTTGTCCCCACAAAAAAAGATTGGTAATGACCAATATGATAGACAAAAAAGTTGAGTTCATTACTGCTGGTCTTTTGTGTGAGATGTATTGATAATTATTTTTTTGTCGGCGGAAACTGGGCTAAAATTTTAGTTACAAAATCGTTTATATTTGCATCTTTTTTCTCCATGCGTTTGGTCAAATGTCCTTTGCCTTCGCCTTGCCAAAACATTTCTTTCTTTTTGGCATCAATAAAATCTATAAATAAGGTGCCTTCGGTGTTTGTAGTCACGGTGTTGCCCATGCCCATACCGCCGCCCCACATCCAGGGGTTCCACCCAAAACCCCATCCGTAGCCCCAACCTGCATTAAACTGGTTTACGTTTACTTCTTCGCGTGCTTTTGTAAAAAAATTGATCAGCAAATCAGGATTATCACTTTTAACAAACCCTTTGGCAGTCATTTGCTCGTCTATTGAACGAAGAATTCGTTTTTTGTCAAGGTCAGAAATCTCGACTTTGTCAATGCCGTTTTTATAAAAAGCATAGGTTTTGTATTGCGTAAAATCAACGTTTTTGTCGTAGTCAGAATTTGTAAATACAGAGGCGCAGCTGGCCAAAATAAAAAGGGAACAGAGCAGCAAAAGTTTTGTAGTTTTCATAGCAAATAACTTTAAATTGTTACATATCGATAAAGTTAATCAAAATTTGAGCCAAAGTTTCTAAAGAAATTACTAAAATTATCATCATCTCTGTCTTTCTCAATTTTTTTTAAGAATTTTTTAAGGTTCGCTGCTGTTTTAAATTCTTTTGTTCGCTGTTTGGTTTCGATTTCACTTTTGTTTAAAACATTTAAGTAGCCGTCAATTTTTTTCTGAATTGCTTTTTCTGTGGTTCCCCGAAAATTTTGGTAATAAAATACGGATTCACTGTTATTGAATTTATATTGATATATTTTTGCCTCAAGCAATCTTATCTCTTTGTTTAATTGTTCAACAATACTTTTTCGGTTTGATAAGTTCAAATCTATTTCGATAGTATTCTCAGGATCTATTTCTGACCAAATAACTAATAATTCGAAATAATTTCTTTCTTCCCAAGACAATGTCAGTCTTTGCATTTGAAGTTCTTTTATGCTTTTTTCGGAAGCATTTTTTGCCAAATCTGGGTGTGCAATTTTAGCTAATTTTTTATAAAGTTTTTGAAAATCTATGTTTGTGTTTTCAACTTGCTTGACTTTTTCTCGATGATTGACTTTTTCTTGTTGCTTTTGGCTAAATTCAAAAATTTTCTGTTGAAAAGCCTTCATATATTCTGGATTGTTGATTTGGGTATAATCAATCTCTAGGCCGTGGTCATCTTCTGCATCTATTCCGAAACCTTCCATAATATCACGTATACCATTTTTGGTAAGGTTTTCTAATTGTTTTTTTTCTGCTTTGGTCAATAATTCGATCTCGAACTTTAAAAAACTAGCGTAAGCCTTTTCTACTTCGTCATTTTCATAATTCATATCATGCAATATCGAATACTCGTCGTTTATTATATCGCAAAGAATTTCTAGTTGCGATTGATTTTTACGAATGTCTGCTAATTTGCTAATCAGCAATAGTAAATAAGATGCCTTACTTTCACAAAGGCTATTTTGCTGGTCAGCTATTTTTGAAAGCACAACTATTTTTAGTTTATCAATATTTTTTTTTAAAGTTTCATAATCATCTTTTAATTTTTCGATTTTCGTAAACTTTTTTGTAATATTTTCAATTGAGTACGTTGATTTTCCACTTTCATCTTTTTGCGAAAAAACAAGTTGTAGTTTATTATTCATCTTTGGATAATTTTATTAAAAAAAAAATGGTTTCTATTTAGTGGCAATTTTTTTAGAAAGAATCGAAGTGGCAATCATCAACCAAATTAGGAATGGTAACTTTTAATAACGGTTCTGTTGCCATAGCGCGTTTTATAGCAAAAGTTGCACCTTGGTTTCTGGCCCAATTTCGTCGCGAAATGCCGTTGGTTACGTCCCAGAAAAGCATGTTTTTTAGTCGTCTTGACGAGTCCTGTGATCCGTCAAGCAACATACCAAAACCACCGTTGATGACTTCGCCCCAACCCACGCCACCGCCATTGTGGATACTGACCCATGTGGCACCCCTAAAGCTATCGCCAATTACGTTTTGAATGGCCATGTCTGCTGTGAAACTTGAGCCGTCATAAATATTTGAGGTTTCGCGATATGGCGAGTCGGTGCCAGAAACGTCATGATGATCACGACCAAGTATTATCATGCCAAGTTCTTGATTGGCAATGGCTTGGTTGAAGGCTTCGGCAATTTTCATGCGGCCTTCGGTATCGGCATACAAAATTCTTGCCTGGCTGCCAACGACCAGTTGGTTTTCTTGTGCGCCTTTTATCCAGGTAATGTTGTCTTGCATTTGCTGCTGGATTTCGGGTGGCGATGTTAACATGATTTTTTCAAGAACTTGGCATGCAATTTGGTCGGTTTTAGCTAGATCTTCTGGTTTTCCTGAAGCGCAAACCCAACGAAAAGGTCCAAAACCATAGTCAAAGCACATAGGCCCCATGATGTCTTGCACGTAGGAGTTGTATTTAAAATCTAGCCCGTTTGTTGCCATAACGTCGGCACCGGCTCGTGAGCTTTCGAGCAAAAAAGCGTTGCCGTAGTCAAAAAAGTAGGTGCCTTTTGCGGCGTGTTTATTGATAGAATCTGCATGGCGACGAAGGGTTTTTTGTACTTCGGTTTTAAATTGTTGAGGGTTATTTGCCATCATTTCATTTGACTCATCGAACGAGAAACCAGTAGGGTAGTAGCCACCTGCCCACGGATTGTGCAGTGAGGTCTGGTCTGAGCCTAAATCGATTTTAATATTTTCTTGATCAAATCTTTCCCAAACGTCAACTACGTTACCAAGATAAGCAAGTGAGACAACTTCTTGGTTGGCTTTCGCCAATTGTACTCTGTTGACCAAATCATTGATGTTTTCGTGAACTTCGTTTATCCAGCCTTGGTCGTGCCTAATTTTGGTAATTTTTGGATTTATTTCGGCACAGACCGTGATGCAACCTGCAATGTTTCCTGCCTTGGGTTGCGCGCCAGACATGCCGCCGAGACCGCTGGTGACAAATAGAGCCCCACCCCCAACCCCTCCCCGAAGGAAAGGGGAGCCGTTGCGGTAATCAATTTTGCGTAATGCATTAAGTATGGTTATTGTTGTGCCGTGCACGATGCCTTGTGGGCCTATGTACATATAGCTGCCTGCAGTCATTTGTCCGTATTGCGAGACGCCAAGCGCATTCATGCGTTCAAGATCGTCTGGCGATGAGTAGTTCGGGATGACCATTCCGTTGGTAACTACAACCCGTGGTGCGTCTGTGTGGCTTGGGAATAGCCCCATAGGATGCCCAGAATACATAGACAGGGTTTGCTCGTCGGTCATTTCTGAGAGATATTGCATGGTCAATAGATATTGTGCCCAGTTTGAAAAAACTGCGCCGTTGCCACCGTAGGTAATTAGTTCGTGTGGGTGTTGCGCCACAGCATAATCAAGATTGTTTTGTATCATGAGCATGATGGCTTTTGCCTGATCAGACTTGCCGGGATACTGGTCAATTGGTCTGGCTTTCATGTCATAGTCTGGGCGGAAACGGTACATATAGATACGACCATATTGCTTAAGTTCGGCTTGAAATTCGGGCAAAAGTATTGTGTGGTGTTTGGCATCAAAGTAGCGAAGTGCGTTGCGAAGTGCTAGTTTTTTTTGGTCGGTGGTCAGAATTTCTTTGCGATTTGGGGCGTGGTTTATTGCCAAATCATAGGGTTTGGGTTGTGGTAGAATATCTGGAATGCCCTGCTGAATTTGTTGTTGAAAAGTCATAGTCTTGTTTATAGTGAAACTTGCGTTAGGGACAAAAACAAAAAAAGATTGAAATGGATAGCCCGCCCGAACGCCCAATTTTTTTTTATTTTTTTAATTCGTTTGTTTTTTTGTCAAATCCGTAGGGGCAGTGTCTGCAGCCACTTTTGCAGCAATAGCCGCGGTTGAGGTGGTGTTTTTCGGTAAAACATTTGTAGCCTTCAGGCGTGAGATAGTAGTCTTCGCCTTCGATTAATTTTTTATCTTTGTCGGTATTGTTCATAGTCACAAATATAATAAAAATCGAATGTTTGTAGTGATTTCTAGATATTTAATTCCGAAGGGTTTTGCGGGGCTGACGTTGTTTCCGTTTATAATTTTTAGAAATAAGTATTATAGCACTAACAAAACAACGTTGAATCACGAAAAAATTCATATCAGGCAGCAGGCAGAATTGTTGGTTTTGCCATTTTATTTGTTTTATTTCTTAGATTTTTTAAGACAATATTTGAAGTATAAAAATGGATTTTTGGCTTACAAAAATATTGTTTTTGAGCGAGAGGCTTATGCTAATGAAAGTGATTTGAGTTATTTAAGGCAAAGAAAATTTTTTGGTTTTTGGATATATTTTTGACTATTTGTTGTTTGAATCGATAGTGATTGTTACGGGGCCATCGTTTAGTAATGCTACTTTCATGTCTGCACCAAAAACGCCTGTTTGGATTTTTTTGCCAAATTGATTTTCGAGTTTTTTGATAAAATGGTTGTAAATCGGGACAGCGATTTCTGGGCGTGCTGCGGCGATATAACTGGGGCGATTTCCTTTTTTGGTGGCAGCATAAAGTGTGAATTGTGATACTAGAATGATGTCGCCATTTACGTCTTTTACCGATAAATTCATGACTTGGTTTTGGTCATCAAATATCCTTAGGTTCACGATTTTTTGCACCAAGTAGTCAATATCTGTGGCAGTGTCGCTGTCGCAAATGCCTAGTAAAATCAATAAACCTTGGTCGATCTTAGCAACGATTTTTTGGTCGATAGTTACTGATGCATGAGAAACTCTTTGGATGATGGTTTTCAAAATAACTTCATTTTTGTCGTGACAATTATTGTAAGTTTTTGCCACAGATTAAAAAGATTTTTAAGATTATGTGATGAGTATTTTTACGATACTTTAAGAATATTTTTTACAGTTATTCACTCGTTCTGCTGGCATCGCTGGCTTTTCTATCTTCATCAAAAGAGTCTACTCGGTAATGCTCGTCATCGCCCTCGAGGATTTTTAAATAACTATTGTAGCGTGTCCATGAAATTTGATTTGCTTCGAGCGCATTTTTTATGGCGCAATTTGGCTCGTCTTTATGCAAACAATTGTTGAATTTGCAGCGATGTTTTAGTCTGAAAAATTCAGGAAAATAGCCCGAGATGTCTTCTTTTTCTAAATCTACAATGCCAAAACCTTTGATTCCGGGTGTGTCGATTATTTTTGCATCAAAATGTAAATCAAACATTTCGGCAAAGGTTGTGGTGTGCTGTCCTTGCTTGCTTTGTTCAGAAATGTTTTTGGTTTTAAGGTTTAATGACGGCTCTAATGCATTTACTAAAGTAGATTTTCCTACGCCCGAATGTCCAGAAAACATAGTCACGTTGCCTACCATCAATTCTTTTAGCTGGTCAATTCCGGTGCCGTCAAGGGCGGCTACGCGAAGGCATTTATAACCAATTTGTTCGTAAATGGCCTGCATATACAGCTGTTCGTCGCGGATATCGTCATTAAAAGTGTCTATTTTGTTAAATACCAAAACGGTTTCTATGCCATAGGCTTCGGCAGTTACTATAAATCTATCAATAAAATTAAAGGTTGTTGGCGGATTATTGACTGTTATTAACAAAAAAACATAGTCAACATTGCTGGCAATAATGTGCATTTGATGCGACAAATTTACCGATTTGCGAACGATATAGTTTTTTCGTTCATGAATATTGTAGATAGATCCTGTGATTTTGTCAGAATTTTCGTCTATTTCAAAATCAACAATATCGCCCACCGCTATTGGGTTTGTGCTTTTGATGCCTTTTAGTCTGAATTTTCCTTTGATGCGGCATTCGATTATTGCGTCATCTTCTTGGTTTTTAACGGTATACCAACTTCCTGTCGATTTATAAACGAGTCCTGTCATGAAGTTGGTTTAAAGTATTTTTTGTAAAAATCAATATAAAATATTGTTATTGTTTGGACGACTAATTATTTAAAAACGATTGAGCAGCATTTCGATTATCTTCTATCGTACCTCTAAATTTCTAATTTATAATGTTTTGGCAACAATTTCTATAGCATTGATGGTAAAATCTAAATCTTCGTAGGTCAATGCATCTGTCAAAAACCAACTTTCGTAGGCAGACGGTGCAATGTAGATGCCTTGTTGCAAAAGACCGTGAAAAAATTTTTTGAACGTATCATTGTCACCAGACTTTGCGGTTTTAAAATCAATGACTGGATTTTTATCAAAATGAACCGATATCATCGAGCCTATCTGATTGATTGTAAAATCTATATTATTGGTTGTTAGTATTTTATGAATTCCATTTGCTAGATATTCACATTTTTTGTTAAGGCTTTCGAATACTGCTTGATTGTTATTTAATTCGGTTAGCATTGCAAGTCCTGCTGCCATTGCCAACGGATTCCCTGATAATGTACCAGCTTGATAAACAGGGCCAAGTGGTGCAAGATGATTCATGATTTGTGCCCTTGCGGCAAATGCGCCAACGGGTAGTCCGCCACCAATTACTTTTCCGAAGGTAACGATATCGGCAGTTACACCAAGCAGTTCTTGAACACCGCCGCGTGCCAATCGAAAACCGGTCATTACTTCGTCAAAAATTAGAAGTATATTATTTTTTGTGCAAATGTCTCGAAGTCCTTCAAGAAAACCAGCTTGTGGCGGAATACAACCCATGTTTCCAGCAACTGGTTCGACTATTACTGCAGCAATTTGTCCGCTATTTGCATCGACCAATTTTTGAACACTTTCCAGATTATTATAGTCGGCAAGTAAAGTATCTTGGGCTGTTCCTTTTGTTACTCCTGGACTGTTTGGTGAGCCAAACGTCACGGCACCACTGCCTGCTTGAATCAAAAACGAATCAGAGTGACCGTGGTAGCAACCCGCAAATTTTATGATTTTGTCACGATTTGTATAGCCTCTCGCCAGTCGAATTGCGCTCATGCACGCCTCTGTACCCGAGTTTACAAAACGTATTTTATCAATACCTGGCACCATGCTTATTGCTAGTTCGGCAATTTTGGTTTCAAGTTCGGTTGGCATTCCAAACGATGTGCCAAGTTTTGCTTTTTCAATAATGGCATCGACTACAGGTGGATAGGCATGGCCCAAAATCATGGGGCCCCACGAGTTGATATAGTCTATAAGTTTATTGCCATCTTCGTCATAAAGATATGCACCTTTTGCCGATTTTACAAAAATTGGTGTGCCGCCGACAGACCCAAATGCACGAACAGGCGAGTTTACGCCACCCGGTATTACTTTTTCTGCATTTGCAAATAGTTGGCTACTACGTTGGTATAACATTATTGATTTTATTTTTTTTTGATAATAGAAAATTTGTTTGGGTAAAAA
The DNA here is from genome assembly GCA_039804445.1 of Bacteroidota bacterium. Taxonomy (GTDB): domain Bacteria; phylum Bacteroidota; class Bacteroidia; order Flavobacteriales; family Flavobacteriaceae; genus Flavobacterium. The sequence continues at coordinate 4,163 of JBDLWE010000072.1, read as the reverse complement.
CCAAATTTAAATTTGATTAATTTATTTTGTTTTTATTTTTTGACCAATTGCAATCGCATTATCGGTTATTTTATTTAAAGATCGTAATTCATCTACTGAAATACTAAATTTTTTTGAAATCGAATAAAGGGTATCTCCTTTTTGAATTTCGTATAACTCTAGATTTTCGTTATAAACAAAAATCTCGTTATTTATAATCGGTACAATTATTATATTCTCGATGCCTAGCACTTCATTGTCATATCTTGATAAATTATATTTTTCGATATAGGTTATTAATTTTTCTGGATATCGAGGATCGGTTGCATATCCCGAGGCTCGAAGCCCGCGCGCCCATGACTTGTAGTCGTTTTTATCAAGTTTAAAAAGTTTTGAATATCTACCACGGCTTGTCAAAAAAATGGCATGGTCTTGAAATGATTCTGATGGTTTCGGATATTTTCTAAAACATTCTTGAGCAGCATCGTCGTCATGCCGCACGCTTTCGCCCGTCCAGTCCTTATGACATTTTATGCCAAAATGGTTGTTTGCGCTTTGCGCTAAATCACCACTACCTGCGCCAGATTCTAAAATTCCTTGTGCCAAAATTATGCTTGCAGGAATGCCATAATTTCGCATGTTATTCATGGCAATGTCTTTATACTGCAAGACATAATCGGCAATGGTCTGCAATGTAACTTTTGTGCGTGACGTGGATACTAAAATCTCGGTATTGCTAGTATTGCTGCTATCTATTGTTTTGTTTGATGTTTGAACTGCAACTGGTTTTTGAATTGCAATGTCGACAGTAGATTTTTTTGACAGTTGGTTTTTAATATTCTTTTTTGAAATTGAAGTTACTGATGTGTCGGTTTTAGTAGTCTGAATAGCTGTTATTTGACTACTGCAACTCATCAAAAAAAAACAAAAAAGTATCGAGATATATTTTTTTTTCATGTTGAATATATTTTTAAAGTACAAAAGTACAAAATCTGATTTAAACAACGATTGTTGTTTTGTTTCGCTTTGTTAAATATTGGTTCATACCTGCAATTCCCTGCAATCCGCCTGTGTGAATAGCAAGGATTTTTGAATTTGGTGCAAAGTAGTTGTTTTTTATTTTGTCTAATATGCCAAACATCATCTTGGCAGTATAAACGGGATCTAACGGAATTTGGTATTGATGCTTGAAACCATTTATAAAATCAATGAGCTGATCAGTCACCTTTGCGTAACCACCAAAATGATAATCGTTGCAAATTTCAAAGTTTTTATTGCTACAATTTTCATTTAAAATTTCGTCAAAATTAACGCCCTTTAGTGCAGGAAATCCAATTGTTTTTTGGTGTTTAAAACTACTTTTTATAATTCCTTGAATAGTTATAGAAGTGCCAATTGCACAACAGAAATAATCAAATTCTTGGTCGTCGTCTGCCAAAATTTCTTCACAACCTTTTATTGCCAATAGATTGCTGCCTCCTTCTGGCAATATAAAACTGTTCGGGTATTTATTTTGAATAGTTTCTAAAAATAAAGGATCGGTGCGTTTTTGATAATTAGGTCTACTGATAAACTCGAAAGTCATTCCGTGCCTTTCGGCAAATGATAAAGTTGGATTTTTTTTGTAACTACTTTTTAATTCTTCGCCACGAATAATGCCGACAGTTTTTATATTGTTTTCAAAACCAGCATATGCAGTTGCTGCAATATGATTAGAAAATGCTCCGCCGAAGGTTATAATAGTCTGTATGTTTTTTTCTTTGATTAACTGCAAATTATATTTTAATTTTCGCAATTTATTACCAGATATAAATTGATGCAACAAGTCGTCTCGTTTGATGTATAACGAAATGTTTTGTTCAAAGGTAGCGATTAATTGATTGATAACTTTTTGAATTTTATTTGTATAGTAAAGTACAAATTTACATAAATCTTGTAATTTTTTTATATTTTCGGCCCGTTGGGTGCAATTATTTTTTTAAATAAAAGTCGATAAATATTGGGACAAGACACTGAAATTCAGTATCTTGTAGTCGTCAAACACCCAATATATATGTCAAATATAGTAAAAAATCATGAAAAAGTTTTAGAGATTTTAAATACTTTGGAACTACCTATTAATCAACAAGTTATAGCGAGAAAAAAGCCAAAAATGTCTGATATTGAAGTAGTTGCATTGAGTTTAACGGCCGAATATATGTCAATTGATTGCGAAAATTCATTGTTTAAAAAGTTAGAAAGTGAACCTGTTGCAAACTTAATAGAGATAAGCCAATACAACAAAAGAAGGCGAAAATTATTTGAATTTGCAGAATCGGTACGAGTGCATTTGTACACTCGTTTTAATGAATTTGAAGTTTATTTTGTTATCGATAGTATGCCGTTAGAAATATGTAAAATGGCTCGTCATACGAGGGTAAAAGTATGTAGAGAAGTTTTTGAAACTGCGCCAGATAAAGGGTTTTGTGCCTCACAAAACAACTGGTTTTTTGGATATAAACTTCACGGTGTTTGTGCTGTATCTGGTGTTTTTCAATCAATTGATTTGACTAAAGCTAGTGTACACGACATACATTTATTGAAAGAAATTAAAACGCAAATATCTTATTGTGTGCTACTTGGAGATAAAGGATATTTATCTACAACTATGCAATTAGATTTGTTTGAATCGGCAAATATTACTTTAGAAACGCCTAAACGAGCCAATCAAAAAAGACTATAAAAAACAACCTTATATTTTTAGAAAAACAAGAAAACGAATTGAAACTTTATTCTCACAGTTATGTGACCAATTTATAATCAGAAGAAATTATGCAAAAACATTCAATGGTTTTAAAACAAGAATTTTAGCAAAAATAACCTCTTTAACATTGATACAATTCATGAACAAATTTATCTTTGGCAGACCAATAAATAATATTAAAATTCAAATCATTTAATTGCACCCAACGGGTTTCTGCTAATCTTTTTTTATACAATTTATCAATCATATTTAGTCCGCCATATTGTTTTTCTAAATAATAGGCCGTAATGAAATAGTAGTCTGTATCGCTTCGTTGATTTAATAGCTAAATTTAAGTTTTATTCGTTTTATTTAAAAAGAAATCGAAACAGCCAAAATTTTAACCTGCCATTTTTTAGGTTATCTTTTATTTCAATAAAATTTGTTTTTAATACATTATAGTGTGCTTTTTGTAGTTTAATGTTTTCAATTCGGCTATTTATATTTAGCTGACAATTTGTACAAGTTTTAATGTGTAACACGATATTTTTGTTAGTAAATGGAATATTATCTTTTTCTAAAGTTAATTTTACTTGATTATTTATGAAATTAAAAAAATTTTCTGATAGTAAACTCGGACACTGGTTTGATAGAAATTCAATTTCATACAAATAATGATAAAAATCTGTAAACTTGCTTTTACTGACGGAAAATATTTTTACCAAGTCGTTTTTACTAAAATAATCAATTATATGTCTGTTGAGCATTGGACTTTCAGCAATGATTTTTGCCTCGATTTCGTTAAAATATTCTATAACTTTATCATATTCGGCGACATTCACATTACAATACCTAATAATGATATCATCAATAAAATCAATTAAAAGTTTACGTTGATTGTTTAATCTTTGCGCCTGACTCCATTTTTCTGCAAAAAATTTAATTACTATTGTGATAATAGCGCCAAGCAGCGCAATTAATAGTTTTTCTTGAAATTCCATTTTTATGTTACTTGAATATTTTACCTAACTTTTCTCCACCATCGCAATTTCCTCGTCGCTCAAGCCATATAACTCATAAACCATTTTGTCTATGGCTTTATCCGTAGTATCAATTTCGTTTTTTATGGCTAAAACTTTGGTGGCTTCGGTGGTAAAATAATCTTCCCATTCGGCTTCTTGAGATAACGTAAGTTTTATTTTTTGTTTGGCTAACTCTTTTATAAAATCTGAATAAGACAACAAATACCAATCTTGCAGTTTTTTTGCAAGGGGTTTAAACCCCTTGTCATCATTGTTATTAAAAAATTTTCGTTGAATGGTTCTTTGGAATTTTTGGGATTGGGTTTGTAGTTCTTTATTAAGCGAAAGCATTTGGTCTGCTTTTTCAGTGAAAGGTTGTTGGTTTACTGCTAATACAAATGGTAGTTTTTTTATATTTACAGTTTTAACTTGTGCAAAAG
>JBDLWE010000071.1:0-9770 GCA_039804445.1 Bacteroidota bacterium | reverse complement strand
AACAATAAAATCAAAATTGACCGCTCCTCCATCATTTGTGGCTCTGATTGTCAAAAATATTGCCAACGGCGTCAAAACAATTGATGCCAACCATGAACCCAAAATTGGTGGAATACCGTTTTCTTCGGCTACTTTTTTGCCAAAAGTATTTATAAAATGAAAAGCTATAAAAATCAAAACCGCAAAAACAATTGGCAGTCCAAGGCCGCCTTTTCTGATAATTGCTCCGAGTGGCGCACCTATAAAAAACATCATGATACAGGCATAGGCAATCACAAACTTGTCATAAATAGCTATCCAGTGTGCATTGATATTTTTTTGTTTGTATGATAGTTCATCTCTGGTTGAGTAAATACTGAAACTTGTGCTACCTACATTACCCTTTGCAACTTCAATGATTCGTTGTTTTTCGGCACTGGGATAGTAAGCCAACAAATCGTCAAATTTTGTGGCAACAATTTTCTTTTTTTTGACCGTGTCGCCCGACATTTGCTCATAGGTAATGGTGTTTATACCTGTTCGCATGTGAATATTTTCGGCAAACGAAACGATATCTTTTTTGTAAGTTTTGTTTAATGAATCAAGTGTGTAATTTAATTCACTGATTTTCAGCATTGAATTTGTCGTAACTTGACCTGTATTCTCGTCAATTTTGTTAAATTTTGAAATGTCAATATTTATGGTGTAATTTTTAAAAAACGTTTTAGTAAATGGTAATCGAAGCCGTTCTTCATATTTTTTCGGAATAATTTCTTCATATTGGCTACCATCATGAAGTACCATTTGCAATAAATTTGAATCGGTGCTGCTTTTTAATTCTCCGTTTTTTGCTTTAATAACAGTTGTGTTTCCGCTACCATTCACATTATTTTTATGAATGGTAATACCAGTCAATATACTGCCGTTATCTCCAGATTTTTTATCAACTTTAATTGTAAAATTACCAACTTCGCTAAACTGCCCTTCGGCAATTGCCATGGCAGGTTTGACTTGTGCAAGGTTTCTGCGAATGTTTGTGAATTTGTATTGTGAATATGGAATTACATTATTTGCAAAAAAGAATGCCGTTATGCTTAGCAAAACCATAAAAATTGTGAGACCTCGCATGGCACGTTGCAACGATACTCCTGACGATTTCATGGCGGCAAACTCATAGTTTTCGGACAAATCACCAAAAGTCATGATTGACGCCAACAGAATAGATAGTGGCAATACAAGCGGCACCATGCTTGGCATGTAATAAACAATAAACTTAAGGATCGTAGCAAAATCTAGATCTTTGCCAGCCAATTCTGCAATAAAAAGCCACACTGCTTGCAGAATAAATATAAAAAACAGAATAATAAAGACAGTCGCTACTGTTTTTCCAAATATTGTTAAGAGATATCGGTCGAGAATTTTCAACGGTTTCAGTCTAGTTTATTGATGTAATACTTAGGATATTTACTTTCTACAAATGTAAACTGATTTTTTGATAAAGGCTGATTGGTTTTAAAAAAATTTACAACAATTGAGGTTTTACTGCCGTTTTTATTAATTTCGACCAGACTTTGTATGTTTTTTGTTAACAAATCTACGCCAAGCAAAATTTCTTTTCTGGCATCTTTTGCATTATTTGGAATCAATTTCACGAACTGAATTTTTCTGCCTTTTATATTTTGTACCCTATCCATTTTCGAACTGTATCCTGCCTTAAAAAACGTAAGCATTCGCGAAGGCGTAATAGAATTTTGGTCTTTTTCGTTATATTTAGAAATTGTAATTTCTTCGTCTTCAGGATTTATGGTATATATTTTTTTGCCGTCAAAAAGTTTGGTTACGCCCAGCAAATTCATAACATACAAATCTGCAGACAATATGGCATTACCATTGCTTTCAGATTTTTTTCCGCTATCGATTGTGTATTTAAAATCTATTTCGATATTTTTATACGCTTGTACTTTTGCAGCAACTTCGTTCAAAAATTTTACTGATTTTGCATCTTGCGAAAAACATGGTATCGCAATAAAAAAAGTAAAAAACGATGGTATGAAATTGCTTGAAAAAATTTTGAAAATTTTCATTTTATGATTGGTTTTATTTACCCTTCATTACTCAAAAACTGTTCCAAACTAGTCAAATCTTGAAAGTTCACGCTTCGGGCTTTACTGCCTTCAAAAGGACCTACAATTCCTGCGGCTTCTAACTGATCTATCAATCGACCTGCACGGTTGTATCCCAATTTCAATTTTCGTTGTAGTAAAGATGCCGATCCTTGTTGCGCCACAACCAAAATTTCTGCCGCTTCTCTAAATAATGTATCTCGATCGGCAGCATCAATATCTAGTACAATTCCGCTTTCTTCGCCTACAAATTCTGGTAACAAATAGGCAGTTGCATAGGCTTTTTGAGCACCAATAAACTCAGTTATTCTTTCAACTTCGGGCGTGTCTATAAAGGCGCATTGCACCCGTACAAGATCGTTGCCATTGGTATACAGCAAATCGCCTTTACCTATTAATTGGTCTGCACCTTGCGTGTCTAGAATGGTTCGTGAATCGATTTTTGAAATTACTCTAAAAGCAATCCTTGCCGGAAAGTTTGCCTTTATCATTCCTGTAATCACGTTTACCGAAGGTCGTTGTGTAGCAATAATCAAGTGAATACCAATGGCTCTTGCAAGTTGCGCCAAACGTGCAATAGGCACTTCGACTTCTTTGCCTGCAGTCATTATCAAATCGGCAAATTCATCAACAACCAAAACAATATAAGGTAAGAAACGGTGTCCGAGTTCAGGATTTAATTTTCTATTCTTAAACTTTTCGTTATACTCTTTTATGTTTCTTACGGCCGCATCCTTGAGCAATGAATACCGATTATCCATTTCTAAACATAATGAATTCAAAGTGTTAACCACTTTTGCATTATCGGTAATTATAGCCTCTTCAGAATCTGGAAGTTTAGCTAGATAGTGTCTTTCTATTTTATTAAACAGCGTGAGTTCTACTTTTTTCGGGTCAACCAAAACAAATTTGACTTCTGCCGGATGTTTTTTATATAACAATGAAGTCAAAACTGCATTTAAACCAACCGATTTTCCTTGACCCGTAGATCCTGCCATCAAAAGGTGGGGCATTTTGGCCAAATCTACAACAAAAGTTTCGTTAGAAATTGTTTTGCCAAGCGCAATAGGAAGCTCCATTTCGGCTTCTTGAAATTTGGACGATCCTATGACGGATTTCATTGGTACCATCGTCGGGTTTTTGTTGGGAACTTCAATCCCGATTGCGCCTTTGCCAGGAATAGGCGCAATAATCCTGATTCCTAGTGCTGCCAACGACAGTGCAATATCGTCTTCTAGACTTTTTATCTTTGAAATTCGGATACCAGCCTCTGGAACAATTTCGTATAAAGTAACCGAAGGACCTACCGTTGCTTTTATTTGCGCAATTTCTATTTTATAATTGCGCAGCGTTTCTACAATATTATTTTTGTTGTCTTCAAGCTCTTGCTGATTGATCGTTATTCCCACAGAACTATACTCTTTCAACAAATCGAGTGTTGGAAATTTATAGTTTGACAAATCCAAGGTCGGATCAAAAAGTCCAAAATCGGCAACAAGTCTTGACGCCAAATTTTCTTCGACAATTGCTTCTTCGGCAACTGTTTCTATCACAAATTCTTCTTCGTGAGCAACTTCAGATTGTGGCGTAACTTCTAGCGAAAGTGATTTTAAAGTTGGTTCAAGACTGATGTTTGACGAGTTGGCAATCGTTGGTTTTAAATCGTTTTTGTTAATTTCAAACTGCGATGGTTTTTTGATAATTGGCGGAATTGGCCTCTCAAATTTTTTGATTTCAGGCTCTTCTACAACGGCAAATTCTTCCAAATTATATGCCGTTGAGTCTGACTTGTTTTTGATGTTTATTTCGTCTAAATCTTCATTAAGTTCAGATTTTGTTTTGTCAAAATATGCTTTAATAGTTTCTGGCGTAACATTTAGTTTAAAAATCCCGTAGATGATTAATCCAAAGATCAAAACCAATATCGTACCCGTTTTTCCTATAAAATCTTGAAGAAATAAATTCATTTCAAAACCAACCACACCACCAAGTTCAGGCACAAATGACGCAAAAAATCCAAAAAGTACCGCTACAACAATCATCGCAAACAAATCCCAAAACCAAGTAATTTTCAATTTTTTGAGCGGCAGATTAATGACCATGTACAAACCTGTCAAAAACAAAAGTTTTACCAGAAAAAACGCTGCTACTCCAAAACCTCTGTAAACCAAAAAATCTGCAAGATATGCTCCTATCTTACCAAACCAATTTTGAACCTGCGTGTTTCTATCAACCAGTTCGGCAACCGCACTTTGGTCAAACTGCCCGAATACAAAAAAAGAAACAAACGAAACAAAAAGTCCAACTGCGAGCAAAATCAGTAAACAACCCACAAGTACTTTGACTTGTTTGCGCGTCATACCAGCGAGTATTGGCTCGGCAAGTTCAGATTTTTTAGAATTTTCTTTCTTTATTGTTTTTGCCATTTCACATTTTAGTTCACAAAAAATAAATCAATTTATTTTGAAACTAACATTTTTTATAAACTAGAAATTATAGGATAATAAATTACTATACCAACGATTACTGCCGTTACTGCCGCAAAAAACACAGCACCCGCCGCAATATCTTTTATAAAACCAATGCGCTCATGATAATTCGGATGAATAAAATCGGCAACTTTTTCGACGGCAGTATTCAAGCCCTCGATGCTCAAGACTAGACCAATAGAAAAAATTTGAAACAACCACTCAGTTTTTGAAATCCCAAAATAAAATCCTGCGATGATCATCAAAATGCCAATACCTGTCTGCGCCATGATGCTGTGCTCGGTCGTAACCAGTTTATAAGCACCCGCAATTGCGTATTTAAAACTCTTGAGCCTGCCTGTAAAAAAACTGTGATCTGTTTTCATTCAAATTTTGAAATTACAAAACAGCTACTGCCGCATCATAGTTCGGCTCATCGGCAATTTCGCCAACTTGCTCAGTGTGCAAAATCGTACCATTTTCGTCAAGAACAATCACTACGCGAGAATTCAAACCTGCAAGGGGCCCATCAACTATTTCTAGACCATAGTCTTTTCCAAACTGTCCTGCTTTAAAATCAGATAAATTAATAACATTTTCCAATCCTTCTGAACCACAAAAACGTTTTTGGGCAAATGGCAAATCACGCGAAATACAGAGCACCTTGGTGTTTGTCAATGCGCTTGCTTTTTGGTTAAAAGCGCGCACAGATGCAGCACAAGTGCCAGTATCAATGCTCGGAAAAATATTGAGAACCACTCTCGAACCTGCAAAATCTGCTAGTGTTTTAACAGACAAATCGTTTGCAACCAACTGAAAATCTATAGCTTTTGATCCAACAGACGGCAATGTTCCTGACGTGTGTATGGCATTTCCGCCAAGTGTTATTTGTGACATGATATAAATATTTTTAGAATGTTAAAATTTAGAACGTCAAAAGTAATGAAAAAATATTACCAAAGAATATCCTTTCTAATAATTTTGCTCGATTTTTGGGCGTTCCTTGCGCCCGCCGCGGCGGGGAGCACGTCGGGCTATTGTTTCAATCTTTTTCTATTTTTTGTCATCACGAGCACCGTCGAGGGACAAAAAATAAAAAAAGGATTTCCACGTCTATCCCTAACGCATGTTATACCGTTGACCAAGTTTGCAGTCATTTTTTAATAACCTTATCTAGGACAAAAGCTAAATCACATATTTTATTTTAAAAAAAAGAATCCCGACTATCAAACGACAATCAGGATTCGATAAACAAACTTAACCAAACTTAACCAAATTTATTATCGTCGACCGTTTCGATTCATCAATTGATCGTTTAAAGGCTTTGTATTTTGTGTAGCGATACTGTCGGCAGATTTTCTGTAAAAAAAATCGTCGCTGTTGCCGCTATTTTCGCTGCCGTACCGACCATTATTATCAAAATTACTAGTGTTATTGAAATTGCCGTTCAAATTGTTATTGCCATTGCCATTGATATTGCCATTGATATTGCCTTTGCCATTGTTAATAAAATTGTAAATACCATTGTAATTGAAGTTTTCATTAAAATTGCAATTGTTATTGAAATTTCCTCCGTTAACGCTTCCTACAAAATCAACAATTTGTCCAAATCGGTTGTAAATGATTCTAAGACCCCCAACTCGCGACAGCGCAAACCTATTATACTGCATAAAAACTGACCCGATTCTTGAAATTCTATTGTTAAAATCGTAGTTAATAAAAACGTTTCCTACTCTGCGAATGTTGCCAAAATTGTCGCGCTGAATGCGAACACCGCCAAAATTGTTTGCTGCAGGACCGCGATTGATGTTTGAGCCACGACGACCGCTGCGAAAAAAATAATCGCCTTGAGACGGTTGGGTGCTAAAATCGAATTGTCCGTCAGGGAAAACATAAAATACTATGCCTCGTTCGAGAAACGAAATGGGTTCTGCATCGTTGAAATTCGAGATTAAATTTGGGGTTTCAAAAATTTTGAAATCCGAGGCAGCACGGCTTGAGAACACAAACATGATTGCTGCTGTTGCCAAAAGTGTATAATTTTTCATGATTAAAAAATTTAAGATTTTGTCTACTCGTTAGCTTTTCGACTTTCGATTTGTAACGATATTTCAAAAGGTGTGCCAAAGTATTTGATGTGCAAGTATTTTGTTTAATAATTGCGAATTATCATGAAATAGCATCGATTACTTAAACTTTATTTATAGAAATAGATGAAATTTTTATTTGTTTTCAAAATCATAAATAACGAAACCAGTAGATTTAAGTTCTTTTTTTTTATGTTTCATAAAATTCTACCACAAATTACACAAATTTTAGCAAATTAATTTTTGGTAGAAATAATATTCACAAGTAAATAGTCGACAAAAAAACCAACTTGTTCGATAGCCGCGGCCACGGCGATATCCTTTTTTGGTTTTGGTTTGTGCTTTTTTGGCACAAACCAAAACCAAAAAAGATAAAGCCACGGACGGGACGATGTTTATGACAAGACCAATGTTGACGCTTCAAAAACAAAAAAACTGTTTTTAAAAAGTATCTTTGCAAAATGGAATTGAATCAAATTTTAAAACGTCTTGACATTGCTGGCTTGAACGAAATGCAAGAAATTGCGCGGGAAACTATTGTGCAGGAACAAAATACGATGTTGTTGTCGGCTACGGGTTCGGGAAAAACATTGGCGTTTTTGTTGCCGATTTTACAGATTTTGAAACCCGAAATCTTGTCGGTGCAATGTTTGATTTTGGTGCCTTCGCGAGAATTGGGTCTACAAATTGAGAAAGTTTGGAAACAAATGGGCACTGATTTTAAGGTCAATATTTGTTACGGCGGTCACTCTATTGATACCGAAATTAAAAATCTGAGTAACGCACCCGCCATTTTGATTGGTACTCCGGGGAGAATTGCTGACCACATTGACCGAAAAAGTTTTAGAACAGACAAGATTACGACGCTCGTTTTGGACGAGTTTGACAAGTCGTTGCAACTTGGGTTTCATGAACAAATGTCGTTTATAATTGGGCAATTGTCGAAAATTGACAAACGTGTTTTGGTGTCGGCTACGGCCAATGTTGAAATTCCGAGGTATACAAAAATTGTAAATCCTGTGATTTTGGATTTTACGGCTGAGCAAAAAACGAGTGCTTTGTTGACAATTTTTGAAGTAAAATCTGAAGATAAAGACAAGGTAGGATCGCTTTTTAAACTGATTTGTAGTTTGAAATCTGAACAAGCGATTGTTTTTTGCAACCACCGTGATGCAGCAGAACGAATTTCGGACAGTTTGGTGGCTAAAGGGCTTTTTGCTACGTTTTATCATGGTGGGCTGGAGCAAGACGAGCGAGAACGGGCACTGACGATGTTTAGGAACAAAAGCATTTCTTACTTAATAACCACAGATTTGGCGGCACGTGGGCTGGATATTCCGGAGATGAGGCACGTGGTACATTATCATTTGCCATCGAAACTTGAAGAATTTGTGCACCGCAACGGACGTACGGCCAGAATGGAAAGTTCAGGAAATGCCTATGTTTTGACGCACGAAAGCGAGAAAAAAGTAGAATACTTGGATTTGAAACTTGATGTTTTGAAACTTGCAAATAACTATGCCTTGCCACGACCGCCCGAATTTCAAACGATCTATGTGAGCGGTGGCAAAAAAAATAAGCTGAACAAAAGTGATATAGTAGGTTTCTTTTTGCAGAAAGGTAAACTTGAGCAAGGCGATTTGGGTGTTGTTGAGGTCAAAGATTTTGTGTCGTTTGTGGCCGTGAAATATGGCAAAGTTGCCTCGGTTTTATCATTGATAAAAGACGAAAAAATGAAAGGGAAGCGGTGGAAGATTGAGGTGGCGAGAGGTGTGAGAAAAGTTGATTTGGATATTAAGTAGAATATAAATAAAAAATTATGGCGATTTTTTAAAGTCGCTATTCTTTTCTAAACTAAATGCGTTACATAAACTGCGATTTTTTTCTAACAAAAATCAATCTGTGGCAGGTGTTGGAATTGCGGTTTCATCAGGCGTAACAATTGCCTTATTCTTGCCTTGTTTTTTATCATGTTCACCGTTTACTTCGGCATTTTTGTCTTCATACAGCTCCGATGCCTCGTTTGAATTTTCATTCATTTGCAGTGCTTTGCCTGTTTGCCCAGAACTATTTTGGTCAACATCTTTAACAGCGTCGGTCTGGTTTTCGTTTACTTGAAGCGCTGTACCTTTTGTGTTTTTGACTCTTGTTTTTTTTACAGCACAATTGTGGTTGCTGTACAAATCGTTTTTTGGTTCGTTTCTTGTTGTCATTTTATTTTGATTTTTATACTATAAAAGTAGTTTTAATAGCAAATACATTCTTATATAGTTTCTTGGCATTTTTATAAAATACCTAACAAAAAATATTAAAAGCAAATTCATGACACAAAAAAACCGAGCCATTTCTGACTCGGTTTTTATTGATTATCTAAAAAAACTATGCAACTTCATATTCAACTTTCGCTGGGTTTATGGTCGATTTTGACGCATTTAAAACTTTTATGCCAACTAAATTTCCTGCATGTGAATAATCTAAAATAAATCCTTTTTTGTTTTCGTCTGACTCTTCAACTGGCTCATGGCTTAATGTAAAATATAAAATATCAGTTTTTTTATCGTACTTAACTTTCATAAATATTTTGTGATTTTTGACGTTCTGTAAATTGTTTTTATTAGCATGGGGTTTTCTCGTTATTCACAAAAACGCGATATAAATAATTTTCGATAACTTTTTGATAAACCATTTGATTATCAGGCTCAAATATTACATCATCTGGTTGTTGTATTACGACTCCAACTATTTCTTTGCTAAGATCGCGCAATTTAATCTGCTCCAAACTGTGCAACGAAAACTGATAATTCATCAATTAATTATTACAAATATAAAACATAAAGTAAAAATTTGACCTATTTAATTATACAAAAAAAAATCGAGCCATTTCTGACTCGGTTTTTAAAAAATAATGCTTTATAGTTTCCTATTCCCCCTCTGCGGGTTAGTGGGCTACTTCACCTCTTCAAACTCAACGTCTTGCACATCATCACCTTGCTTTTCGGCTTGTGGCTGCTGTGCTTGTCCGCCTTGCTCGCCTTGAGCATACATGGCTTCAGTTGCAGTTTTCCAAGCGGCATTAACGTTGTCAAGACCTTTCTGGATTGCTTCTAGCTCTT
>JBDLWE010000070.1:0-7686 GCA_039804445.1 Bacteroidota bacterium | reverse complement strand
TATACAGCAAACCTCGGGTTGAATTTTAGTTATAAAATCACAAAAAGAATCAATTTTGACGTTTCGCCATCAGTCAAATATCAGTTTATTGAACTAATTCGCAACTCAAATTTTCAGCCCTATAGTTTAAATTTGCAAACAGGATTTAGTTATAGGTTTTAATTTTTATAAATTTTCAAAATATGCTAATGATGGCATTTCACCTATTTTTCAATATTTCCAACAACCGCTCGTTCACAAAATAATTTGGTTTACCAATTTTGTGTTTTTTCAAAAATCGATGCTCATCGTCTGCAAGCGCATTTAAGTAAGTTCTTGCAGTATTTCGATGTATTTTAAGTTCTTTTTCTAGAAAATCTATTTTTGTGTATGGATGTTTGAACAATGTGTTTATCAAATCATGACTATAAAATTTATGGTTGTTTCTAATTTTTATTTTATACTCGTCCATTAAATTCTTGATGTTGTTTACAACCACAATCGTTTCTCGTGCGGTTTGCTCAACTCCTTTAAGCATCCATAAAATCCACTCTTCCCAATTATTGTCGGTGCGAACCTCTTGCAAAAGCCTGTAATAATCGGATTTGTTCTTGATAATGTAGCTGCTTAAATACAAAACCGGAATGTCTAATAATTTTTGTTGAACCAAAAACAGCATATTCAAAATCCTGCCCGTTCTGCCGTTTCCGTCATAAAATGGGTGAATACTCTCAAACTGATAATGCACAATAGGCATTTTTATTAGGCTATCAATCTCGTGAAAGCCATTGTCGTTTATGTATTGTTCTAAATTAGAAAGCAATTCTATAATTTCGTTATGATTTTGAGGTGGTGTAAATACAACTTCTTGTGTCTTTGGATTTTTTAAAACCGTGCCTGGAATTTTTCTGATCGGATGGTTTGGCGACACAATTTCTTGAATTTTTTTGATGTCATTTATAGTCAAAATCTCATTTTTTTTGATCATCGAAAAACCAAGTTTCAACGCTGTTGCATAGTTTTGTGCTTCTTTTGCTGCTTGCGAAACGTGATCGGTTTCGACTGAAGCTTGATATAGCTCGTCGTCGGTTGTTACAATATTTTCTACTTCGTTGCTGTCTTTTGCTTCTTGTAGTGCAATTGTATCTATGAGAATCTGTGAATTTGGTATTTTTTTAATTTCACCACGAAGCTCACCAAGTGCGCGGCTAGCGATATTGAGTGCTTTTAAAATTACGATGTTTTCGATATCATAAATTGGCGGCAATGGAAGTACTTTAAAATTTTGCTCCATAATTTTAGATTTTTTTGTGTACAAAAAAATACAATTTATTGTGCACATTATTTTTTGTGCACAAATATATAGTTTTTTTGTGCACGTTATTTTTTCACACACAAGAAAACGCCATTTCTTGTGTACGTTATTTTTTCATGCATAAAAAACACGATTTTTTGTGCATAACTAAATTACCTGTACATTTCAAAAATTTTGCGCAACCAACCAGCCACTTGTCCAAGCGTTTTGAAAGTTGAAACCACCCGTAACGGCATCAATATTCATGACTTCGCCAGCGAAATAAAGGTTTTTGTGTAGTTTGCTCTCCATGGTTTTAAAGTTTATTTCGTGCAAATCGATGCCGCCTGCCGTAACAAACTCTTCTTTAAAAGTGCTTTTGCCGTTAGCAGAGAAGTGAGATTCTGTAAGTTGTTTTGATAAACTCTGAATTTGGACTTTATTCAAATCTGCCCATTTGGTTTCGGATTCAATTCCAGATGCCAGTACCAGTTGCTCCCACAATCGGGTAGTGATTTGAAATGGCGATTTTTTTGAAACTGATTTTTTTGCATTTTCGAGTTTCAAATCTTTCAAAAGTTGTTCGCAATCGTTTGCAGATATATCGTTTAGCCAATTGATAATAATCGTAAACTGATAGTTTTTATCAAACAAAATTCTGGCACCCCAGGCCGACATTTTCAATATCGCAGGGCCGCTCATCCCCCAATGTGTGATGAGCAGCGGCCCGCTTGATGCAAGTTTTGTGTCTTTTATTTTCACAGAAACATTTGCTGATACGCCCATCAAGTCTTTGATTCTCGGGTCTTTGATGTTAAATGTAAACAACGATGGTACGGCCGATACAATTTGATGATTCATGCTAGATAGCAAATCCCATATTTTGGGATTGCTTCCCGTTGCTATGACCAAATTTTCGCAAATAAACTGGTTTGATTGTGTGTCAATTTTCCAAAAAATATTTTCGCTATTTTCTGATTTATAAACAGATTGTACACTTTGTGCCGTTAAAACTTGGATTTTTAATTTATTTGTGGCATTCAAAAAACAGTCAACAATGGTTTGTGAACTATTTGATTCTGGAAACATTCGGCCATCGGCTTCGGTTTTTAGCACTACATTGTGCTTTTCAAACCAATTGATTGTGTCGGTTGTATCAAACTGATGAAAAGGTCCACGAAGTTCACGCTCGCCACGAGGATAATTTTTGACAAGTAGGTTTGGTTCAAAAACGGCATGGGTAACGTTGCAACGGCCACCTCCTGAAATTCGTACTTTTTCTAATACATTTTTGCCACGTTCTAGAATTGCGATTTTCAGTTTTGGGTTTCGTTCGGCGATATTAATGGCTGCAAAAAAACCTGCTGCACCACCTCCAACCACAATGATATCAAAACGTTGAGTCATTTAATTTTTTTGACAAAGATAGTCAGATTCGGTCAGGAAAATCAGAAATAATACCGTCAATTCCTAAGTTGGTTAGTGTTTTAATATCTTCGGGATTGTTGACTGTCCAAGTAAAAACCTTTAAATTTTTGTTTTGCATTTCTGCAATTAATTGCTGGTTCAAGATTTTATAATTTGGATGTATGGCAAACAAATTGTTGGTTTGAGCAAAATCTATTGCTTGCTCTAAATTAGAATCGACAATAATAGCAATCGGAATTTTGTTGTCGATAAATTTTACGGCGACCAACAGTTCTGGCTTGAAACTTGAAACAAGAAAATGTGCGTATGACCAGTTATTTTGATTTATAAAATCGTGAATAATGGCACAAACAAGTTGTTCGGTATTGTTTCCTTTTAGTTCGATATTAACGAAACAGTGTTTATTGACCAAATGCAAGACTTCTATTAACGTTGGGATTTTTTGGTTTTTTGGTAAAATTATTGATTTTATATCTGCTAATGTAAGACTGGATATTGGAGCTATTTTGTCTTGTGATATAGCAATTTCAAAATCATGAAAAACTATAATGTGGTCATCGGCGGTTTTGTGCACGTCAAGCTCGATGCCGTTGCAGTTCAAATCGATTGATTTTTGAAAAGCCAACAAGGTGTTTTCAGGTTCGGTGCCGCTGTAGCCGCGATGTGCAATAGCTATTGGTTTCACTGATTTTTGTGGTTGAAAGTGGGTAACGCCCCAAATATTATTGTTTTAGTGCTTTTCTAATAGCAAAATATCAAAATCGGTATAAATTTTTACTTTGCCTTTTATGACTTGTGCTTTGGTGTTCGAGTATCTGTCGAGTACGATGCTGCCGTCTTTGAAGATGTTGCCCACCGAAATTTCTTTCATGCCTAGCGGCAAATATAAACCTACTACAACTTTGTCGTTTATGTTTTTGGTTTTTAAAGTCCGTGAAAATGTATAGGGCTCGTCGGCAATTTTATTGTGAATTCCGGCACCAATTGATGGGTGATCTCGACGAAATTGCCCAAGTTTTTGCCAATGTGTTAATATTTTTTGGGTTTCTTGATTTGTTTGTAAATCGTTCCAATTCATGTTTGACCGCAAAGTTGCATCGCCTGTGGTGCCTTCTACAGCCAAACTTCTCGCGGTTTCGTCGCCATAGTAAACCTGCGAAATTCCTGGCGATAGCAGTAATTTTGTTGCGCTTTCGTATGGATTTTCGCGTTTGGCATCAAACGGTTGGCTGTCGTCGTGGCTCGAGATGTAGTTGAGGACGCTAAAGCCTTTTAGATCGCTGTTTAGCTTGTTTGAATAGTGCGCAAATGTTTTTTCGTGACTATCTCGGGCGTTCCTTTTGAAATCAAAATTGATCATGGCATTGAAACCGTTTTGGTAGTAGTTGACTTTGCGGTCGCCAAAGTCGAATAGTTTGCCGTGATTCAAAACGTAGTTGTAGACTTCGGCAATGGTATAAAATTTGTTGTTGTCTAGTACTTTCGACGGATTGTTTTTTTTCCAGAGATCAAAAGCAATTTGGCATTGAATCTGGAAATCTTTCCATACTACTTCTTCGGTATGTTTTACGGTGTCGCAGCGATAACCGTCTATTCCAAACTCTCGAATGTAGTCAGTGAGCCATTTGATGATATAATATTTTGGCAGTCGCGGGTAGCCCGTTCGTTTGAAAAACGCATTTAGCGAGGCTATTTCTTTGTCATATCGCCCTTCTTTTTTCCATTTTTTAATAAGAAATGGGGGCAATTCTACCGGGGTTGTACTTTCGGTTTTAATGTCCGGCAGGTTGTCTACAAGTGTGCAGGACGTGGTGTTTTGAAAGTTGCTATAATCACATTTTGGGCCGGTGCGAACCCAATCTTCGGGCCAAACGGTATCAATTTCGGTTACGGGACCGGTGTGGTTTATGACTGCGTCTAGCATGATTCGTATGCCTTTGGCGTGGGCTTTTTCGACAAGTTTTGCAAGGTCTGCTTTTGTGCCAAAATTTGGATCAAGTGCCGTCCAGTCTCTTGTCCAATAGCCATGAAAGCCGTAAGAAAGTCCTGTGCCCTCATCAACACCATCTTGAATTTGTTCAACAATCGGCGTAAGCCAAATGACGTTTATGCCCAGATTTGTAAAGTAGTTATCGTCAATTTTTTGGATAATTCCTTTGATGTTTCCGCCTTCAAAACCGCGCAATTTTGCCGCTGTTTTGGTTCTGTCGAAGTAGGTTTGCTTTGTTTCATTTCCGTTTTTGAAACGGTCAACTAACAGAAAATAAAGGTTTGCTCCTTCCCAAACAAAGGGTGTTTTTGTTGTTTTTTGCATGGGCTTTCTTTTGGTTTGGGCTTGCGCCGATGAAATCATAATAAGTGACAAAATAGAAAACAGAATATTTTTCATGTAGTTAGTATTTTATTTTTAGCGTTTGACTGCCAGATTTTGGCAATTGAATTTTCAAAACCGATGTTGATTTATCGATCGTGAAAGCAAGTTTTTTATTATCTGAAAAAATAGAAGTTGGTTTGATGTTATGCAAAATCATATTGATGGTTTTTTCTGATGCGTTGAAATCTGAGCCAAGTTCGGTTTCGATTTCTAAAGTAATTTCTTTGTTTTTGATGGTGCTTTTAAAATGTAAAATTTCGAAACTATTATTCTCGAAGGTATGGTTTGTTTTGCCATCATCGTTGTATAATTTTCCAAAAGAAAATTTTGTTTTTTCGTCAAAATAGTAATGTAAATCAAAATTTGATAAGCTGTATTGACTTGTGTTTTGAATGGTTTTTATCATCGGAATAAAACTTCCGCCACGAACAAAAGTAGGAATATTATTTTCAGAAACCTCGATTATGTTGGTGGTTCCAGCCAAATATTCTTTATCTGAGTAAAAATCAAACCAATTGTTTTTGTTAGGGAAATAAATTTCGGTTTCTGGTACAGCAGCAGTTGTTATTGGCTTGACTAAAATTTCATTGCCCCATAAATAGGTGTCTGAAACGATTTTTAGTTTTGGATTTTCGGGCTCTTCAAAAATCAGTGGGCGCATTAGTGGCAAGCCTTGCTGGTTATTGTCAAAAGCCAAAGTGTAGTTATATGGCAGCATTTGATACCGTAATTCTATTATTTTTTTGGCTTTTTCGCGCGTGATTATGTCTTTATAAACAGCCTCTGAAGCTACCTCTTCTTGGGCGTGTGGTCTGAAAATCGGGTTAAAAACGCCGTACTGTAGCCATCTTAAATATAGTTCGTTGTCAAAATAGTCGCCCGCAAAACCGCCTAAGTCAGAATGCATATAGCCCATGCCTTGCATACCCATTTGCAATGCAATTTCGGTTTGAGATTGCAGACCGCCCCATGAACGAGAGACATCGCCCGACCACGGAATCATGCCAAAACGTTGTGAGCCTGAATATCCGGCACGCATCAGAATAAATGGACGAACCGCAGTAAAATCTTTTTCATAAGATTCTTGAATAATTTTTGCCCAATTGTGTCCATAGATATTGTGGACCTCATCGGCCTTGCCAGCAAACGTGTTTATTTTTGACGGAAAAACTTCGGGTTCGCCTAAATCGCCCCAAAGTCCGCCGCAACCTTGATTGATTAGATTTTTATAAATATCCCAAAGCCATGTTTTTGCTTCGGGTTTAAAAATATCGATGATTCCGGTGTTGCCAAAATAAAATTCATATTGTGCAGCTTTACCAAAACTGTCGGTTGCCAGAATTTTTTTGTCAACTGCCTTTTGCCATTTACTTGATGTTGAAAGCACAAAAGGCTCTATAATTAGAACGGTTTTTATGTTTTTGGCGTTCAAATCGGCCATCATTTTGGTTGGGTTTGTAAAGTTGTCTTTATCCCAATCGAGGTTGCCCATTGTGCCTTTTATGGTTTTGCCAAACCAATATAAATCTAGAATTATGGCATCAACAGGAATCTTGTTTTCTTCAAATTTGCGAATGGTTTTTTCGACTTCTTCTTGAGAGTGATAGCCAAATCTACTAGAAAAATTCCCAAGTGTCCAGCGAGCGGGTAGGGGCTGTTTGCCTGTCAAAGCGGTGTAGTTGCCAATCAAATCTTGCCATGTTTCGCCAACAATAACTTGATAGGTTTTACGACCCGATATGGTTTCATACTGTAACGAGTTGTCTTTTTTTGAATCTAAATCCAGATAGCCAATTGGGGCATTATCAAAATGAATGGCGTAGATTTTTGACGACATGACTAAAGGCATACAAAAATTCATGATTTCGGCACGATTTTCATAGCCATAGCTTGCTCGATTATAAAGTTGCAGTCGGTTACCACGCCTGTTCATGCCAAGTGCTCGGGCGCCCCCGCCATAAAGAATCTCGGTTTTGTCTAGATTAAAATCTAAAATTTCTGTTGAGTCTTTTTTGAAGTAACCTAACTTTTCTGAAATAATTTCTTTGTTTTCATAAACATAAGAAATTTTGAATGGCGATTTCTGGACTATAACTTTTAGGGCAGTTGTTCCAAAAATAATTTGGTTTTTGGATTCTGATGTTTTTGAAATTCCTGAAATTGGTTTTAAAACAACTGCATGCGAATTCTCATTAAAAAATTCGCCAGTAGGCAAAAAAGTAGTTTCGATAATAAATTCTGAATAGGTCTTTAGAATGTATTTTCCATCCGAAACATTGATTTCTAAAGCGCCGTTGTTTGAAGAATGGTTTTTATAAACTCGATTGCTGTTTTGCGCAAATGAATTTAGAATTATAAGCAAAAGGACAGCTATTTGTTTCATTTCAGAACTATAATTTTTATTAAATTAAAAAAAATCACTTGTTCAAAGAAACCAATTTATTTTGAAATTCAAAAACAAATCACCCTAAGACTATGGTCTTTGTGAATTATTGTAGCGGTCTTCAAAGCGTTTTGTGAATTTTTTTCTAAAAAAGAACATTAAAATTGCAACAGCTGCAATACCAAAACTTAACCACGGTGATTTTTTATCTATTTTTTCAAATCCATC
>JBDLWE010000069.1:0-19502 GCA_039804445.1 Bacteroidota bacterium | reverse complement strand
GACAATTCTTGTTCGGCATATTGCAATTTTTGTTGGCGTTCTTGCAGTGCAGCACCATTTTTTTGCGCCCATTCCTGTCCGTTTGCTTGTGCATTTCGCTGAAAATATGCTGCATCGTCCTTAAAACGTTTTGCTTCTTGATCAAGCTCTCGACCCATTTCTTCTGATTTTGATTTATACTTGGCTTTTATATCGTTTGCCTCTGTATAATCATCAAAAAGTTTTGCAGTATCAACATAAGCTGTTTTTACTTCTTTTACTTCTGGAGCTTTATTGCAAGAAAAAATTGCAAAAGCAATTGATGCAACTAGAATAGATTTTTTCATTTATAAGATTAAAATTGTGATTTATTTACGAATTAATTTCAGCACTCAAAAATAATAAATTTAATTGAAACTGTTTACTAAACAAAACTTTAATTTATTGATTTTTCAAAACATATATTAAAGAAGAGTACTGACCAGTTTTTCTGGCTTTCAAATTAGATTTAAATGCGATATAAAAGGCATTTAACCACTTTATTTTTCCGAACTGATATTTTTCTGATAGCAATGACACATAAAAAGAATCTAATTTCATTGGTAGGATTTGAACAACAGTGAACCCGTTTTTTTGTGCTAAACGCTTAATACTATTTTGTGAAAAGTGCCACAAATGTCTGGGTACATCAAACGCTGCCCAAAAGCGACCATAATGTGCTGCGTCGTATGATTTATAGTTTGGTACAGCAATAACAATACTGCCATCGCGTTTTAACAATCTTTTAAGTTCTAGAAATTGGGCTTCTAAATCAGATACATGCTCTAAAACGTGCCACATTGAAATACAATCATAATTGTTTGTTTGTAAATCGATTGTATTTTTTACATAATTGACATTTTTGTTTTCGATTATTTGTATTGCACTGGCATTAGGCTCGACGGCAGTAGTTGTCCAATTTTGGTTTTGAGCGGCAACACAAAAATCACCTGTACCAGCGCCAATATCTAATAAATTTTTTTGGGCGGTTTTCAAACTGTTTATAAGACCAACTTTGTTTTTGATTGTAAAATTTTTTACAAACTGATACAACTTGTCAAATAACGTGGTTGTTGAATCTGTGTGCGAAATATAGTTTTTGCTTTCGTAATATCTGTGTAATTCGTTTGGGTTGGGCTTCGGAAAAGTTTCTAACATATCTAGATTGACATTATATAACAATCCGAAAGTTTGATTAGAAACAGTATAGTCTTTTACAACGGCTAAAATCTTGTTTTTGTTATCGACCATTTTTAAGTAAATATTGTTTTTTAAGATTTTTCAAGAATTCAGTAATATTATTATAATATAAACTATTTGGGTCTAAACAGTCTTCATTGTTTTGCGAAACGACTGACAGTGCAATAAACTTGGAATTGTTGCCTGAAATTGAAGATATGTTTTCTAGATTTTTTAGCATGAAATTATTTATACCAAAATATTTATCAAAATCATTGTTATCATAAACAATTAATACAAATTTAGATTTATCAGTACTAAAATTAATTTTTGAGTTGTAGCGCGCATTTGTTTTAAAATAAGTTGCTATAAAGGTTTGAAATGGTTGATTGTTTAAGTCGTTTTCAAAAACAAATGCGTTTAGTGGCTTTGAAGATTCGTGTTTGATTCCGTTTTCAGTAATTAAAAAATCTTGTATTTCTATGCGCTGTTTTGATATTCCGCAGCTCGAAAGCAAAACAAAAATTAGAACAAACACACATCTTTGGTGAAATTTGTTAAATTTAAAAAAATGTTCCACGTGAAACATTTCTTTTTCAATTTGTTTCATCGGTTCAAATAGATTAACAACACAGAAATGTCTGAAGGTGAAACACCACTTATACGCGAGGCTTGCGATATTGTAATAGGTTGTATTTTTTTTAACTTCTGGCGCGCCTCAATTGACATTGACTTTATAATTGAATAATCAAAACCTGCTGGAATTTTTAAATTTTCTAACCGAATAAGTTTATCTGCATTATTACGCTCTTTGTCAATATAGCCCGCATACTTAACTAGGATTTCGGCCTGTTCTAAAATTTCTTTGTCAAGAAAATGATTATCAACATAACCTTGCACTTTCTGAAAAGCCATCATATCTGACAAATAGATTTGAGGGCGGCTCAAAATTTTAAACATTTTGTCTGATTGTACAATTGCCGAAGTTTGCTTTTGCTCTAAAACTGGGTTTGCTTCAGATGGAGAAACGCTAGTGACCTTAAGAAAATCAACAATTTTATCTGCTTCTGCAAACTTATATTCCATCCTGCGCACACGTTCTTCTGAAGTTAATCCAATCTTGAAACCTTTAGGTGTTAACCTTTGGTCGGCGTTGTCTTGCCGAAGTAATGTTCTAAATTCTGCTCGTGACGTAAACATTCTGTATGGCTCTTCGGTACCCTTGGTAATCAGGTCGTCAATGAGTACACCAATATATGCCTCGTCTCGCTGTAGAATTAACGGCTCTTGCTCTTTAACTTGAAGAGCAGCGTTGATACCTGCCATCAAGCCCTGTGACGCAGCCTCCTCGTAGCCTGTTGTACCGTTTATCTGACCAGCAAAAAACAAACCATCTACCAACTTCGTTTCCAGGGTATGTTTAAGTTGGGTGGGCGGAAAATAATCATATTCAATAGCGTACCCTGGCCTAAAGAATTTTACATTTTCAAACCCTTCAACAGCACGCAATGCTTTGAACTGAACATCTTCTGGCAAAGACGTAGAAAAACCATTTACATAAACCTCGACGGTGTTCCAACCTTCTGGTTCGACAAAAAGCTGGTGCCTGTCTTTGTCTGCAAACCGATTGATTTTATCTTCGATTGAAGGACAGTATCTCGGACCAATACTTTTTATACGACCATTGAACATTGGTGATCTGTCAAAACCTTCGCGCAGCAAATCATGGACGTCTGATGAAGTATAGGTCATGTGACATGATTTTTGAATATGTAAAGGCTTTGTTAAATTTGAGTACGAAAATTTATCAGGAACATCATCACCCTTCTCTTCACGCATTTTTGAATAATCAAGGGATCGTCCGTCAACTCTTGGCGGAGTACCAGTCTTCATTCGACCAGATTGGAAACCATACCGCACCAAATCTTCGGTAATTCCGTGCGACGCACTCTCACCTGCTCTACCGCCACCAAACTGCTTATTGCCAATATGAATTAGTCCGTTTAGAAAGGTACCGTTTGTTAACACAACTGCCTTGGCCTTAATTTCTAGACCGAGTGTTGTTTTGACACCACAGACCTTGTTGTTTTCAAACAAAAGCCCTGCGACCATATCTTGATAAAAATCAAGGTTATTGGTTTGTTCAAGCATCAAACGCCATTCTTCTGCAAATCGCATACGGTCAGATTGAACTCGCGGCGACCACATTGCAGGACCTTTAGATTTATTAAGCATCTTGAACTGAATTGCTGTTTTGTCTGACACGATGCCTGAATAGCCTCCGAGGGCATCAATTTCACGAACAATCTGTCCTTTTGCAATTCCTCCCATTGCCGGGTTGCAAGACATTTGCGCAATACTTTGCAAATTCATCGTCACAAGCAACGTGCTACAACCTAGGTTAGCCGCCGCTGCCGCAGCCTCTGCGCCAGCATGACCACCACCCACAACAATAACGTCATATTTTTGATTAAACATAAAAAAATGTTCCACGTGGAACGTTTACAAATTACTAAATACGTTCCACGTGGAACATCAACATTTTTTCATTTTCTTTTTCTTGCATTGCAACAACGTCGTTCTCGAACTTGTCATTAAAACCGCAACAATGCAATAAACCATGGCACATAACCCTATGAAGTTCATCAACAAATATAGTTTGGTATTCTATCGAGTTAGAATTTATCATATCAACGGATATGTAAATATCACAAGTAAGCTCGTTGCCTATTGAATAATCAAATGTAATAACATCAGTTAATGTGTCATGCTGAAGAAACTCTAAATTAATTTTGTGCAGATAGTCGTTGTTGCAAAAAATATAATTGATCTCGCCAACCGTTTTACCTTCAGAACTACAAATGACGTTGATCCACGCCTCATAACGAGGTGTATTGTCTAATTCAAATGGTATTTCGTAGTTAAAATTTATCATTTGTTGTTGAAAAATAATTTGGTGCGTTGTTCATGATTAAAATTCATGGGTAATGGTTGCTTATTTAAGATTTCAATACTATTCAAATAATTGCGAACCGCTGCTGGAACCTCGGTAGCTTTGTTTTGAAATTGCTGCGCGCTGCCTTCGGCCTGACGGCGCTCTTCATGTCCTTGTTCTTGTACCGCTTTTTCTAACTTTAAAAGCTCTTGCTTAATGTTTAACGACTTCTGCAAAATCTCATTTTTGAACCCTTTATTGAGCAACTGCTTTTCTAACTGTCTCATTTGATCTAATACAGATTGTCCTGCCGCTCCAAGACCTTTACTATTAAGCTCATTCTGCAAAGCCTCACGCAACTGCCTCTGCTCTTGATAAATTTTTAAGATTTCACCTAAATTGCCTTCGCCATCTTCTTTGCCATCACCACTCTTACCTCCTTTGCCGTCTTCACCAGCTTTGTTTTCTTTGCCATCACCAGGTGTGTTACCAGGTTTACTGCCCGACTGTTTTTGTTTATCCAGTTTTTTGCTAATACCGTCTTGTTTTTTTATAATATCTGGTAACTGCATACTGCTGCCCTTTCCTTTGCCCTTCTTTGGCTTGCCGCTACCCAATGATTGCATGCTCATCTGCATATTGTTTAACGTTTCGCTAAGCATATCGGCTAGCTTATTGGCAGATGACACTGCATATTGCTGATGAAAAATACCTTTCGACACATTTGACTCTACCAAAACTTCAACCGCTTTATTAATGTTGTAATGAACATTACCAACTTCATTATTAATTATTTCAGAAATTTTAGGATTTCGCAAACCAAGTGCAAAAAGACTATCGTCAACGTGCTGAAACTGTAACCTTAAATCTTGCTGTAACTTCAAATTTTTATTATACGATGGCGCATTACGTTTAATGCTTTTAAACTGTGACATCGTCACCTCTTCAGAAAAAGAAAAAGACAAAAGATTATCAAGTATCTGTCGAAGCATAGCTACATCTTCTTCAAGTTGATCGATCTCAACACGATCCATTGACTCTTGAATCCTTCTGCTCATTTCTTTCATCTTCTTGGCAGCCCCCTTTTGTTTTGGTTTTGCTTTCTGCTTACCATCTTTCGGATCTTTTTGCAACTCATCAACGGCGTTTTTAAGGTCATCGCCAATACTTTTTTCTTTATCTACATCATTGGGCACGTCTAATGGCGCCTTCAATTCACTATTCTCCTTCTTTAAATCTTTGAGGCTTTCTTGAACTTTACTGAACTCCTTGTTTATTTCTTCTTGGTTTTTTTTGATGTTATTCAAGTCATCATCTGCAAGCTTCTCCTGCTTTTCAGATAATTTGTCAAGCAGTTCCATTGTCTGCCGCAACTTTTTTTCGACATAAAAACGTTTGGTCAATTCAACCAATTGCTCCAAATTTTTGGTTTGGTTTTTAGCAGATTGCTTAAACTTTTCAAGCTGCTCTGTAAGTTCTTCTTTCATCAGTTTACTGTTGAGCGCATTGAGTTGTTCTAAGAATTTTTCGTTTTTTTGCAACTGCATTAATTGATTTTCTAAACGCTTTTCGAGCTCTTTTCTTAAATCGTCATTCTTATTTTCTTTATTTTTTATGAAATTTTCTTTAAGATCCTCCGCAAATTTTTTAATAGACCGGTTCTGCTTCTCTTGCTTTTTAACAAAATCTTCAACCCTCTTCTGCTCGTTGAAATCAAAATTTTCATTTTCTTTAGACATCTTTTGCAATTTGTCGATCTCAACAAGTTGCTTTTCAGATTGCTTGACCGATTGTGACATTCCATCGATACTTTGATTTTCTAGAAATAAATTAGCTTCTTGTTTTTCTAAATCAGTCATCACAGCATCAGAAAAAACAACACTTTTTGCAGATTTGAAACCATGCACAGCATCATTATCAAATACCTCGAAATAAAAATCATAGACCACACCGGCCTTAACAGGTAGACTGCCAGGAAACGAAAACACAAATTGCTCATTTACAAAACTTTTAAGCGCGATGCTACCACGAGACGGACTATTCACTTTACCAGATGGATAATATACGATTTGCAGCTTCGTCAGACCATAATCGTCCCCACATTTTCCGACAATAAATTTATTGCTACTACTAAGTGAATCTGTCACAATGCTGGCCTCGATAAATGGAGGCAGGTCTTTAACAACAACAATTTTATAGTCCAATACTTCATAATTTGCAACATTAATATTACTTATAATTATCTGATATTGAATAGTTTCTGTAATATTTGTAGACAACTTGAACCGATCATGAAATTTATCAAAATTAACTACATGGGTTCCAATCTTACTGACAACCATAGAGGTTGCTACGGTACTTAACGACCAACTCACAATTGATCCCTCTGGCACTACTGCGTTACCAGACCCTGTAATCACTTCTGTCTTACGACCCAAATATGATGGAAACTGAATACGCATCTTAAAATCAGTAATAGCGGGCACTTCAATAACATCAATCTCAAAAATATGTGACTGAACACCATTGGCACTAACAAAAAAATTAACATTTTTCATCATGTTTTTAAACACGAAAGTAGAGCTACCGTTGCCGTCTTTTGCCATCGCATAGGACTCACCATCAAAAGAAATCAAAATATTATCTGGGGCAACTTTGCCAACAGTTTCTACAACGACAACAAAATCATTTCCCTGCTTAATTTCGAAACTATTGTTTAAAACTTTAAAATAAAAAGGTGCAGGCCGAATAAATTGCTTTTTAAAACTAAGCACACGACCAAAACTATTTGCAATCTCTGCAGAATAACCGAAACCGACAAAACATATATACATAAAAACAGGTACAATTACCAACGGTACATATTTTTTGTTTTCGGTAAAAGAAATTGCATTTTGAAACGGAATCAACTTCAAACTATCAGTCTTCTGGGCAATACTAGCTTCTAGTAATTCAGACCGAAATCCAGTTTGCGATAACTGTAACAAATTAGATAATTTATCCGATACTTCAGCAAAATGCTTTCCGATAATATTAGCTGCTTCTGCAGCATCTAAACCAGACTTGATTCTAGAAAGCTTAAGTAACGGCCATAAAATGTATTTACCTAAAAGAAGCAATTCGACCGCAATGAAAACAACAAAAAGACAAGTTCGAGCAAAGGAACCCAACCACAAATAAAATTCGACAAAAATAATCACATACAAAAACAACAGACCTAATCCAACCAAAAACAACAAACCTTTGAGGAGCTCATTTTGATAAAATTTGGTGATAAAAAAATCAAGTTTCTGATAAATGATATTGTTCTGACTCACAAAATCTATTGATTATAATAACCTATAAAATTACAAAAATAAACAATACAACAAAATGCTTTTGTAAAAAGATAAAAATAATTATTTTTAATAAATTTACAATAAAAAATAAAATACCTATTTGCTTATACAACTCCACTTGCCGCCTTCATCGGACTGAACTTTGGCAGTTACAATACGTTTACAACCTTTAACTATGCCTTTATGCGGATTCCAATAATCGAATATCTACCTCCGCAAGCAACATTTGCGCAAGAAACTATAAACGTATCGCACCTTAAATAATTACATTTTGATATACAACGACTTGAACATGTTACGCTTGTATATGCAATTTTGATATATGGGCTGCAGAAATAACCGTCCAACAATTAATAAACATATCAACACTAGGCACTATCTTATGTATAGGCACTGTGCTTAGACCTAATCGTATAAATGTTGCGCATGAACTTGGGCACAGAAATAGTAAAGTCGAGAGAACAATGGCAAAAGTTTTGCTACTACCGAATTATTATACACACTCTTACATATAGACCATAACCATTGCCACCACCTTCACGTCGCAACACCAACTGACCCATCAACAGCACGCTTAAATCAAAATTTATAATCCTTTTGGCGCAATCAGTTATATATACGTATAAAAAGCATGGCAAATACAAAACCAATTAAATATAAATAATAACATCACGACGTTACATTGAAAAAATGACATGTTTTATTTTGCGATAATTCATATCATATATATTGCTGTATTATACAACATATATGAAAGTTTGGCCACAATCATTGCGGTACTATCAGGCATTGTTGGCTTATTACTACTAGAGACAATTAATTACATAGGTCACTACACCCTCTTCCGAAAAAAACTACCATCTACCGGATATGAACGTAATACCAACCAACAATCTTGAAACTCAAACCACAGCAAAGGTCGAAAAGTTTTGTATGAATTGACAAGACACAGCGACCACCACTTTACACCTAAAAAAAACTACATAACTCTAACAAACCATCAAACATCGCCAAAACTGCCGTACGGCTACCCTACTTCTATGGAATTGGCTTTCATCCCGTTTTTATGGTTTAAAATAATAAACAAACAGGAACCCTAATAATAATAAAGTAGAAACAAATCGCATCGGCACTAACATATCATCTCAAAAAGAAATTATCTTTGCGCAAAAAATAAAACCTATGAAAGAAGTTCGAGTTCGTTTTGCACCAAGCCCAACAGGAGCATTGCATATTGGAGGTATTCGCACAGCACTTTACAACTACTTGTTTGCGAAACAACACAACGGTACTTTTTATCTACGAATCGAAGATACAGACCAAACAAGACACGACCCAAACGCAGAACAATATATATATGATGCTCTAGCCTGGCTTGGTATTTCGCCAGACGAGACCGTAAATAAAAACGAAAGATTTGCACCGTACAGACAATCCGAACGCACCGATATTTACAAAGAACACGTCGATACACTAGTTCAAACCGGACACGCCTACTACGCATTCGACAGTACGACCGACCTAGAAAACGAACGAACAAACGCTGAAAACGCAAAGATGACATTTGTCTACAACCATTCAACACGCATACGATTACAAAATTCGTTCACTTTGTCTAATGTTGAAGTGCAAACTAGACTGCAAAAAAACGAACCTTTTGTAATACGCTTCAAGAACCCAGAAAATGAAACATTAAGTTTGCATGATTTAATTCGTGGAGACGTTACATTTGAAACATCATTACTAGATGACAAAATATTGTACAAATCTGATGGCATGCCTACCTATCATTTTGCAAATGTTGTTGATGACCACTTAATGCAAACATCTCATGTCATTCGGGGTGAAGAATGGTTGCCTTCGCTTCCACTTCACTATATGCTTTACAGATCGTTTGGCTGGACTGCACCGATATTTGCTCATTTACCACTGATACTAAAACCTATTGGCAACGGAAAACTATCAAAAAGAGACGGAGAAAAACTTGGCTTTCCAGTATTTCCGTTGGCATGGAATTCATCACTAGGATATCGCGAACAGGGATATTTTCCAGAGGCAGTAATAAATTTTCTAGCTTTGCTGGGATGGAACGACGGCACAGAAAAAGAAATCTTTTCGGTTGCCGAACTAATTGAAAAATTTGATTTACACAAAGTACACAAATCTGGTGCAAAGTTTAATCCTGAAAAAAACAAATGGTTCAACCATCAATACATGCAACAACAAGACAACGAAAAACTTGCTGCATTATTTTCGAAAATCGTTGCCGAAAAAGGGTATCATTCAGATATTAAAAAGTTGACAACCATCGTTTCAAAAATAAAAGACCGCGCTAATTTCGTAAATGACTTCTGGCAATTATCATCATACTTATTTGAACCGCCTCAGAAATACGAAGACAAAGCACTGAAAAACTGGACTTCAGAAACAACGTCTAACCTTCGCTCTATTTCAACAACACTAACAACCATAACAAACTTCACGTCAAAGAATATCGAAAGTACAGTCCAAAACTGGTCTACAACCCACGATATTTCGACAGGCAAAATAATGCCAGCCCTGCGACTTGCGCTTGTTGGGTCGTTAACAGGCATCAATGTATTTGACATAATAGAAATAATTGGTAAAGACGACACGATAACTCGCTTACATACCGCAACCACCGCAATCAACAGTTAATTATTGCAATTTACATATATGGGCTTACTAAAAAAGCCAATTATTCCCATGTACTGCGGACTATTAAGTTTTTCAAAATCTCCAAATCTGTCAATTACATCTGAACAATCTTCGAAATTACGTCGGATAAAATCTTGCAATTCGCTTCTACCGATGGCACCTTTCTCGCTTTTTTGATTATTAAAAAACAAAAAATCAATAACTTTATAATTACTATCTAAAACATAAACCTCGTATTTAGTGGGAACTAACGAAACATCTTCGTCAGATTCTGCCGCCGGAATACCAATAGATATCAATGTTTTTTGAGCAGATTCTGCTAATACAAAAAAACAATTATTGTTCTTATTTTCTACAAATTTAAACGATTTAAACATGAAGTTACCAAACTTTGCAACGTCAAGATCGCTAAAGGCAACTTCTTTAGCGCTTCCTGAAAGGGTTTTGAAATTTACTAATTTGTCTAAAACCGCAATCTGAATACTGCTGTATTGCATTTCGAACTTTTTCCCACTTTTAGTTAAAATGTAAGAGGTCTGCGCCCACGCACCAAAACAAACGCCAATTAAAAGACAAAATGAGGAGATTTTCATCTGATAGATTAATTAAGTTTCTAAAATAGACTTTGCAATACCTTCAAATATAATGATAAAAAACAAAAAAACAAATATATAAAATCAAAATTTTGTAACTATGTAAACTAAATTACGTATAACAACTATAACGCTCTAAAAATAAATTTATGGACATCGCTATTTACATTTTACTGTTTATAATTAGTATTATCGTACTATCAAGTTTTTTTACTGTCAAACAACAAACAACAGTCGTTATTGAACGTTTTGGAAAATTTATCAATACACGCCAATCAGGCCTGCAGTTCAAAATTCCACTTATTGACAAGATTGCTGGTCGTGTCAATCTAAAAATTCAGCAACTTGATGTCATTATCGAAACACAAACGAAAGATAATGTCTTTATAAAAATGAAAGTTTCGGTCCAATTTAAGGTTATTGCCGAAAACGTTTATGATGCATTTTATAAACTACAATATCCGCATGACCAAATAACTGCTTATGTTTTTGATGTAGTTCGCGCCGAAGTTCCAAAGCTAATTCTTGATGACGTTTTTGTGCGCAAAGACGATGTCGCAAATGCAGTAAAACGAGAGTTGAACGAGGCGATGACTACATATGGCTATGACATTATCAACACATTAGTAACTGATATCGATCCTGATATTCAAGTAAAAAACGCGATGAACCGCATCAATGCTGCCGAACGTGAAAAAACTGCAGCGATGTTTGAGTCTGAAGCACAACGAATTAGAATTGTTGCCAAAGCCAAAGCCGAAGCTGAAAGCAAAAAGTTACAAGGACAAGGCATTGCCGACCAACGACGTGAAATCGCACGTGGTTTAGTAGAAAGCGTTGCGGTTCTAAACGAAGTTGGCATCAACTCGCAAGAAGCATCGGCCTTGATTGTTATCACTCAACATTATGACACGCTGCAAGCAATTGGCGCCGATACTAATTCTAACTTGATATTATTGCCGAACTCGCCACAAGCAGCAAGTGATATGTTAAATACTATGGTTACGAGTTTTACGACATCAAACATTATTGGTGAACAAATGAAAAAACAACCAAAACGTGTAAAGTCAAAGGATCACACCAGTACAGACTATAACCCGAGTGATACCAGTGAAGCGGTTGAAGTTAAAACAGAATAATATTAAAAATCAACTTTATAAAGTTCCAACTCAAAATTTGATTTGGGACTTTTTTTATAAACATACTTAATCGTTGTTAGCTTACTATAAAAAGTAAACAATAAACAACATTTAACATTTGGTAATTTACTATCAGAAAACAAATGTCAAATTACATAAAATTTGTCGATTTTTTATCAATAACTAAAATAAAGCGATTTGATAAGCGATTTTTTAAAAAACGTGAAAACACTACAGACGTTTTTTTTATTTGATTAAAATTAACTTATGAATGTCACTTTTTTTAGTAAAATCTATTAAAAAATAATATTTAATAACAAAAATCTATTATATGAAAAATCCACTGTAAAACGGGTTTTTGATTTGTAGAACTAAAGATTAATAATTTAAAGTAATTCTAAAATTTTTTCATTTTTCTCAACATTTTTCAAATCTGATAATTGTGCCTGAAAATTCCCACAATTTACATCGTCATTTTTTAAATTCTGTATAGCGAATATTTTAACAGATGCCGAATTACATTTTAATGACATGATATATAATTTTTGTAAACTTTCAATTTCAATATCTTTTGAGGCAACTTTATCAGAATATTTTAAAATCAAGTTTGAAAACAAAAGTGCGCTATTATCATTCTTGATATTTTTTATAATTGTATTTACTAACAAACTAAAATTATCAACCGATTTTATATTTTTGATAATTGGTTCCAATAATTTTTCGGCAGCCAATTCGTCTTTTTCTTTGACATATTTATTGATTTCTTTTTGCACATTCATCAATAAATTTTCCTCACGTTTGCCCTTTTCTTCCCAAGCGTCTTTGAGCCCAACAGTTTTGTTAAACACTATTTGTGCAGAAGTTGAGTCTTTATCGACCACAAAATACCCTAATCTTTGAAACTGAAAATGAGTACCAATAATGGCATCAGCAAGACTTGGTTCTACAAAACCTTTCACGATTTCGAGTGAAGATTTATTCATGAACTCCAAGAAATTTTTCTCTTTGTGGCTATCCGGTGCTTCATCAATAAATAACCTATCGTACAACCGAACTTCGGCTCCGATGGCGTGATTTATAGAAACCCAATGCAATGTTCCTGCAACACGACGCATACTGGCTTCGGTACCACTTCCTGATTTCGAATATGGATCGTAAGTGGCATGAATTTCTATGATATCTCCATCGCTATTTTTTATAACCGATTCACCTTTAATGATATAACCATTTTTTAGGCGTACTTCGTTGCCGATGCTTAACCTGAAAAATTTTGGTGGCGCAACCTCTAGAAAATCCTCTCGCTCAACGTATAATTCTCTTGAAAATGGTACTTTTCTAAAACCAAAACTTTCATCTTCTTGGTTATTTTCAGCATCTAGCATCTCAACTTTGCCAGCTGGATAATTAGAAATAATTAGTTTAATTGGATCTAAAACCGCCATAACTCGGTATGCCGATTTGTTTAAGTCTTCACGTAAACAATGGTCTAAAACCGACACATCAATAATGTTTTCGCGCTTGGCCACACCAATAGTTTCGCAAAAATTTCTGATAGATTTAGCTGTATAACCACGACGTCTCAAACCTGAAATTGTTGGCATTCTTGGATCATCCCAACCATTAACTACTTTATCTTGAACTAGTTGCAACAGCTTTCGTTTGCTCATTACGGTATAATTCAAATTCAGCCGCGCAAATTCATATTGATTTGGTCGAACTTTATTGTCATCATAAATTTGATCTAGAAACCAATTGTATAATTCGCGGTGCATGACAAATTCAAGTGTGCAAATAGAGTGCGAAACTTGTTCAATATAATCGCATTCGCCATGGGCAAAATCATACATCGGATAAATTTTCCAATCGTTGCCAGTTCTTTGATGATGGCGATGCAAAACTCTATAAATCAATGGGTCACGCATCAGCATATTCTTTGAACTCATATCGATTTTGGCTCTCAAGACATGTTTACCCTCTTCGAAATAGCCGTTTTTCATTTGTTCAAATATTGACAAATTTTCATCAATACTTCTACTGCGAAAAGGTCCATCGATTCCGGTCTGAGTTGGCGAGCCTTTTTGAGCTGCCATCTCTTCTGATGATTGACTGTCAACATATGCTTTACCCGACTTTATAAGCAATACTGCCCAATCATAAAGCTGGTGAAAATAGTCAGATGCATACCGTTCTTCTGACCAGTTGAAGCCCAACCACGTTAAATCTTCTTTGATAGCATCGACATATTCTTGCTCTTCTTTGGCGGGATTAGTGTCATCAAAACGAAGATTTACTGGTGCGTTATACTTTAATCCTAGTCCAAAATTCAAACAAATTGACTTGGCGTGACCAATATGAAGATAACCATTTGGTTCGGGAGGAAACCGAAAACGTAATTTATTTTGAGGAAAACCATTTGCTAATGAATCTTCAATAATTTGTTCAAGGAAATTGAGTGATTTATCTTCGGACATTTTGTGTTTATTTGATTGGCAAAGATAAAAAAATAGATGCTAGATAATAGACTTTGAGACAATAGACTTTTTGCGAACCATATTTTTTGATATATTTGCACAAAATAATGAAATTATAAGACAGATTACACTTACTTTTCCAAATAATTTTTATTCTTTTTTATGGGATATTTAAAAGATAATCCAGCAGAGAAAATAAAAACAGAATATGGGTACTTTGATAAATCTGCACCACAATGGCAACAAAAATAAGTTTTAGAAAGAATATAAACTTCTAAACCAGAACATTACAGAAACTGGGAAAATGTAAAAAAAAATAGATAAAAAATGGAATTTCAATGGATAAATATACCGTTGAAATGCTATTTTGGGCGACCGAGGATTTAAGATAAATTTCACCTTTACTATAAAATATCAATTGAATTAGGAGATAAATTTTATACCGAAATCAGGAGCATAATCGAATCTTTAAAAATTAATCCGTTTTAACAAACAGATTATAATAAAATAAGAAAGGTTCCTATAAAAAATTTCCGTAAGAAGTGTTTTTCTAAATAGATGAAAAAATTAAAATCATCTACAAAGAAGCAATCCTTAGCGAACATTTATTACATTTTCAAGTACAATTAAATAAAATGGGCAAAATCATACTTAAAAACATTCGTACTTTTGCTTATCACGGGTGCTTAATTGAAGAATCAAAAATTGGTTCAAACTATCAGATTAACTTAGAAATTGAAACCGATTTATCAAAGTCTGAGATTTCAGATAATTTGTCAGATACTGTTGATTATGTGTTACTTAACCAAATCGTTGTTGATGAAATGGCAATTCGTGCCAATTTACTAGAAAATGTTGCTAGACGAATTATTGATATTTCGCTGTCAAAAATACAGTCAATAACTTATATCAAAGTTGCTGTTTCTAAACTAAATCCGCCAATTGGTGGAGATGTGCAGGAAGTTACTATTGAGATTGAAAAATATAGATAAAGTCAAATTATCTATTATAAAACTTTAATATTCAAAATAAATTCATACTTTTGCAATCCGCATAAAATGGCGTTGTGGCCGAGTGGCTAGGCCGGGCTCTGCAAAAGCTCTTACTCCGGTTCGAATCCGGACAATGCCTCAAAAACCTTCAAAGAAATTTGGAGGTTTTTTTTTGATAAAATAAGAGTAAAGCTAAATTTTAATAATACTTCTACAACTTTTAACGACATTTAAGAGTTGCTTATTCTTTAACTTCCATCTTTTCTAAAGCTTTCTTAACCAATTTTTGATCACTCGGAAACCAGCTTTGTAACATAATTAAAACTCCAAAAATAACTAGTAATACACTTGTGAATTTTTTTATTTTGATAATATTTTTTGGTGTGAGTGAATTTTTTAAACGCTTTGCCAAAACCATTTTTACGATATCGACCAACAAATACGTCATGATCACTGTTGTAAAAAAAACAATCATCCGTGGTGTCTCTAGTTTAAGCACAGGTCCAAAAGTCAAAAAGATAAGTAACCAAAACCCTAGAATACCAACGTTAATAAAATTTAAGATAAACCCTTTGAAGTAAAGCTCACGATAATTTTTTTTGCTTAAAACTTCGTTTATATCATCAATATCGTCGGTGCTTTTTGAAACTTTTTTCAATTTTAAAAAAGTAATAATTCCATAAGTTATCATAATCAAACCACCAAATATAAAAAGTGCAGGCGCGTCTTTTATAGAATTTATAAGCCGATAACTTGATGAAATTGCAATAATAATAAACAACATATCTGCGGTAACCACACCCAAATCAAACACTATTGCGGCTCTAAAACCTTTGGTTACAGCTGTTTCTATAACTATAAAAAAAACCGGTCCTATCATGAAACAGAGCAAAAAACCTAACGGAATGGCCATCAAAAAATCTTGAAGCATATTTGAGAATTTGTAATATCTTCAAAAATACTAAAAAAAACTTAATCCTGTCGAATTGTTCCGCCTAAGACTGTTTTTTGGTCTATTTGTTTTGGTTTGCCGAATATCAATATGCTACCACCAGCTCGCACCTTTGCGTTTACATATTCTGATGCCATAATTTCGACTTCGCCACCTGCATTTACCGTCACTATAGTTTGCTCTGTTTGAAGTTTCTGAGCATTCAAGACTGCTCCCGAATTTATCAAGCAATCATGGTTTTTCACTTTTCCGCCGATATCAACAATAGCACCAGAACTTATTTTTGAAGTTAGTCTGTTGCTTTCAAGAATTAGGTAAATAGTAGCCCCTTCTTTAGCAATAATATCAAAACCTATGGATTTTATAGATTTTTCTGAAGTGATTCTAGATCCTTCATTTGCCTCGACAGCCACAAGTTTTTTATAGAAAACCGTTACAGAAATTCGTTCGCCAGCCAAAATTTTATCAAAAGGCATTCTAATTTTTAATTCGCCATTTTTATTAACCAATTCAACGTCTTCTGAACCATTTCCATTTAAAACAACTTTGTTTTCTGAGGATGGTACAAGTGATATTTCTATTTTATCAAACGATGTTACTTTCTCGAAATCGCCTACGTTTTTTGTGATTTGTGCAAAAATGATTTGCGACAATAAAAGTAGGATAGTGGTTACTATGTTTTTCATTTTTTGTGAATTTAAAGATTTATAAAAATAACATGATACAAATAAAACTTTTTGATAAATTATCTAATCAATCCTCTCCAAACATAATTATCAAAGGTCGTGCTATTTTTTTAAAAATATAATATATTGATTATTAATTTTTTATAAAAAATAATTTTAGAAATAGTATAAATTTTAATAGTTAAAAGAACACTTCGACAGCGCTCAGTGAGACAAAAAATTATTCATTAACTCTAAGAAAATTAAAATCTAACTGTTTTTTAAC
Organism: Bacteroidota bacterium; assembly: GCA_039804445.1. Taxonomy (GTDB): domain Bacteria; phylum Bacteroidota; class Bacteroidia; order Flavobacteriales; family Flavobacteriaceae; genus Flavobacterium. The sequence goes on along the minus strand of JBDLWE010000069.1, from coordinate 2,255 downwards.
CAAATCGGCATTTTTTACTTTAACCCAAATTTCGTCGCCTAACTGCAAGATGTTTTTTGTTGATTGACCAACAAGTGCATATTGCTTTTCATCAAAAACATAATAGTCATCTTTAATTTCTCTGGCGCGAACCATTCCTTCGCATTTGTTTTCTATAATTTCTACAAAAATTCCGTATTCGGTCACGCCAGAAATAACACCCAAAAACTCTTGATCTTTGTGATCTTGCATATATTTTACTTGCATATACTTTACAGAATCGCGCTCGGCTTTTGTGGCCAAAGTTTCCATTTGTGAACAATGAAGACATTTTGATTCAAAAAGTTCTGCGTTTGCCGATTTTCCTTCGTCTATATAGAACTGCAATAATCTGTGTGTCATCACATCAGGATAACGTCGAATTGGCGATGTAAAATGACTATAGTAATCAAAAGCCAATCCATAATGACCAATATTGTCTGTAGAATATTTGGCTTTACTCATCGATCGAATAGCGAGTGTGTCTATCAAGTTTTGTTCTTTCTTGCCTTGAACTTGTTTCATTAGATCGTTTAAAATATGCGAAACAGAACCCATTGAAAAATCGACTGTATATCCAAATTTCTTTATAAGCTCTTGCATTGCCAACAATTTTTCTTCGTTTGGTTCGTCATGAATTCTGTAAATAAATGTCTTTTTTTGACGACCAATAAACTCGGCTACTTTCTTGTTTGCCAAAAGCATAAATTCTTCAATTAAGTGATTAGAATCTCTACTTTGTTTAAAATAAACGCTTTCTGGATTTCCTGTTTCTGATAAATTAAATTTAACTTCAACTTTATCAAACGAAATTGCGCCGTTGTTCATGCGTTGTTCTCGCATAATTTTGGCAAGTTCATCAAGTTTCAAAGTTGCAAAAAGAATATCATCGCTAACTGTGTAACTTTCTTTTGTTAATGATTTTTCGGCAGGAATTTCTCGTTTTTCAGTCTCTATTAAATGTTGTGCTTCTTCATAAGAAAATCTTTGGTTAGAGTCTATTACTGTTCTACCAAACCAACTTTTTTTAATATTTGCTTTTTTGTCTAATTCAAAAATTGCCGAAAAAGTATATTTTTCTTCGTTTGGTCTAAGCGAGCACGCAAAATTTGAAAGTACTTCGGGCAACATCGGCACAACACGATCTACTAAATAAACCGATGTAGCGCGATTATAAGCTTCATCGTCAAGAATAGTTCCCTCTTGCAAATAGTGCGAAACATCGGCAATGTGAATACCAATTTCATAATTTCCATTTTCTAAAACCTGAAACGAAAGTGCATCGTCAAAATCTTTAGCATCTTTCGGATCGATAGTAAACGTCAAGACTTGTCGCATGTCTCGACGTTTTACAATTTCAGTTTCTTGAATCGATGTATCAATATTTTCGGCATAAGCCTCAACTTCTACAGGAAACGTTGCTGGAAGACCATATTCAGCTAAAATTGCATTAATTTCAGTGTTATGCTCTCCTGGTTTACCTAAAACTTTTACCACCGATCCAAAGGGAGAATCTGCTTTTTTTGGCCAATCTTCTATATGAACCAAAACAACATCGCCATTTTCTGCAGCGCCAAACTTGTCTTTCGGGATAAAAATATCAGTATACATTTTTGGGTTTGCAGTACTTACAAACGCAAAATTTGGATGAATCGCAATTACGCCAACAAAATCTGTTTTGGCACGTTCAACAACCTCCATTACTTCGCCCTCAGGTCGTTTTCCTTTTCTGCGGTTGTAAACATAAACTTTTACTTTGTCTTTATCTAACGCTCGATTCAAGTTATTTGTTGGAATAAAGACGTCCTCCCCAAACTCTGGACAAATAAAATAAGCTGTTTTTCGACCAGTCATATCAATTGTTCCTTCATAATAATCTTGCGAAATTGCTTTTACAAGATATTTTCCGGGTTCAGATTCTATAATAAATTTTCCGGCTGCCAGAACTTTCAAATCATGAATAATCTCGTTTCGTGACTTGGTATCGTCTACTTCAAGAATTGCTGCAATTTGCTTATAATTAAAGGCTTTATTGCTGTTTGTAGTAAGAATTTTTATAATCTTGTTCGAGAAATCTTTTGTAATGTTACTCGGCTTTATTGGTTTTTTGCTCATCTAAAGTTTTATATCGCATAAAATTACAAATTTAGAATCAATAAAATACTTGCAAACATTTTTATTGTCATAAAAATAATTTTTAATTTTTTTAAAACCAAAAAGTTTTGAACAACTATTAA
>JBDLWE010000068.1:0-3685 GCA_039804445.1 Bacteroidota bacterium | reverse complement strand
GACGACGATGGATGTGTTCGAGCAGAAATTTTAGAACGCCAATTGGTATAATCTGGGCGATCCGCCAACAAAAAAACTTCTTTAACCACAAATTTGTCTATTTGGCGGCGGACTGTCTGCTCCCGCTTTGTCATTGCGAGGCACGAAGCAATCTTTTGAAAAGATTGCTTCGTGCCTCGCAATGACAAGAGCTCCGCGTCCATCCCTATCGCAGAATTAATTGCCAAAATAAAATTTCTGATTTATAAAAAATATTACAGACCAAACAAATATTAAACTTGGTCAACGGTTCCCTTGCGTTAGGTGTTGAGCGGAAATCCTTTTTTTGGGTTTTATCCCTCGACTGCGCTCGGGATGACAAAAACCAAAAAAAGATTGGGAGCGGAACACCGACGTGCTCCTCGCCGCGGCGAGCGCACGGAACGCCAAAAAAAATATTATAAAAACCAACATTCAAAAAAAACTTTAAAAAACGTTGTCAAACCAAAAAGGAATTTTAACTTTGTGAATTAAGAATTGAATCAAAAATTTGATGAGTAACATATCAGAAATTGTTGATAATCTTGAGCAAAACATAGACAAATTATTGAAAAAAATCAATAGTTTAGAACAAAAAAATGATGTTTTGGCTCAGGAGTTACAAGTTTCTAAGCAACATTATCATGACCAAAACGATGATCTTGATAGTCTGAAAAAAAAATATGATGCGCTCAAATCGGCAAATTCTTTTCTTGGCAGTGAAGAAAACAAAAGAGAAACTAAGCTTAGAATAAATTCGTTGGTTCGAGAAATCGATTATTGTATTGCACAACTATCACATTAGCATTAGATGTCTGACAAGCTTAAAATAAAAATATCAATTGCCGACCGTGTTTACCCAATGACGGTAACCGAGTCGCAGGAAGAGGGTCTGAGGTCGGCTTCGCGCAAAATTGATTTGATGATTAAGCAATTTGAACAAGACTATGCCGTACGTGACAAGCAAGATGTTTTGGCGATGTGTGCTTTGCAATTTGCATCGCAACTAGAACAAAAACAACTTGATAGCACAAGTAGTAATGATGAAGTAAACAATCGATTGCTCGATTTGAATAAAAAATTAGAAGCTTTTTTGACCACATAATACGTTCTTATTTTTACACTAAAGATACTGCCTACATTAGTAAATATTTGGTAAACTCAACACTAACATTTTAAAATGAGTAAATCGTCGCCACTATAGCATGTCCGCCCCAGCGTGGAAAGCTTGAACAGCGAGTTAGCTCAAAACTTGTCTACCCGAGTTTATTCAATCAAACTAATGTAGGTTTTTTTATATAAACCCAAATTAAATCATGAACACTACAATTATAATTATTATTGCAGCAATTGCTGGCATAGCCGCTGGATTTGCAATCGCAAAATTTATTGAAAAAAGCAATGTTTCAAAACTTGTTAAAAACGCCAAAAAAGAAGCAGGATCGATTTTGAAAGATGCCAACGTTGAGGCCGAAAATATTAAGAAAGAACGCATACTGCAAGCTAAAGAGAAGTTTATTGAGCTGAAAAGTCAACACGAAGAAGCATCGCAAAACCGTGAACGAAAAATTGTAGAAGTCGAAAAAAGACTGGTTGTAAAAGAGTCTCAACTATCTGCCGAAGTTAACAAAGCCAAGAAAGTAAACGACGACTTTGAAGCTAAGACCAAAGAATTTGATGCCAAAATTGAGGTGCTTGACCGCAAGCAAACCGAGGTTGACAAAATGCACAAACGCCAACTCGAGCAGCTTGAAGTTATTTCTGGACTTTCTACCGAAGATGCAAAAAACCAATTGATAGAAGGCATTAAGGCCGAGGCCAAGTCACAAGCCATGTCGTACGTGCAAGACACGATGGAAGAGGCAAAACTAACTGCGCAACAAGAGGCCAAAAAAATAATAATAAACACCATTCAGCGAGTTGGTACCGAAGAGGCTGTCGAGAATTGCGTTTCGGTTTTCAACATAGAATCTGATGATGTTAAAGGACGAATTATTGGTCGCGAAGGACGGAACATTCGTGCTATAGAAGCCGCAACAGGTGTTGAGATTATTGTAGATGATACGCCAGAGGCGATTATCCTTTCTTGTTTTGATCCTGTGCGCAGAGAAATCGCACGGCTTTCTTTACACAAATTAGTGACCGACGGACGAATTCACCCTGCGAGAATTGAAGAAGTGGTTGCCAAAACCACCAAACAAATAGACGACGAAATTGCCGAAGTTGGTAAACGAACCGTAATTGATTTAGGCATCCACGGACTTCATCCAGAGCTTATCAAAGTAGTTGGACGAATGAAGTATCGATCGTCTTATGGTCAAAACCTATTGCAACACTCGCGCGAAGTTTCAAAACTATGCGGAATTATGGCTGCAGAAATGGGACTTAACGTAAAACTTGCTAAACGAGCAGGACTTTTGCACGATATTGGAAAAGTGCCTGATGCTGAAAGTGATTTGCCACACGCACTTTTAGGGATGCAATGGGCCGAAAAATATGGCGAGAAAGAAGAAGTTTGTAACGCAATTGGCGCACACCACGACGAGATAGAAATGAAATCATTGCTATCGCCAATAGTACAAGTTTGTGATGCTATTTCTGGTGCGAGACCAGGTGCTAGACGACAAGTTTTAGATTCATATATCCAAAGGCTGAAAGATCTTGAGGAAGTTGCTTTTGGGTTTCATGGTGTTAAAAATGCCTATGCCATTCAAGCAGGTCGCGAGCTGCGGGTGATTGTAGAATCTGAAAAAGTATCAGACGAAAACGCATCGACTTTATCGTTTGATATTTCTCAAAAAATTCAGACCGAAATGACCTATCCGGGTCAAGTGAAAGTTACCGTAATTCGAGAAACACGGGCAGTAAATATTGCTAAGTAATTCGATATCTTGAAGATACAAAAAAATTCCGTTTCTGTATAGAAACGGAATTTTTTGTTTTCTGAAGTTATAATTATTTATATTTGTATAAAATATAGATGTTATGGGAAAAGCAGAACTAAAATACATATCGGCAGAAGAGTACCTTTACTACGAGCGAAAGGCAGAAACGAAACACGAATATTTTCAGGGTGAGATATTTGCAATGAGTGGTGCGTCGTTTGTGCATAACAGAATTTTTAGTAATACTTTGGCCGATGTGGTAACAAAGTTAAAAGGAAAAAAATGTAATGCTTTTGGTAGTGATTTGCGCATTCACATACCAAAAAATACTTTATATACTTACCCAGACATTACCGTTATTTGTGGTAAAATTGAAAATACCGACGACAGTTTTGATACTGCCAAAAACCCTACGGTTATATTTGAGATTTTGTCAAAATCTACCCGAAATTATGATAAAGGCCAAAAATTTACCCTTTATCGTGACATCGAGACACTGAAAGAATATATATTGATAGATTCTGAAAAATTATCTATTGAAAAGTTTTCTAAAAACAACGATAACAGTTGGACGCTAACAGAGTTTCAGGCACTCTCAGATATATTTCATATCAAAGCCATTGCGATTGACCTTGCCTTAATCGATATTTATGATGGTGTAGATTTTGAGGAAACGAAAATTGTTTGAACCGCAAATTGCTTCGCCAGTCGCACTTACAGGCTCTAGTCACAAATTTTGAACTTATTAAATGTTAAAATAACATCTCGACTGCGCTCGATGG
>JBDLWE010000067.1:0-29155 GCA_039804445.1 Bacteroidota bacterium | reverse complement strand
AATTGTTGCAATTGGTTTTGCAATTCAGCAGTTTCGCCAAAATCAAATGATTCCATTCCTGCAGTCTTGCCTTCATCCAATCCTATTAAAGTATTGGCTGTTACAAATTTAAATTCTAAATTAGGCAAGGGTACTATACCTCTGTTATCGGCATTGTCATCAATATTTTCATCAATAATTAACGATAAAAAACTTCGCAATTTTGATATTTCGGCAGCAATAGGTTGTATATCAACACCGTATATAGAATGTTGTATAACACCAAGTTTTCGAGCATAATCACTAGTGGAACTTGATAATTTTTCTTCCATTATTTTTCGCATAATGGCATTATCAATTTTTTTTAATTGTTTTTCTTTCCACCAAACGGCATTTTTATCTAACTTTTTAAGCAATCCAATAATTTTATGCAATACTCCCATTGGGAAAGCACCTGAACCACAAGCAGGATCTAAAATCTTTACCTCGCTTAATGCTTCGAGTATAACAATGGTTTCTTTTTCGTTGAATGGATTTTCGGTATCGTCTTTTAATAATACTTCTAACTGCTCTTCGTTTTCAATATTGGTTTTGGTTTTGATGTATTGCAATAGTGATTGTTCTACCATATAATCGACAATCTCACGAGGTGTATAAAAACTTCCTGTAGATTTGCGAGCACTTTTCTCAGTATCTGGGTCAATCTCTGCCAATAGATTTTCGAAAATAGTTCCTAACATTTCCGGGTCGATACTTACCTCAAAATCGTTAATGCTATTTTCATCAATGGTAAAATTGTATTGTTCTAAAGTTTCAAAGAAATCTCTAAACCATTGGTTAGGTATGTTCAGTGCAAAATTTTGACTGTGAATGCCGCTACTGTCTTTTGGGAAAAAGTCATCATCTTGCGCTTCAAAAAGTCCTCCATTTAAGAACGGTACAAACTCGTGATTGTTCGGTAACACATAGGGTTTTCTGTCTTCTTGCTTTTTGTTTAAAACTAAAAAGAATAATTTTTCTAGAATGGAATGATAGTAATTGTGTTGGTCGTTATTGACACTTGCCACCATATTTGACGAAAGCCATTCTTCGGAAATTAACGGTAGGCCACTGTCTGACTTCTTATTTTTCAAAAACCAACAAAAAATAGTTCTACCAATCAGTCTAACGGCGAATTCTTGATGTGCTTTTCTGTTCTCAACTGGCGTTGATGGTAGTTGCAAACAGGAATCAAAAGAAACTTCTTTTTTATTGATGCTTACTTTACCACCGATAAGACTATAAAAAGCGGTTGCAATCTCTTCGTAGAATTTCTTATTTAATTTTTCAACACTAAACGCTTCTTGAATGTCTTCTAACGAGCTGAAATTACATCCGTTAATTCTGTTTTTGAATGTTTTGTTAGTTCTTGCAGGGTCAACAAAGTAAGTGTAGCGTTTCCAATTTGTAAACTTTTGTTCCTTATTACCGTAGTTTTTGCGAATGAATGAAAAACGGAAGCAATCGTTCTCATCATAGAAAATGAAAATGGCTCCGTCTTTAAAATCTTCTTTCAAGACTTTTTTGGCAATTTCAAACTGTCGTTTCTTTGAAGAACGCTTCGATAATACCCCTTGAAATTTACAAGTAAAAACAAGTAAATCGCTTTGGTCACTAAATATAGTTTCGCCTACTTTTTGTAAATTCGAAAAATTAGTAAAATCTTTGTTATTAATTATGTTTTCAAAAGTTTCATTTATTTTTTGAAAAGAAGAAATTTTATTAAAAAAGAAATCAGCAACCGATTTTATGGAGAAATTTTGAATTAGTTTATCCATCAAAGTATATTTTATGTGCTAATAATTAAGTTGAAAAATGTAAAGTTGTAAATATATGAAAAAGCAGGCTAAAACCGCAACGCAAACAATTTCTGTACAAATTGCATAAAACCCATCATTCCCCCAAAAACTCCAAATTACGTTTCAAGCCATCAAATTTTGTTCTTTTAACTGCCGAATTTTTAAAAACCTTCGAAAATACTTCTGCGGTCATTTCATGCCAATCTTGTTTTGTGAAGTTTAATATTTCTGGCTTTGCATTAAATAATGGCTCTGAATGCGGTTTTGAAAACCTGTTCCAGGGGCAAACGTCTTGACAAATGTCGCAACCAAATGCCCAATCGTCAAACCTGCCTTGCATCTCTTGCGGAATATTTTCTTTAAGCTCAATCGTAAAATATGAGATGCATTTCGAGCCATTCACCACATAAGGTTGCTCGATAGCGCCAGTCGGACAGGCATCTATACAGGCAGTGCAATTGCCACAGTGGTCTGTTATGGCATGATCATATTCTAAATCTAAATCTAGAATCAACTCTGCAATAAAATAAAACGAACCTATTTTTTGAGTAATTAAATTTGAGTTTTTACCAATCCAACCCAAACCCGATTTTGCTGCCCAAGCTTTGTCCATAACAGGTGCCGAATCTACGAAAACTCGACCCGAAACGTCACCAATTTCTTGAGTAATAAACTGCAACATTTCTTGTAGTTTTTCTTTTATCACAAAATGATAATCTTGCCCAAAGGCATATTTCGAAATTTTAAAAGTATCTACTCTTTGTGATTCTTGCGGATAATAGTTTAGTAACAACGAAATTACCGATTTTGCACCATCAACCAACAAACGTGGATCAAGACGTTTGTCAAAATGATTTTCCATGTATTGCATTTGTCCATGTTGGTTTTTGCTAAGCCAGCTTTCAAGTCGTGGTGCCTCGGTCTCTAAAAAATCTGCTTTTGAAATTCCGCATGACAAAAAACCTAGGCGTTTGGCTTCGGTTTTTATCAAATTAGAATAATGTTGTCTGTTGTCGATGATCACTATTGTGCAGTTTTTAAAACTTCAATCACTTGATCAACCTCGTCATTAGTATTAAAATAATGTGGCGAAAACCGAATGGCATAATCAACACCTTTGCTTTCAAAATCAATAATTGCATTATTTTTTGTGGCAATTGAAAAACAAATTTTGTTGTTTTTTAATAAATTTTCGAGCTCAGTTTGAGAAAATTTTGAATGTTGAAAGGTGATGATATTACTTAGTCGATTGCCAAAATCCAACAATTTTACTGATTCTATTTCTGAAAGTCGTTTCCGAAAATAGGTCGAAATTTTTAGATTCATTTTTTCAATTTCTTGAATGCCAATTCGGTTCAAATAATTTAGCGATACTGTAAAGCCTGCAATCGCCGCATGTGGCATTTCCCACGTTTCAAAACGTTTCGCAGAATTTACAACTTTATAGGTGTTTGCAGACGTCCAGATTGCGCCACTGAAATCTAAAAAAAGTGGCTCCAAACCTAGCTGCAAAGCCTTGTCAGACACATACAAAAAACCGGTTCCACGTGGTCCACGCAAAAATTTTCGACCTGTGGCTGTCAAAAAATCACATTTTATTTTTGAAATATCAACATTTATTTGTCCAACTGACTGGCAGGCATCTAACAAAAAAATAATGTTGTATTTCTGACACAACTCGCCAATTTTCTCAACATTTTGAACCATTCCTGTGTTGGTTGGTATGTGCGTTGCCGCAATTAATTTTGGTCTATATTTGTTTATAAGCCGCTCAAAATCATCAACATCTATTTCGTTGTTTGACAATTTTTTTGATCTAATAATCTTGATTTTAAAACGTTTTTCTAAAGACAAAAACATGATTTGGTTTGAAACATAATCATCTGTAGTGGTCAAAATAACGTCGTTTTCTTGAAAATCTATGCTAGACAAAGCTTTTGCGTATCCATCTGTAGCGCTTGTGGTAAACGCTATATTTTTTGAATTACAATTAAGCAAAGTTGCGACTTCAGCATAAAAATTTTGAAAATTTTGCGATTGCAAATTAGCATATTCATAACCGCCCACAAGATTCTCGGCGGCAAGATAATTAGTCATTGCTTGCGAGGCAACATTTGGCATGAGCGATGAACCTGCGTTGTTTAAAAAAATTTGATTTTGACAGCCCGGTGTATCTTGTTGGTAATCGAATTTGTTCATTTAAAAAATTGTTTTGGTGGTTACAAAAATTTTTTCGGCACTGAAGTGGTTTAAATTTTTTGCTTTTAAGCGAAAATTTAGGATTTTGTGACCAATTGAAGTCTTTTTTTTGATGCATAGCAGCGCTACGGAGATAAAAAAAGACAATAAGTGGACGCAAAGGACAAATTTTTTAGCAAATGGAAAAAGTTTAAACCACTTCACTGCTAGCATTTTGCGAAAGGGATGGTAGCGGTATCCTTTTTTGAAAAAATTTTGTCTCTCGAGGGCTCTCGTGATGACAAAATTTTTTCAAAAAAGATATAGCGAACAGCCCGACCACTTGGTTGCCCGCAAGGAAGCAACCATGTGGTTTCGCCCAAATAGCTCTAGAATAAACCTGTTTGAATGTTTGTTCGTATCTTGCCTAAATGAACGTATGCTTTTTCGGTTACTTCGCGGCCACGAGGCGTGCGCATGATAAACCCTTGCTGAATCAAGAAAGGTTCATAAACTTCTTCTATTGTTTCGGCACTGTCTGACACGGCAGTTGCCAGCGTTGACAGTCCGACTGGCCCACCTTTGAATTTGTCTATAATGGTATTCAGGATTTTGTTGTCCATTTCGTCAAGGCCGTAAGCGTCTACATTCAGGGCTTTTAAGGCATATCTGGCAATTTCGATATCAATAGTCCCGTTGCCTTTTATTTGGGCAAAATCTCTAACGCGTCGCAAAAGCGCATTGGCAATACGAGGTGTGCCGCGGCTGCGACCCGCTATTTCTATGGCGGCTTCGTGCGAAATTGGCATTTTGATGATGGCAGAGCTTCGCTCGACAATGCTTGTCAAAAGTTCTGTGGTGTAATATTGAAGTCGGCTTTGAATGCCAAATCTGGCGCGCATTGGGGCGGTCAAAAGTCCGGAACGTGTGGTGGCACCAACAAGCGTAAACGGATTTAGGTTGATTTGAACCGTGCGGGCATTTGGCCCAGATTCGATCATGATATCGATCTTGAAATCTTCCATAGCCGAGTACAGATACTCTTCGACAATAGGACTTAGTCTATGAATTTCGTCAATAAAAAGTACGTCACGCTCGTCGAGACCTGTGAGTAGTCCTGCCAAATCGCCGGGTTTATCGAGGACAGGCCCAGAAGTTATTTTAATGCCGACGCCAAGCTCGTTTGCCAAAATGTTTGCCAAAGTGGTTTTGCCAAGTCCTGGTGGCCCGTGAAAAAGTGAGTGGTCTAGTGCCTCGTTTCTTTGGTTTGCGGCTGCCACAAAAACCTTGAGATTCTCGAGCACTTGGTCTTGACCAGCAAAATCGTCAAACGAGAGTGGCCTGAGTTTTTTCTCGATATCAAGCTCGTCGGCATTTAGATTATCCCCGCTTGGATTTAAATTTTCGTTCATCGACTTTTAAAAATATTTAAATCAAAAGTAATAAAATCGGTCGTAATAAGGCTTTGTAATTATTATAAATGTGTTCAAAAAATATTTTTGCAAACAATTGTTATAATAAACCCAAATAAAAATTGTTTTGCACAAAATATCGCTACATTTGTTGTAAATAATAAAATATAGTTATGAACATTTTTGTTGGAAGTCTTCCATTCAGTATTGAGGAAGCAGATTTAAGAGAGTCTTTCGAGGCTTATGGGGCAGTTGATTCGGTAAAAATTATCTCTGATAAATTTACAGGAAGAAGCAAAGGATTTGGTTTTGTAGAGATGCCAAACGACGAAGAAGCACAAAAAGCAATCGATGAGTTGAACGGAGCAACAGTTCAAGGTCGTGCGATAGTTGTAAATAAATCAGAACCAAAACCAGAAGGAGAACGCAGAAGCTTTAATGGTGGTGGTAACAGAGGCGGTGGCTCAGGTGGTTACGGCGGAGGTTCAGGTGGTCGTCAAGGCGGCGGTGGCTATGGCGGTGGTGGAGATCGCAATAATGGCGGCGCTGGCGGTTACGGAAACAGTCGTGGCGGCGGAAACAGAGGCGGATACTAAATCTAAATTTGTTTTTTAGGTCACTTCTAAAAACATATTAGAAACCATTTTTCATGAATTTGAAAAGTGGTTTTTTTATTGATTTTAAATTGCAGAATAATGATTGACGATTGTAGATGTCTAACCTTTTCAATTAATGTAAGATTGTTTTGAGTAAATAAATCAAAAATCGTAAATCAGAAAATTCTCAATTGTGCTCGGGCGGACAACGCCTGAAAGAAATACTTCTTTTTCAATGGTTTTTGTCGTGTATCTATAATCGAAACTACTTTTCAGACTTGGTCGTCTTTGTGCATCATAAAAACGTTTACACCGCTGTGGCTCAATTTTTGGTTTACATAAAATTCATACGGCAATCACGCCATTGCCATTGTGCCATCGACAAGGTACTGATGGCTCAAAATTCGTTCTTCGATTGTCATTTGTGAAGGAATCAATGCTATTGATTTAAAAAATTTGTTGATTTGTGTTTCGACCAAATTGCTCATGATTCTGTTTTCTTCAATAGATTTTAAAGTGAATTTTGGCATACAAACCGATTGAATTTTCAAGGTATCTCGCGTGTTTAACCCTTCAAAAAAAGTATCTATTGATTTTTTGATGTTTGAGTTTTGAGCGTGTAGTCCTATGGACAATAGTAAAACTAAAAAAAATAAATTTTTGATCATAAAACGTGTTTCAGGCTTAAAGTTTCAAGTTTGTTTACCAAGGTAATTATAGCTTTATTTAGGATATGAGTTTACAGTTTGACTACGATTGTCGAATGTCACGAACGTTGAGTTGTAAATCGATTTTGCCATTAAATTCATTTTCTTCGATGGTATAAAGTGCATCAAAAGGTTTTTTGAAATCAATGTTTTTGTTTCCTAGATTAAATGCAATTGCCGCTATGCCTCGGTCGTTGTAATGTTGTTTTTGTTTCAAAAAAAGTTTGAAATGTTCATTGTCTTTGCCAATATTTTTGGCATATCCAGTGTCTACAAGGTTTTTTGTAAAGAAAACTGGTGTCATGTTTTGTGGCCCGAAAGGCTCGAATTGTTTAAGAATTCTGGTTAGTTTTGGAGTTATGTCTCGCAAATTTATTTCGGCATCGATTTGAATTTCGGGTTCGCGTTGTTGTGGCAAAATGGATTGTTGCACTTGTTTTTCAAAAGCGTCTTTAAATTTTTGATAATTTCCGGGCTTTAAAGTCATTCCTGCTGCATACATATGACCACCAAACTGCTCAAGGTGTTCTGAACAAGCATCAATGGCATTATAAACATCAAAACCAGTAACAGAGCGTGCTGATGCGGCTAGTTTGTCGCCGGATTTTGTGAAAACTAATGTAGGTTTATAATACTTTTCGATGATTTTTGATGCAACTATTCCGATAACGCCTTTGTGCCAATTTTCTTGAAAAACCACGTTTGAAAATCGGTTTTGCTCGCCGTTTTGTTCAATTTGTGCAATGGCTTGAATGACTGTTTCGGAGTCTAAAACCTTGCGCTCTGAATTGTATTTTTCTATTTCTTGCGCAAAAATAGTGGCTTGCTCATCATCAAATTCAGATAGCAATGCCACAGCTTCGTTGCCATGTTTTATTCGTCCAGCAGCATTGATGCGTGGAGCAATTTTGAAAACAACGTCTGCAATCGAAAAGTTTTTTACTTTTGATTGTGCCATCAGGGCTTTGATTCCCGCTCGAGGACTTTGGTTAATGACTTGCAGTCCGAAGTACGCCAAAACTCTGTTTTCGCCATTCATTGGTACAATATCTGCGCCAATTGCTGTGGCTACCAAATCAAGATATTCTACCAAATCGTCTATGGTTTGGTTGCGGTTTTGCCCAAGTGCTTGCACCAGTTTAAAACCAACACCACAGCCACACAGCTCGTCGAATGGATATGTGCAATCTGCTCGTTTTGGGTCGAGAACAGCCACAGCATTTGGCAAAGTATCACCTGGTCGGTGGTGGTCACAAATAATAAAGTCGATATTCTTGTTATTAGCGTAAGCTATGTGATCTATGGATTTTATGCCACAATCTAGAGCGATAATTAGCGAAAAACCATTGTCATCAGCAAAGTCAATTCCTTTATATGAAATGCCGTAGCCCTCGAGATATCTGTCTGGAATGTAGGTGGCAACGTTGTGATAAAATGTTTTTAGATAACTTGAAACAAGCGATACGGCTGTTGTGCCATCAACGTCATAGTCGCCAAAAACCAAAATATTTTCGCTGTTAGCAATTGCTTTTTCGATTCTGCTGACTGCCTTTTCCATGTCTTTCATGAGATACGGATCGTGCAAATTTGTAAGACTTGGCCTGAAAAAAAGGCGGGCTTTGTCAAAGGTTTCGATGCCTCGTTGCACCAAAAGTGCGGCTACAAAAAGGTCGACTTGCAAGGCTTGTGCAAGATGTTCAACTTTAGAATTTTCGGGTTTTGGTTTAAAGGTCCAGCGCATTTTGATGAAGTGGATATTGCTTTGTATAAAAATAGTTGCGTTAGGGATGGGAACGGCATCCTTTTTTGTTTTTTGTCCCTCGACTACACTTTGTCTTTGCTCAGCATAATCTTCTCGAGATGACAAAAAATAAAAAAGATATAGTGGACAGCCCGTAATACGCCCAAAAAATATTATTTAATTCGAGAATCTATTTCGCTTCGTGATAAATTAATAAGCCTTCCGAGAGGTTTTCCGTCCCGAAATGTAGATGTTTTTAGAGATATCTTTGTATTCGGGATTTCAAAAGGCTCGGTATATTTTGTTGATTTTCTGTTTGGAAATGTATTGTTTAGCGTATAAAAAATTGCTGTATTCGGGGTTTCGCAAGACAATTCGCACATTGTTATGTTGTCTTTTTTATAGATTTTGACATTTGGATCATAAACGGCTTTACAAATATCGATTTCTTGTTGGTCAAAAATCTTGAAATGATGTTCAGTTTTTTCTAAAAATCGGTTCCAATTTTTGTTTGAGTTGCCTGTCCACAGCACTTCTGACAAAGCATAGGCCCGCGGATAAGTCATGTAGAAAGCGTGCGAAATGGTCGGTACGTGCTCTGTCCAGAGATTGCCCTGAGCACCAAGAATATATTGTAGGTCAACACCTTCAGGGAATGGATTAAAGTCATAAACTTTTTTGAGCGAAAGTGCTGCATAAATAGATTCTTCGTTACTAGAATCGCCTTGTTGATAATCAAAATAACAAAATTCTGTGGGCGACATCACTACTTTATGCCCTGTTTTTGCGGCTTCGATCCCGCCTTTCATGCTTTGCCAGCTCATTACGGCTGCCTTGTCGGCAAGGCCACCATATAGAATTTCGTCCCAACCTATCATTTTTTTGCCCTTAGACGAAATTATTTTTTCGACGCGTTTCATGAAATATGACTGCAGGTCGTCGCCTGTTTTCATGTTGTTGGCTTTCATAAAATCTTGACAGGCTTTGTCGGCCTCCCAAAAACCATGATAGGCTTCGTCTCCACCCACATGCAGATATTCGCTTGGGAAAAGTGCGGCTACTTCGGTATAAATTTTATCTAATGCTTCATATGCTTTTTCGTCAACGGGATTCAGAGTATTTTCGATAGTCATCTTGAATTTTCCGTTGCCAAACCATTCAGAAAATTTGTTTCCAGGACTCACAAACTTAGGTTCTTTTTTGGTGGAAAGTTCTGGATATGCCGCCAAAAGTGCCATGCTGTGCCCCGGAACATCAATTTCTGGTACTATGGTAATGTGGCGTTGCGCGGCAAAAGCCACAATTTCTTTGATTTGATCTTGGGTATAAAAACCGCCGTAGGTCGCGCGCTCATCTAGTGTTGGAATGTCGCGCGTTGGAAATTTTCCTGTTCTATCGACACGCCATGCCCCAATTTCGGTAAGTTTTGGTAAAGATTTAATTTCTATTCGCCAGCCATGGTCGTCGGTCAAATGCCAATGAAAAACACTGAATTTATAGCGCGCCATCAAATCGATATATTGTTTGACCTCATTGACCGTAAAAAAATGACGGCTAACGTCTAGCATCAACCCACGCCAATCATATGTTGGTGCATCGCTTATTTCGCAATTTGTAAGTTTTTTATTGGCCTCAAAAAACGGCAACATTTGATCAATGGTTTGAATGCCTGCAAAAATTCCCGATGGTTCTGTAGCTGATAAAACAAAATTTTCGTTATTAGTTTTGAGTTTATAACTAAATTTTTTTTGCGCTTGTTTTGAATCTAAAACTATTGAAATTGATAGATCTTTAGGATTTGACTTTTCGTTTATAGTGACTTCAAATCCTTTTTGTTGTAGTAAATTTTTTAAATAATTTATTTCAAAATCAATTAATTTAGTAACAGACAGAATATTTATTTTTTTTGATAAATCAAATTCAGTTTTTGCATATAAAGTTGATGCTGGCTCGGGAATAATTTTATATTGTGCGTGTAGCTGCACAAAGAAAAACAGAGCAATGATCAAAAAGTGGGATGTTTTGAGGTTTAACATTTGAAAAAAATTATAATAATAGCAGATTAAAATTTATATTAAATACTTTTTGCTAATTCAAATATAAACAAAAAAAATCTCGATACTATTTAAAATATCGAGATTTATACTGAAGAGTATTTTTTTAATTTTTTGCGATAGCGTCTTGCGTCCAAGTTTTTATAGCAGCAACCCGGCTGTTAGTATAGTCGACTTCTGAAAGGTTTTTATCGCTCCAAAAAAACCATTTCCCGACTTTGGTACCTTGTTCAAAATTACCTAACGACATTTTTGTTCCAGATTGGTCAAACGACGCCCATTGTCCGTGAACTTTTCCATTGAGATAAAAACCAGTTTGGGCAATTTGACCATTATCATGAAAATAAGTTGACTTAACAAATTTTCCTATAATTTCGTGTTTTGGTTCTATTTTTTGAGCAATTACTACTGCTGAGAATAAAAAGGCTGTTGCGATGATGATGTTTTTCATGGCTAAATCGTATTAATTGTTAATAATTATAATACAAAGATAACAATTTATTTACACAAAAAACATTTACACTTAACAATTTAATAACATTGAGTAAAATTTAACATTTGAGGCAACAAAAAAACCAATCGGTTTTGGTTGGTTGCTATATTTTTCATTTAATAAACAGGGATTTCAAACATAAAACCTTCTTGAAAATTTACATTTTTTGCAATTGCAGGATCAACGCCTAGATAAGTGGCATTAAATCGAAATGTTCCCGTAAGTTTTCGAGATGTGAGATCAAAACTTGTTATTACAAATTGACCATTGCTTTGTGCTGTATTTGTGGTGTAGTTTAAAATAACACCGTCGGTAGTACCTGTGAAATTTGCTTCAGCATCATTAGTTGGTTGACTTTGGGTGATGCCAAACGAATATGTTAAAGGATTATTACTAAAAACTGTACTTAATGGCGCTGGTATTTTCATGGTTACAGATTCTACGCCTGTAAACGCTTTTACGGTCAATATACCGCCTGCAATAGAGGCTTGTGGTTTTGTGGCACGCCACAAAAAATTGTCTTTACGAGCCTGAAAACCGGGTGTGCTAAACTGAACGTCTGACGTACATGAAAACACACAAATTATCATTGATATTAACAAAAAATATTTTTTCATATGCTCTAAAGTTGTTTGTTTGACAAAATTCTATTTTACAAAATTAGTTTTTTAATTCATACGATAATAAACAAAAGAAAAAAAATTGAGTCGCAATAAATTTTTGCATAGCAATTTTAAAAAACTATTTTTACAATATGATATTAGTTACAGGTGCAACTGGTTTTTTAGGACAGCATTTATTATTACATTTACTGAATACTGTTACGTCGAACGAAAACGTAGTTGCTCTTTATCGTACGGATAATTCGAAGTTAAGGGTTTTGAGCTTCTTTGCACTCTTTGGTAAATCAGAATTATATCAAAATATCATTTGGAAGCAAGCAGATATTCTGAATATTTCGTCGCTAGAAACTGTATTTCAAGATATTACAATAGTCTATCATTGTGCCGCTCTTGTTTCTTTTGACCCCTCTGACGAAGTACGACTGCGAAAAATTAATATAGAAGGAACGGCCAACGTAGTTAATTTATGTTTAGATTTTGGTCTCAAAAAACTGTGCTATGTTAGTTCGATTGCAGCTCTTGGCGATTTGTTGCCACACGAAACTACAATTTCCGAAAAATCAGAGTGGAAACCAGAATTGAACCACAGCGACTATTCTATTTCTAAATTTGGTGCAGAAATGGAGGTTTGGCGCGCGCAGCAAGAAGGTTTAAACGTTATTATCGTAAATCCTGGGGTTATTCTTGGCGTTACTACTGCCAACGAATGGAGTGCTGGAAGTTGCAAAATTTTTAAGACGATTGCTAACGGTTTGCAATTTTACACCAATGGTTCCACGGGTTTTGTGGGCGTATCTGACGTTGTGAAAATTATGATTTTATTGATGGACAGCGAAATCGTGAATAAAAAATTTATATTGATTGCAGAAAATTGGACGTATGAAAAATTGACTTTTGAAATTGCAAAAAACCTAAATTTAAGCCAACCTAAGTTTCTTCTAAAAAATTGGCAGACTAATATTTTATGGTTTTTTGATTGGGTTTTGGGAAACATTTTTTTTCAAAAAAGAAAACTCTCAAAATCGATGGCAAATTCTTTGCACAGTCAAGATTTTTATGACAATGCTAAAATCAAAAAAACACTTGGTTTTGAATTTGAACCTCTGAAAAATACAATTCAAAAAACTGCAAAATATTATCTCGCTAAAGATTTTTAGTAATTCGTTGCATCAAATACCAGCAGGCGATAGTTGAGGAGATACCCAAAATTCCGACAAAAATCCAGTTGAATGTATAGCCAAAATATTCGATAGTATCCATTCCAAATTTTGAACTACCAATGTGTGCCAAACTAAAACTCATTGTAAAAAAACCCATATATTTTCCTTCTTGACCGATTGGCGCACGAGAAAGCGCAAATGCATTCGAAAACGGAAAAATAAGTATCTCGCCCGCAGTGATGAAAAGCATCGAGATGACCAAAATTCCTGCCCAAGCATCAATCAATAATACCCAAAAAGCCAAGGTCATAGCAACGCAACCCCAAAATATAAGTTTTAGTTTGTCGGTTTTATGACGCTCGAAATAGCTCACGATTGGCATTTCAAAAATGAATATCAAAAATCCATTCATGGTCATGAGCAATCCCGTTTGAAACTCGGTCATGCCATATTGTTCATGATGATAAAGTGGTAAGGTAGAAAATATTTGAAAAAATATCATGGCTGTCGCAAAACATACGTATAAGAAAATCCAAAAATCAGTATCTGATTTCATAGATTTTTGGGCAACCAAATTTTCTAAATCATTGGTTTTTATAATCAAACTTTTAGGTTCTTTTACAAGCATCGCAAAAATTATAATTGCAATAATACACGTTAGTCCATCGACCCAAAAAAGCCCGTTATAGCCAACATTCATAATGATAAGTCCGCCAATTGCTGGTCCTGCGGCAAAACCAAGATTTACGGCAAGTCGAACCAATGTGAATGCGCGAGCACGCGTTTCGGGCGTGGCAAATGTGCCAATAGACACAAACATGGCAGGCCTAAACATGTCTGCAACGCTCATTATGGCAAACATTGCGGCGCACAAACCCCAAAATGAAGTGACAAATTGAATTACCAAAAACATGATTCCTGACGTAAACAAACTGAAAACCATGATTTTATAAAAACCAATTTTGTCCGAAAGTTTTCCGCCAAGAAATGAGCCAACAAAAGAGCCGATGCCGAAAAATACCATAATCCAACCCACTTGACTGTAACTAAAATGTAAATCTTCTTTTAGATATTTGCTCAAAAAAGGCAAAACCATCGTTCCAGATCGATTAATAAAGGTAATGATTGCCAAGATCCACACTTCATGCGAAAAGCCTTTGAAGTTGTTGATATATTTTTGAAACAGCGACATAATCATAATTTCAAATCTGAAAAATTTATAACGGCAAATTAACAAAGAAAACAGTTGATTTTAGTTAATTAGTAAAACAATATTTGGCTAAATACAATCTGGACAAAGTCCCGAGATCGTAAAGTTAACGTTTTTTACAAAATAGTTTTTCGGAAGTTCAAAAACCGGATTTGCATCATCAATACAAGTTACTTGCAAACACTTTTCGCAACTAAAGTGAATATGTTGGTGCATATCTGGTTTTGTTTTGCAATGCAAGTGGCGGCAAGCAGCATATTTGAGCGTGCCGTCGGGCGTAGCAATTTTATGAATCAGATCGTCGGCAATCAACCTATCTAAAACACGATAAATGGTAACTCTGTCGCAAATTCCGTTCAATATTTTTTGAATTTCTACATGAGATAGTGCCGATGGCGACCTTTTTATCAAATCCAGAATAGCAGTTTTTGACGGTGTGTTTCGTGATGCTTTCATTTTAAATAAATTTAACGCAACAAAATTGCATTAACAATATTAATTTACATATTTGCAACTTTATTGCAATAAGCAAATATACATCAAATGCCACAAAAAACAACTTCGCCATACGACATTCTTGGAATTTCAAGTGCGACCATTTGTATGATTCATTGTATAGTTTTTCCGGTGCTAACTATTGTACCGCTTGGATTGTTGAACGACGTTTGTGTTGATAGTGCTTTTGCATTCATTGGTTTGTTAGTTGTTTCAAAAGTGTTAATGAGTGGTGCCACATTATTAGTAAAAGGTATTCTGGGCATATCAATTCTAATTATTTTAATAACAGTTACTGCTCATATTTTGTTTGAAAAAGAATCACCCCTTTTTTTAGTTGGTGGTTTGGGAATGATTTTGGGGCACATTTTAAACTATAAAAATCATTTCAAAAAAAATATCGTATCATGAAAAAACTACCCGTAACTGTACTATCAGGATTTCTTGGTGCTGGAAAAACCACCTTGCTTAACCACATTTTGCATAACAAAGCAGGATTGAAAGTGGCTGTAATTGTAAACGACATGAGCGAAGTAAACATAGATGCACAGCTCGTCAAGAGTGAACAAACCCTATCGCGCACCGAAGAAAAACTAGTCGAAATGAGCAATGGATGCATCTGCTGTACGCTCAGAGATGACTTAATGATCGAAGTCGAAAAACTAGCCAAGGAAAATCGTTTTGATTATTTGTTGATAGAAAGCACAGGTATTTCAGAGCCGATTCCTGTGGCTCAGACTTTCACTTTTGTAAATGAAGATGAGAATATCGATTTATCACGATTTTCATATATAGACACGATGGTCACCGTTGTAGATGGTTATAATTTTTTTAAAGATTTTGGGTCTGCCAATACTTTAGAAGACATAAAGGCAACAAATATCGAAAACGATAAGCGAACCATAGTAAACCTTTTGGTCGATCAAGTCGAATTTGCCAACGTGATTATTGTCAATAAAATAGATTTGATTTTGCAGGACGAACGAGATTTGCTCATTGCATCATTGCATAAATTGAATCCTGTTGCAAAAATTATTACTGCCGTAAAAGGAAAGGCCGATCCATCAGAAATTTTGAATACCAAGCTATTTAATTTTGAAAAGGCCAAAGTATCTGCAGGCTGGATACAAGAGTTAGAAGACATTCACACACCCGAAACCGAAGAATATGGGATAACGTCATTTGTTTATAGAAACGAAAAGCCATTTCATCCAAAACGTTTTTGGAAATTAATTTCAAACGATTTTCCGCAAACCGTAATCCGCAGTAAAGGGCTTTTTTGGATGGCATCGCGACCAGACCAAGCACTAAACTGGAGCCAAGCTGGTGGTAGTATGAAGGCCGAAGGCGCAGGCGTTTGGTGGGCAAGTATGCCAATGAGTGCACGAATGAATTTTAATAATTTTGTTGAAAATCAAGACATTATCGAAGCGCGTTGGACTGCCGAATTTGGCGATAGACTTACAGAACTTGTCATGATTGGCATCAAAATGGATCAAAAACAAGTCACAGAATTGCTAGATAACTGCATTTGCAACGAGACCGAAATAGAACAAATGCATGCGGGCGTTTTCTCGACCGAAGATTTGTTTCAAATCCCAACACAATTTGCCGAAAGTTTTACAGAAAATTAAATTCGACACTATATAAAGCAATCTTCCTTTGGTTTGGTTAATTAATGAATGTGGCGGTTTGTTTTAAAGACAAACCGTTTATTTTTGATTTATTTTTTTAGACTTATCTAAAAAATATTTGTAGCTATCCTAAAAATGAGTATATTTGCAACGAAAACTAATGTAATTTTTATTATATTTATTTAGAATCAATATAAATAAATTTGTTTTCGTCTTTTATTTAAAATATATTTGCCCCAAAATATCATCATCATGAAAAAAATTATATTTCTTTTTATCCTATTTCCAATATATTCGCTTTTTGCACAATCTACTATTTTTGGTATCGTTTCAGAAAATGGAAATGCACTAGACAACGCCACCATAGTTATCAAACCGATGGGCAAAACAGTGTTTACAAACGCGGCGGGCAATTTTTCTGTCGAAAATATACCTGCAGGAAGATATACAATTGCGGCATCGATGCTCGGGTTTATTGCTGAGCGAAAAACAATTACAATCGTTTCCGAGAAAAGCATCGAAGTCAATTTTGACCTCAAACGAAATGTTGATGATAGTATGCTGAGCGAAATAGTAATTTCGGGTACGCTCAAGGCCGTAAAAAGGTTAGACAGTCCCGTTCCTGTTGAGGTTTATTCGGCTGGATTCATCAAAAAAAACCCAACCGCTACCTTTTTTGAAGCTTTGCAAAACATAAACGGACTTCGCCCGCAGGTCAATTGTGGCATTTGCAACACTGGCGATATTCGCATCAACGGGCTTGAAGGGCCATATACTTTTGTGCTAATAGACGGAATGCCAATTGTGAGCGCACTAGCTTCGGTCTATGGTTTGTCTGGAATTCCGAACGCACTTATCGAGAGAATAGAAGTTGTAAAAGGTCCTGCATCGTCGCTTTATGGCAGTGAAGCCGTTGGTGGGCTTATCAATATTATTACAAAAAACCCTACTAACGCACCTGTTTTTTCGGCGGATTATTTCACGACTTCATGGTCTGAAAACAATCTTGATTTAGGATTTAAGTTCAAGGTTTCACCAAAAATAACGACTCTCATCGGCGCCAACTATTTTAGTTATCAAAACAGAATCGATAACGATAAAGATGGTTTTACCGACGTGACGCTACAAGATCGAATTTCTGTCTTTAACAAATGGAATTTTGAAAGAAAAAACAATCGGGTTTTTAGCCTTGCAGCACGTGGTTTGTATGAAGATCGTTGGGGTGGCGACATGCGCTGGGAGAAAAAATTTAGGGGCGGAAACCAAATTTATGCAGAGAGTATTTATACAAAACGGGCCGAACTTTTTGGAAACTATCAACTACCAACCGATGAAAAAATAGTTTTTGCGTTTTCTGCAAATGCTCATTTTCAAGACAGTAAATACGGAAATACAGATTATGTTGCTAACCAAAAAATTGGTTTTGGACAATTAACTTGGGATAAAAAAATAAAAAACAACGATTTTCTACTTGGTATTGCCGCCAGATATACTTATTATGACGATAATACAACAGCAACAGGAAATGGCATTCTAAATGCACCAAACAAAGTGTGGTTACCAGGAATTTTTGCACAAAACGAAATCGAATTCAACAAAAGCAATAAACTTTTGCTGGGCGTTCGATATGATAATAATTCGGTGCATGGCAATGTTTTTACGCCGCGATTGGCATACAAACTTAAGATAGACGACAAAAATTCTATAAGAATAAATGCAGGAACGGGCTATCGGGTCGTTAATATTTTTTCTGAAGACCATTCAGCCATTCAAGGATCTCGTGAAGTTATTGTTAGAGACAATTTAAAGCCCGAGCAATCTGCTAATATAAACATTAATTACATAAAAGACATTCATTTTGATAATGGTATGTTTATTGATTGGGATATTTCGGTTTTTTACACAAAATTTAGTAGCAAGATTTTTGCAGATTACGAAACCGATGGTAATAAAATTATTTATGATAATCTGGACGGCGGTTCAGTAAGTCAAGGCATAAGCACCAATTTTGATATCAATTTGAACAACGGACTCCGACTAAACATTGGCGCAACCGCTATGGACGTTACAAACACAAATGCTGGCACAAAGTTTCGACCATTTTTTACCGAGAGATATACAGGTGCTTGGAGCATTAGCTACGCCATACCAAATTCAAAACTTTCCGTTGATTATACAGGAAATTTCACAGGTTCGATGCGACTACCTTTGCTAAACGAGAATGATCCACGACGCTCAAATTCGCCAAACTTTAGTATTCAAAATATTCAATTCACTTACAAAGGCTTGAAAGGTTTTGAACTTTATGGTGGCATAAAAAATTTACTTAATTTTACACCACGTCAAAACAATCCGTATTTGATAGCTAGAACCAACGACCCGTTTAATCAAAACGTGCAGTTTGATGCCAACAACCAGCCATTGGTTACTCCAGATAATCCGTTTGGTGCAACATTTGATACACTATATGTCTATGCACAAAACCAAGGTATTCGCGGGTTTTTCGGATTAAGATACACGCTACGAAAATGAATAAAAACCTGTTTATATTGTTGCTTTTTTTACTTTCTTGTTCGGGATATTGTCAATTGCAACAATATAAATTTGTGCAAATCGATTCTTTGCAAACGATAGAAAAAAAAAATACGGTTATCTTTTTTCAAACCGATTGGTGCAAGTTTTGTAAGGCAATGAAAAGAGGCACCTTCAAAAATCAAAAGGTTATTGAAGCTTTAAACAATAACTTTTATTTTATTGATTTTGATGCCGAACAAAAAGAGGCTATAACTTTTGACAACAAAATCTTTACCTATAAAAACAATGGGACTTCTTCTGGAATCCATGAAATAGCTGTTGCGCTAGCGACCGAAAATAAACAAATAAATTTTCCTGCTATCGTTATTTTGAATCCAAAAAACGAAATTATTTTTAGATATAATGGGTTTTTGAGTTCACAGGATTTAAAAAATATTCTTGAAAAGTTAAGAGTTTACTAATAACCTTATCAAATTGTTGTTTACAATTGTGACAAAACGTATATTTGTATTGTGAAAAGATTTTTTGCAATAATAAATTTAGTTTTGTCGATAACTGTGTTGTTTTCAATACTGTGTCAGTCAGTGCACAGTTATGAGCATATTTTTGAACAATTATCTCAAAAAAAATGCAATCACCAACAACTCTCGGGCACACAAATCACTCATGACCATCATGGTTTTGACCACTGTTTTGTTTGCGAGTTTACTTTTTCAAATTTTACATCTTCAGGTTTTTTTACTTTTGATTTTATAAAAAGCGTGGCTAGGTTTCAAACAAATCCATTTGTCTTTTCAGAAAAAATTTATGTTTTTTCAGCAAATTTTTTCTCACTTCGAGCACCACCAATTATTTTTTAACGGCGTATTCAAGTTTTTTTGATTCGATAATTATTCTGATTATCGGCAAACCTTTATTTATTTTAAAATTGTTTTCAAAAACATTTAGTTTTTTGATATTGTTCGTTGTTTATTTTTCTTTTGGACAAATCAAAATTTCGGGAATCGTATCTGATTCAAACAAAATACCGCTTGTGGGCGCTCATGTTCACGTAGGCAAAAGTTTTTTTGTGTCAGGCAGTAATGGCGAATTTGAATTCAAAAAAATATCTAAAAATGAAACTCGTTTGTATGCCACTTTTGTCGGTTTCAAAGCGTTTGATACAATAATTGACATTCAAAAAGACATTTCGATTTCGATTATTTTAGAAAAAGCAACAAATTTTTTGACCGAAATCGAAATTAAGCAAAAAATAAATTCTGAAAACAATAGCCTTTTGGAACAAAAAATAAGAACAGAAACTATAGAAAGATATTCAAATCAAACCCTCGGCGATGCCTTGAAAGAAGTGGCGGGCGTTTCTGTGCTAAAAACCGGTAGCAATATTGTAAAGCCCATTATCAACGGATTGAGCAGCAGCCGTGTGCCAATCATTAGCAACAATGTTCGTCTCGAAGACCAGCAGTGGGGCACAGAGCACGCGCCAAATTTTGACATCAATGCCGCCGGAAAAATTTCGGTTGTCAAAGGGGCTTCTGCACTACAATTTGGGGGCGATGCAATTGGGGGCATGGTAATTATAGAACCCATTTCGGTCAAAAAAGATACATTGTTCGGAAAAACCATCATGAATTATAACACCAACGGCCGTGGTGGCGCAATAAGTAGCAGTATGCACCGAGGCAATTTTTGTGATTGGAGCTTGAATGCACTTGGGACTTTCAAATACGCTGGCGATAGAAATGCACCAAACTACAATCTTTCAAACACTGGCAACCGTGAATTTAATTTTTCTGGCGATGCCAAATACATCGGCAAAAATTATCACCTTGGAGCATTTTACAGTTTGTACAATGCTCAAATTGGCATTCTTCGAGCGGCTCATATTGGCAATGTAAACGATTTATACCAAGCCATAAACAAGCAAATTCCTTTTGTTGTTGATGACTTTACATATAATATCAACAATCCTCGACAAAAAATCCAGCATCATTTGGCAAAAATTGATTTAGGATACAGGTATAGTGAAACCTCAAATATATCTGCGCAATATGCTTTTCAATTCAATAACAGAAAAGAATTTGACATTCGCCGCAGCACTCGACAAAATATTGCAGCTTTAGACTTAGATTTATCAACACATAGTTTGAATATAGATTATTTTAAAAACAAGAACTCTTGGACATTCAAAAGTGGAGTTTCAGGACAATATCAAAACAACTTTGCAAATCCAGAAACTGGCGTTAGGCCACTTATACCATCTTACAACAAGGTAGACGCCGGTATTTATGGCATTGCAACCTACAAAAAAGATGAAACATTATCGGTCGATGGTGGTATTCGATATGATTTTTCGCACATTCAAGCCACTAAATTTTATATAAAAACACGATGGTCGGCATTGGGCTATGATCCCGAATTTACAAATTTTATAATCAACGAACAAGCTGGGCAATGGTTTACGCGTCCCGTTTTTGAATATCATAACCTAGCGGCCAGCATCGGACTACACAAAGTTTTTGCTCATGACATTGATTTTTATGCCAATACAAGCCTTTCAATGCGAAACCCAAATGCTTCAGAACTTTTTAGTGACGGACTGCACCATGCAACTGGCATTATCGAAATTGGTGATTTGCGGTTGCAACAAGAAAAATCTTTAAAGGCTTCAGTAACTGTGCAAAAACGATGGAACTCATTGTCAATAACTGTAAATCCATTTCTGAATCGAATCAACAATTTTACGTTTTTGAAACCAACAGGTTTTGAAACCACCATTCGTGGCGCATTCCCGGTTTGGGAATATCTACAAACGTCGGCTTTATTGACAGGAATTGACTTTAAAAGTGTTTTGAAAATTAATGCAAATTTGAATTTAACGTCAATGCTAGGAATCGTTAACGGACAAAACCTTTCAGAAAATCTTACACTGATAGATATGCCACCAGTCAATTTTTCAAACAAAATAGATTTTCTAAAATCAAGCTGGCATAACTTTTCAGCTGGCATTAAACACGAAGTCGTTTTGCAGCAAAACCGTTTTCCAGATTATGATTTTGATACAAACATTGTTGTAAACAACAATCTGCAATCTGTCAGGGTCAACATCAGTCAGCCCCCACCAAACTATCAGCTTTGGAGTTGTTCGGCACAAATGGCGTTTAAACCATTAAAAAACACCGTAACCACAATAGTGCTATCAGGGCAAAATATATTAAACACAACCTATAGAGATTATCTAAATCGTCAACGCTTTTTTGCCGATGAAATGGGCAGAAATATTCAATTACAAATAAAAATTAACTATTAATTCTAACTTTAAATTTAAACAAAAATGAAAAATTTCAGATTATCTGCCCTTGCGGCAATTGCAGTTTTAGGAATGGTTTCATGCTCAAAAGACGATGAAGCCCCAGTAAACGAAGACGAAGTAATCACAACAGTAATTACAACACTTACCAACACCACCAGCACAAGCGGCAATGTTGTTTTGACCTCAAAAGATCTAGATGGCGACGGACCAAACGCACCAGTTGTGAGCCAAACAGGTACAATTCGCACAAACCACGCATATACAGGAGCAGTAAAATTTTTGAACGAACAGAAAACACCAGCCGAAGACATTACGCCCGAAGTAGTTGCAGAAGGAAAAGATCACCAAGTATTTTTTCAGGCAGGCACAGCAGTAGGTACCTTTTCATACGCAGACACAGACGTTGATGGTCGCCCAATTGGTGTTAAATTTAACTTCAATTCTGGTGCTACAAACGGCATGCAGCAAGACTTTAAAGTAACCTTGCGTCACTTGCCCGTAAAAACTGCGACAGGTGTACTAGCAGGAAACATTGCCCAGGCAGGAGGTAGTACAGATGCCGAAGTAACATACAAAGTAGTTATTGCGCCATAAGTTTCGATTTTTTTATAAAATCAAAACGCTCTTTTTTTTTTAAATAAAATTAGAGCGTTTTTTTATAACGCCACACCAAACCAAAATTAAGCCACACAAAATTTTATTGATTTTTTGGGCGTTGTGCGCGCCCGCCGCGGCGGGGAGCGCACCCGGGCTCTTGCTACAATCTTTTTTTGGGGTTGCCGCCAACAAAGGCACCGTAGAGGCGGCAAGCCCAAAAAAAGGATTTCCGCTACGATCCCTAACGCGGCTACAACCGTAGACCAAAATTATAACAAGTAACACAATACAGAAATTGTTTTTCTATGGTGTAATTTGGGTTAAATAAAAAAAACATTAAATTTGTAAAAACAGCACACATGACTCCAGAAAAACAACAAACCTACGACAAAGCATATTTGCGAATTGCCGCCGAGTGGAGCCAACTGTCGTATTGTAAACGCAAAAAAGTAGGAGCCATTATCGTAAAAGACCGAATGATAATTTCTGACGGTTACAACGGAACGCCCTCTGGCTTCGAAAATTGCTGCGAAGACGACAATGGTCTCACCCGTTGGGACGTGCTGCATGCCGAGGCAAACGCTATTTTGAAAGTTGCCAGAAGCACACAGTCCTGCGAAGGCGCAACCCTCTACGTCACGCTTTCGCCCTGCAAAGATTGCAGCAAACTTATTCATCAATCAGGCATAAAACGTGTGGTTTATCAAAACGGTTATAGCGATGATTCTGGTCTGCAATTTTTAGAAAAAGCAGGAGTAGAAGTTGTGCAGATTGAATTGACCTTATGATAGATTGCAACTGCATTTTACATAAGATATCAACAAGAATAGATGAAATGTTGGCACAATTCTACATTTTATTGTTTAGTTCTTAATAAAAATAAAACGCAATAATACTCGCAAAACATGGTTGTTAGCACCAAAAGATTAACTAGTTTTTAGAATTATATAGCCAATGTACTAAACCCAACTTAATACTAATTAATTATCTGTAAACTACATCGTTTTCGTTGTTTTATTATCTAAATCCCTGATAAATATTGCTTTTTTTGCAAAATAGATTCCTATATTTACAAATTAAATTAGCTGAAAATGGCAAAATTAAAATTGCTTATCGACGATTTTGATGAACCTGAATATTCGCTCATTGCAATGCATACTGTTCTTGAAGATTATCGATTGGCTTTTTTTATTAACAAAAATTTGAAATTAAAACTTATTCGAAATCATAATTTTGAATTAAAAACCAAAACTGGTACTTTGATTTTTAGAAAATTTGTTTTTGAAGATGAATTTAATGATCGAAAATGGACACTAGTTCAAAACAAAAATGAAATTATCGTCGTTGACAAAAAAAATGAAACCAACCTTTTTTTTGATAATAAAACAGAAACAGAAATAAAGATTTTTCTTTTGCCAGAATATAAAAACGTTGATTATTTCTTGAAAATAGAACATCCAGACAATGTTTTTGAAACATCAGAAACTATTAAGAATATAAGCGAAATTTACAATCTGTCGGCAGTCTATAAAATCGATAATCAAAATATAAAATCAAAAAACAATTTAATTTTTTAAAATAAAATGTCAACAAACAAAAAAACCAAAATTGTAGCCACACTAGGTCCAGCATGCAGCTCGCGCGAAGTTTTGAACGAAATGATAAAAGCTGGCGTAAACGTTTTTAGAGTAAACTTTTCGCATGCAGACTATGCCGACGTGAAATCAAAAATAGATATGATTCGCAGTCTCAACCACGAGTTTGGCTATACAACAGCTATACTTGGCGATTTGCAAGGCCCGAAGCTCAGAGTTGGCGTTATGCAAGAGGATGTTGTCGTAAACCCAGGCGATATCATTACATTTCAAACGGCAGAAGACGTTCTGGGTACTGCCGACAGGGTTTATATGAATTATAAAGCTTTTCCGGGTGACGTAAACCCCGGCGAAAAAATATTGCTAGACGATGGTAAACTTATGTTCGAGGCGCTCTCTACCAACGGTACCACAGAAGTTGTTTGCAAAGTTATTCAAGGCGGACCACTGAAATCTAAAAAAGGCGTAAACCTGCCAAACACCAAGGTGTCGCTACCTGCTCTTACTGAAAAAGATATTAAAGACGCCATATTTGCTATCGAGCAGAAGGTAGATTGGATAGCACTTTCGTTTGTGCGCACTGCCGAAGATTTGATTGAACTTCAAGAGTTGATTGCAAAACATTCACCACACAAAATTCCGATCATTGCCAAAATCGAAAAACCAGAAGGAGTCGAAAACATTGATAAAATTGTCGCCTATTGCGATGGTCTTATGGTGGCTCGTGGTGATTTAGGCGTAGAAGTTCCTGCACATGAAGTGCCACTAATTCAAAAAAAATTGGTTAATCGTGCAAAAACAGCAAGAATACCAGTTATTATTGCTACCCAAATGATGGAAACCATGATAACAAGCCTAACGCCTACGCGGGCCGAGGTAAACGACGTTGCAAATTCGGTCATGGATGGTGCCGATGCAGTAATGCTTTCTGGAGAAACATCTGTTGGGAACTACCCGATACAAGTAATCGAAAAAATGACTCAAATAATTGAAGCGGTCGAAGATTCGCCACTTATTCAAGTGCCACAAAACACACCACAGATAAAAACGAAAAGATTTATTACCAAATCTATTTGCTATCATGCAGCTACAATGGCAAATGCAATAAAGGCAAAAGCCATTTGTACGCTCACAAACAGTGGATATACGGCATTTCAAATTTCTGCTTGGCGACCATCGACGCACATTTTGGTATTTACTTCAAACAAGGTGATTCTCACACAAATGAGCTTACTTTGGGGCGTAAAATCGTTTTTTTATGACAAATTTGTAAGTACCGATGACACTATTGCCGACGTAAACAATATTGTAAAAGCGCAAGGTTTTGCCGAAAAAGGTGATTTTTTGGTCAATTTGGCAGCCATGCCAGTTACTGAAAAAGGAATGGTTAATACGCTTCGAGTATCAGAAATTGAATAGGTTAACGGTTTTGTTTAAAAAATGTACACTCTTTTCAATAACTTCATAACATGATTTACTTTTAAAATTTTAGGGGCACCTTATTAAAATAATTAGTATTTTTACAAAAAATAAAAAACTCAAAGTATAAAATGTAATGGCAAAAGAAGCTGTAGATAAAGGAAATTCTGAGAAAGAAGCGAAGTTAAAAGCATTGCAATTAACCCTTGATAAACTCGACAAAACATACGGAAAAGGTACCGTAATGAAAATGGGCGACAAGGCAATTGTTGAGGTCGAGGCCATTCCGTCGGGCTCACTTGGTATCGATTTGGCACTTGGCGTAAATGGATATCCGCGTGGTCGAGTGATTGAGATTTATGGTCCGGAATCATCAGGAAAAACAACGTTAACGCTGCATGCAATTGCCGAGGCGCAAAAAGCAGGAGGAATAGCTGCTTTTATTGATGCAGAACACGCATTTGACAGAAATTATGCCGAAAAATTGGGCGTAGATATCGAAAATCTTATCATTTCGCAACCCGACAACGGAGAGCAAGCCCTAGAAATTGCCGAAAACTTGATTCGATCGGGCGCCATAGACATTGTAGTAATTGACTCGGTTGCGGCGCTTACGCCAAAATCAGAAATCGAAGGCGAAATGGGCGATTCAAAAATGGGACTTCACGCCCGATTGATGTCGCAAGCCCTCAGAAAATTGACAGGAACAATAAGCAAGACAAACTGTACGGTTTTCTTTATCAATCAATTACGCGAAAAAATTGGCGTAATGTTTGGTAACCCCGAAACAACAACAGGCGGAAACGCATTGAAGTTTTATGCCTCTGTAAGAATTGATATCCGCAGATCATCACAAATAAAGGATGGAGACAACGTAATTGGTAACCGCACAAAAGTAAAGATTGTAAAAAACAAAGTGGCTCCACCATTTAAAGTGGCCGAGTTTGATATTATGTACGGTGAAGGTGTTTCAAAAACTGGCGAAATTCTAGATCTGGCCGTAGAATTTGAAATCGTCAAGAAAGCAGGGTCGTGGTTTAGCTACGGCGACACAAAATTGGGTCAAGGTCGAGATGCCGTGAAACAACTGATAAAAGACAATCCAGAAATGGCCGATGAGCTTGAACTAAAAATCAAGGCACACATAAAAGCGTTGGCTAACGAATAAATTATGAAAACCTTCTTTATTGAGAAGGTTTTTTTTTGCCATTTAATTTTTAAATTGAATATAATTACAAAGAACCATTTTATAATTTATTTCCTAAATTTGCGTTAATAGCTAAAGTGAATTATTATGAAAAATTTATTAACAATTTTTATATCAATTATTATACTGTGGGGCTGCACACCAGACAGTAGACAAAAATTTGAATTTAAAGTACTGCCAGTAGAAAGTTATATTTTGCCAGACTCGCTCAAACTGGGCACAACCCAAACATTCAAAATCAGATACAAACGACCTTCTAATTGTCATTTTTTTGAAGGATTTTATTTTGAAAAAAATTTTAATGAACGAACAATAGGAGTTTCGACAAGCGTACTTCAAGAAAATTGCCAACCATTGTCTGGTATTTCTCTGGAGGTTGATTTAAAATTTTATACAAGTTCAAACGGAGATTATATTTTTAGATTTTTTAAAGGAAAGGATGTGATGGGCACAAATATTTTTGAGTCGGTCACGGTTCCTGTAAAAAATTAAATAAAAAAAACCCAACTCGACGAATTGGGTTTTTTTATGAAAGCAATCTTGATAATTATGCTTCAAACGGAAGAATAGATACATAAGATTTGTTATCTCTTTTCTTTTGGAACTTTACAACTCCTGGCACACGTGCATGCAAAGTATGATCTTTGCTAATATATACGTTTTCGCCTGGATTATGTTTTGAACCTCTTTGTCTAACGATAATGTTTCCAGCAATTGCAGCTTGACCACCATAAATCTTTACGCCTAGACGTTTTGATTCAGATTCTCTACCATTTTTAGAACTACCGACACCTTTTTTGTGAGCCATGACGTTTTGGTTTTAAAATTTTGTTATTAAATAAAATTAAACTGCTTTACCGCCGTTTAATTCGTCTTGAAGTTTTTTCAATTCGTCCATTTTGCCATCGGCAGCCAACTGTGATTGTTGTGCCCAGGTAGTAGGATCAAGGTGAGAAAGCTTTGAAGTTGAAGCTTCAAGAATTTCTTTTACAGATGCTGCAGATGCCGCGGCAAGTTTCGCAAAAGTATCAATTCCTGCAGCTACTAATGCTTCAGAGGCTTTGGGTCCAATACCTTCAATCAATTTTAGGTCATCTCCTTTTGATGCTTTTGCCTTTTTAACCTCTGCAACAACAGGAGCAGTTTTCGCTTCAGTTTTTACCTCTGCTTTAGCTTCAGTTTTAGCTTCTACTTTTGGAGCTAATTTTTTAGCACCAGTGGCTGTTATAGATTCTATTTGAATTTGAGTCAAATATTGTCTATGGCCATTTCGTTTTTTGTAACCTTTTCTTCGTTTTTTCTTAAAAACGATTACTTTGTCTCCTTTTAAGTGTTGTAACACTGTGGCTTCTACTGAAGCACCTTCTATAGCTGGGGCGCCAAGAGTGATTGCGCCACTGTTGTCTAACAAAAGGACTTTGTCGAAAGTTACTTTCGATCCTTCTTCGTTAGTCAAACGGTGAACATAAACCTTCTGGTCTTTGCTAACTTTAAACTGTTGCCCTGCTATCTCTACGATTGCATACATAACGATTGTTTATAAATTTTTAAGTTTGCAAATGTATAAATTTTTTTTGTGATATACAAACATTGTTCGATTTTGTTTAAGGTACATTTAATTAACCCGTTTGGTGCGATTAACATAGAATGCCTTTAAAAACGTAATTTCAATTTATTTGAAATTAAACCATTAAGGTCACTAAATAAATTAAGCCACGTAACATTTAATTTACTTTATGGTTTATTGAGACACTATCAAAATTCACTTTGAAAAATGTTTTGAATTTCAATTTTAGAGGTACTCTAAAGTATAAAGATAAACCACATTGAATTGAAAAAAATTTAGCAGACCAATTGTTTTGCCATTTGGCTGTTTCGCGGGTTTGTGCAACATATATATATAAACTGCTTAATTCAAGTACAACGTCTTTATAATGTTGAGAAACAAAATAGGCAATGTGGTTAAAAACTACAGAAAAATTAAATTATACCTAATCGGTTATAATTAGTAATTTATAATGGTTTTTAAAGCTAAAAAGACGCTTGAAAACTTAAAATAACAGAAAACAGCGAAATTCCATACGAAAAAAAAACGGAATATTTTTAACCGTTTTGGCTATATTTTTAAAAAAATGCCTACTTACATTTGTAATGTGTTTGAGCATAAAGATATTAGATTAAATTTTATCGCTCTTTTCACAGAATATAAAATCATTATAAATTATAAATATTTAAAACCCAACACCCATGAGAACTCTAAAATTATCAGTTTTTGTTATTGCTATTATTTTGTTTTTTGCAGCTTGCACGGCAGACAGCATCCCCACAGATCTGCCGACCGCAAGTGCAATTGACCCCATAAAAATTAC
>JBDLWE010000066.1:0-3041 GCA_039804445.1 Bacteroidota bacterium | reverse complement strand
AAAAAACCTTCTGATCGCAGCTGATAAGCCAGTTTTTCGGTCATGCTGGTGATAATAGCTTTGACAAGATGCACATCGATCGTGTCAATTTCAAAGGTGTGTTCGCTCGAAATCGATTTGCGTTCTGTGAATGGTTCTACGGGATTATTGTCTATTCCGTTGGCTTTTTTCCAGATTTCGATGCCGTTTTTGCCTATCATTTGTTGCAAAACCTCAAGGGGCATTTGCGCCAGGGTTTGTATGTTGCGAATGCCTATGCGCGACAATAACTGAAAAGTCACATCGCCCAACATCGGGATTTTCTGGATGGGCAACGGGTCAAGAAACGGTCGCACATCGGCATCGAGAATCTGCATTCGCCCCAGCGGTTTGGCCTCGCCAGTACCAATTTTAGAAACGGTTTTGTTGACCGAAAGTGCAAAACTTATGGGCAGCCCCGCCTCGTGCGTGATTTTTTGAGCCAACTCGGTGGTCCATTTGTAGCACCCAAAAAACTTGTCCATGCCAGTCAAATCAAGATAAAATTCGTCTATGCTCGCTTTTTCGACCACTGGCGTAGTTTCGTCTATAATCTGTGTTATTTCGTGTGATTTTTTTGAGTAAAATTCCATATCGCCCCGCACAATCGTAGCTTGCGGACAAAGTCTGAGCGCGTACTTGACGGGCATTGCCGAGCGAACGCCAAACTTGCGCGCCTCGTATGAGCACGATGCCACCACGCCACGGTCTGAGCTGCCACCAACAATAATGGGCATTCCCACCAGTTTTGGGTTAATGAGTCGCTCGCACGAAACATAGAATGTGTCGAGATCAAGGTGGGCGATGGCTCTGTTAATAATCATTTTGTTTCAAGTTTTTTTATTTCAAATCTGCACTACCAACAGATTTTAACCTCATTTTTTAATAATCTTAATATTTTTTTGAGCGTTCCCTTCGGTCGGGCTGTACGTTCCCGCTTTTTTTGTCTCGTTAAAAAAACGAGACAAAAAAGAGCTTCACTGCCATCCCTAACGCAAAACCTACAGAGTAGGCAAAACACCACCACGAAGTCGGAGACTTCGCGGAACGAATAAGCCCTTCCTCAGCCATTCCCAAAGGGAAAGGGGGCAGCTTCGGCAATGGGTTTTGTTGGTTTCATATTGGATGTTTTTTACTTGGTTTCAAAAGCCCCTCCTTTGGAGGGGTTAGGGGGGGCTTTTTTTTTACAAAAATATTTCATTTTGTATCAAATATTATTACATTTGTTGATATAAATTATATCAATGACTATATTTTCTGAGAATCTAAAACTACTTCGTTCGCAGTTAGGCATTTCGCAACAAAAACTGGCCGACGACCTCATCATCACCCGAGTGCGATTTGCCAAGTATGAAGAAGGAAAAAGCGAACCTCCGTTTGATATTTTGAAACGAATGTCAAAACATTTTCATGTGAGTATCGATATTCTCATTAATGTTGACTTGCGTAAAATTCCGTTAGACAGCATCTTGAAAATGGAAAACAACCGATTGCTGCTGCCCATAACCATCGATAAATTTGGAAAAGACTATATAGAGATTTTGCCATACAAAGCCCGAGCAGGATATTTGAGCGGATACAGCGACCCCGAATTTATTGAGAAACTGCAACAAATGCAGTTGCCGTTTCTCAGCAAAGGCAAGTACCGCGCCTTTCCGATAGAAGGCGATTCTATGCCGCCACACAACGACAAATCGTTTATTGTGGGCAAATACATCGAGAAATTATCCGACATAAAAGATGGGAAAACCTATGTGGTTTTGAGCAAAAACGATGGCATTGTCTACAAACGAATTTACCGAAAACCCAAGCGCGAAACAATTTTTATATTTCATTCTGACAATACGCTTTATAAACCTTATGAGGTCAAAGCCAATGAAATTCTAGAAATTTGGGAGCATGTTTGCAGTTTTTGTACCGCAGAATTTGCGCCCGACGATTTGGGCGTCATGAACGTGAAGGATATGTTTATGCAGCTCCGAAAGGAAATTGTGGCTTTGAAACGTGACTAGATTGAGAGACAATGATACTTTTGTTAATCTGTTTTGTTTTTTTTTGCAAAACATAGGTAAAGCCCTATGTATATAGAATATACTATTAAAAAAGCATACTTACACAAGGGGGTTTTCACTTTTTAAACTGTTTTTTTTTAAAGTATAGTCCCAAATTAAAAATAAGAATAGAATCAATTGAAAAACAATTTAACACAGTCTTTGAAGATATTGCAAAACAAATTACTGGCACAATCGGCCTATCAATTGTAGAGCTCGAATCTGGTATGGCGCTAGCAGCCCTTTCAAACCAAGCTGGTTTTGATTTAGAAATTGCTGCAGCATACAATGCCGAAGTTGTGAAACAAAAAATGAAAGCAATGGCCGCCCTAAATTTAAAAGGTCAAGAAATTACCGATTTTATTATCACGCTAACTTCTCAAATTCATAGCATTAGATCTATAAACAGCAAGTATATATTATATTGTGCTGTAGATAGCACTTCGTCAAACTTGGCAATGACAAAGGTAGTTTTAAATAACTCTTCGTCAAAAATCAAGTCACTAATCGAAGGATTATAAAAAAACATTAATAATATAATTCAAAAACCACAAAGAGATTTTTGGTTTTTTTAGTTTACAATCAGACCAGATTCTTCTTTCTTTTCTTTGTTTAAGATGGTTGAGTCTTCTTTGGCTAATTTATTTTTGGTCGGAATTTTATAGTTTATTGTAAAACCAAAACGCCTAGTGTCATATTTATTATTTACCGAAATTGGTGTGCCAATTGCCGAAATGCCTTGCACATTCTGATTAAAAATATCATCAAAATTTACGGCGACAGAAAGTTGGTCATTCAAGAATTTTTTCGAAAAAGTCAAATCCAGATTTTGGCTAAACGGCTTGTCAACCTGAAAATAAAAGTAGTTTCCGCCCGTTGTGCTGCCATTATACTGCGCTATAAACTTCACTTCTTTTGGCAGCAAAATTTGTGACATTAGGTTAAAAAACCAAATCCCTTTCAGGTTTACAT
>JBDLWE010000065.1:0-20652 GCA_039804445.1 Bacteroidota bacterium | reverse complement strand
GAAATGCACTTCCGGCATAGGCCACCATTCCAATGCGGTCGTTGCCTAATTGCCCAATGATTTGCGACACAAGCTGTTTGGTTTTGTCTAGTCGGTTTGGGGCAACGTCTTCGGCAAGCATGGATTTTGAAACATCTATGGCAAAAACAATGTCTATTCCTTCGCGCTTGACGGTTTCTGCTTTGATTCCGACTTTTGGGTTTACTAGTCCGATTATCAAAAAAACAAGAGCCAAACAAACAACAGTAAATTTGAGGGTTGGCTTGAAACTTGACTGCAAAGGGCTTAGTTTTTGAAC
This sequence comes from Bacteroidota bacterium, assembly GCA_039804445.1. Taxonomy (GTDB): domain Bacteria; phylum Bacteroidota; class Bacteroidia; order Flavobacteriales; family Flavobacteriaceae; genus Flavobacterium. The sequence continues at coordinate 20,354 of JBDLWE010000065.1, read as the reverse complement.
CATTTTTAAAGCGCCAAATTCTTTCTGTTTTTTGCGTTTCCAGTAAATATTATACAAGAAAAGCATCGCCAAAACTGGAATGATAAGCAATAAAGTGAGATATTTTTTTTCGTCTAGTTCCATTTGTATTTATAAGCTTTTAATGCAAATTCAACGATTATTGTTTTAATACGTTAGCCAGTAATTTGAGAATTATGCTCTTTTTTTACTACAGATTAAAAAGGGTTTGCGTGGTATTTTTAAAATTATTCAAAATAAATTACTGCATTATCATTTCAAAATTATTTTTATCGTAATCTTTTTTGACGGTTAATAAAGAAATGAATGGAATTAACATTGCGATCGAAAAACTCTTTGATATAAAAAAACATATTACTACTGCTGTTGTCGAAAGCCCCAAAGTAAAACCAACGATAAGTTGTAACGGTAAATTTTGTGTAATAGTCACAGTTTTTGTTTTGCCGTTTTTGACAGTACATTCTTGAGTTTGTGTAAAATAGTCATTTGATATTTTTATAGAATAAGTACCATCTTCAACTTCCCAATTTAGCCAATTATTTTGTTTGTTTAAACATTTGCTTTCGTTGTCGTTTATAGAAATATTATAGCCGTTCAAATTTCTAAGTTGATCGTTTTTTGACATTCGAACTACAATTTTACAATTTTTCATAAAAATAATTTATAAGTTTTTTGCAATATTTTATCTAAACAAAACTTCTATAAACAGTTTGTCGTAGTAGAATTTCTATCAACAACAAAAAGCCTGCTATCAAAATCAATGGTCTATATTTTTCGTCGTAATCATAAAATTTTAGCTCTTCGATTTCGGTGGTTTCTAGTTTGTTAATTTCGTTATAAATCGATTCGAGTTTGCTATTGCTAGTTGCCCGAAAATATTGACCGCCCGTTTTTGCGGCAATGTTTTTCATGAGTTGCTCGTCTATTTCTACCTTCATCATCTTGAACAAAAAGCCTCCGTTGGGTGCAATCGCATACGGAAATTCTGCCATGCCGTTGGTTCCAATTCCTATTGTATATACTTTTATGCCATAGCTTTTGGCAATATCGGCGGCGGTTTCTGGCTCTATAAATCCGGCATTGTTTACGCCATCGGTCATCAAAATCACAATTTTGCTCTTGGCTTTGCTGTCTTTTATTCGGTTTATGGCGGTGGTAAGCCCCATGCCAATTCCGGTTCCATCTTGCAAGACGTTATCATATTTTATGCTTCTAATGGCTTTTATAACCACAGCTTTGTCTGAAGTTATTGGCGTTTTGGTATAAGCTTCTGATGCATAAACCACAATGCCAATACGGTCGTTTGGTCGATTTTCTACAAATTTTTCGGCAACGATTTTCAATGATTCCATTCGGTTTGGCTTCAAATCTTTTGCCAACATACTGCCCGACACATCGGTCGCTAGCACCATATCTATTCCTTTGGTGGTTTTGGTGTTGCTACTAATATCGACAGTTCGTGGTCTAGCCAATGCAACGATTATAAGGCTTAAAGCCAATAATCTAAAAACAAAAAGAAAGGGTTTTAGGCGAACCAAAAAAGATTTTTTTGTACCAAAACCAGCCGTGCTTGACATTTTTAGCGAAACAGATTGTTGGTTGCGAGTCCAGAATTGCCACAATATCAAAAGTGGCAACAACACAAAAAGCCAGAAAAATTGCGGATTCAAAAATGTGATATTACTCATTGGTTGCCGCTATTTTTAGTTCAACTGAATTTAGCATTCTGTCTGAAATTTCGTTGGCATACTTATCTCCTTCTTGATGCATTATCATAATTTGTTGCATACCGCCATTTTGTCCAAACAGTAGAATTTCATAATACATTTTGGTGCTTGTTCTTGTCAAAGGATTTATAATCGAAAAACTTCCAAAACCTTTTCTGCCCGATATACCTTGTTTAGTGTCAAAACCTTCTTGTTTTGCAATCATATTTTGTCCGCCCTGCAGTTCTACGAACTTCAAACTTCCTTCAATAGATTTAGACAAATCCATTTCCATAGCCTGCTTATAGTTTATGGTAGACAGCATCACATAAAAGTTGTCGGTAAGGCTACCAATAGCAAAACTTTGCATATCTTTTATAAGTGCAAGTCCTTCTTTTGGCATTTGTTTTGAAATATCAATTCGCTTCAAAACTTTTGGTGTTTCGATTTGAATTCCAGGATTTCCATATTCTGACATGACCCATTCGCCTTCCAAAAGTTCTTTTGATGGATGCCCAATTATATTGTCTTTTACAAAATCAAAACCTTTGGTTATGATAAAAAACAAGGTTACAAAAAACAAAATTGCAAAAACGGCCAACGATGTTAACATAATTCGTTTGTTTCGTTTCTTTTTTAATAAAATGGCAACTTGCTTTTTACGTTGTTCTTCGTTGAGCAAATCGTTGTCTGTTTCTTCTTCGACCACAGTAGGAATTGCCTTGTCTAATGTCAAAATTACTCTCTCGACCTTCTTTTTATCCTCAGTAATTTCAAATTCGAGTGGTTGCGATTTTGCAAATTTGACCAAATCGGCTTGTTGCAAAACACGTTCGAGATTTTGGATAGTTTCTGCGGTGAGGCTCATTTTCTTTTTATTCGATGCCAATCGCAGACCAGCTATTAGCTCGGCTGTTGTGCTTTCCATGGCCGGAATTTCAATTGCTTCTTCGATATAATTTCTAGCAATATCTGTCAGTTCAGAATAATAGTTTTTGATTTCGCCCTTTTGCCAAAGTTCTTTTTTCTCTAAAATATTGAGCATCGACGTGGCTTTTTCGATGGGTGTTTTGTAAACGACTTCTTCGATTTTCTTCTTTTGATTTCTTTTAATGTACCAATAGATTGCGGCACCAACCATTAGCAAAAATAAAATTGAAAGTATCAATTTCCAGATCCAACTGTAGTCAGATTTTACAATTGCAATGCCTTTGATGTCAAACATTTTTTGTTGCAAGGTGTCAACTTTTACATCAAAAACTTCGACAGAAAGCGAGTCTGACAAATATGCTTTTTTGTTAATCAAAACGGGCAATTGAGGAATTTTGTATCGTCCAGAATCGTATTGTGCTAGTCCATATTTTTTGATAAGTTCATATCTGTCGCCAATTTTTATAGTATCAATCACATAGTCACGAATGACTTCCATGTTGCCAAATATTTTTCCTTTCGGGAATGTTACGCGTGCGAGTGTATCGACATTTGTTTTGAGTGTGAGATTAAACTGCGCACCAATTTTGTTTTTGGTCGTGTCGATTTTAGTTTCAATTTTTTGAGAAAAAGCGAAACTATAAAAGAAGAAAAATATTATTAAAAACTTATTCATTTTATTTTTGAATGATGATTAGCGATTGCTGATTTCAGATTTCGATGCACTTCATTGTTTGTTTTTGATTTATAATTAACGATTAACGATTGGTAATTTCAGATTTAGTTGCCACCACGATTTTATTTTTATTTTTGATTGATGATTAACGATTGCTGATTTCAGATTTCGTTGCGCACCACAATTTTATTTTATATTTCCTTTTGCGGTTTTTATACTTACTACAAATATAGAAATCAACTCATTAACTTCACTTTTAAGACCTTCAAGCGCAGTTTTTGATGTGTCAAATTAGCTTTGTCAACAATTTTTATATTTACAAAAGTTTCACGAAGTTCTTTCATGCAAATTCCCATTTTATGAACAAAGTCTTTTGAACTCTCGGCACTTTGAACTTCTCCATAATTTAGTGCTGGCGAAGTTGACGATCGTATAATTTGACCTGCAAGATGATTGCCTGCATAATTTTTTTTATATGTATCTGAAAATAAAATGACTTTAGCTGCAAAATCTATTAATCGGTCTTCAAGTTGTTGTTTGTTCATAAATAGTCACCGCTTTTCATTTTAATCAATTCTAAAAAAATCTGCAATCGTTAATCGTTAATCAAAAATCATCAATAAATTATAAACGACCTAAAGTCAAAAATCATTAGAAATCTGTTATCATAAATCGTAATTCAAAAATCAAAAATTCTTATCTTGATTTAAAATACCCCAAAAGCTTTGTTACATAATTATCATCAACTCTTGTGTTTACAACTCCTGCGCCACATTTTGAGAATGTTTCTTTAAAATATTGTACTTTGTTGTTATAATATTTTTCGTAGTTCATTCTTACAGATTTTGAACCTGTATCAATCAAATTTGTTTTGCCAGTTTCGGCGTCAAGCATTTCGACCATGCCTAGATTCGGAATTTTTTCGTCGCGCAAATCCCAAACTCTAATGCCCGTAATGTCGTGTTTTTTTGATGCGATTTTCAATGTTTTTTCATAATCGTCACTCATAAAGTCTGAAATCAAAAACACAATTGCCTTCTTTTTTTGTGTTCCTGACAAAAATTTTAGGGCTTTCTCAATATCGGTTTTTCGGCTTTTGGGTTGAAATTCTATCAGTTCACGAATGATTCTCAAAACATGAGATTTTCCTTTTTTTGGCGGTACATACAATTCGATTTGGTCAGAAAACAGTATTAATCCTATTTTATCATTGTTTTGCGTTGCCGAAAAAGCCATTGTTGCAGCTATTTCTGTAACAATCTCTTCCTTAAATTGATTTTTTGATCCAAAACTTTCAGATCCCGAAATATCGACCATCAACATCATGGTTAGCTCTCGCTCTTCTTCAAAAACTTTGACATGTGCTTCATTGTATCTGGCCGTAACATTCCAGTCAATATTTCGAATATCGTCGCCATATTGATATTGTCTTACTTCAGAAAATGTCATTCCTCGGCCTTTGAAAGACGTGTGATATTCGCCCGAAAAGATATGATTGCTCAATCTTTTGGTTTTGATTTCTATTTTTCGAACTTTTTTGAGTAATTCTTTTGTATCCATTTCGAGTAGGTTGATGGTTGGTAGTTAATAGTTGTCAGTAAAAATCAATCAACTGACAACCAACAACTTCAAACTATTTAAGGTACCTCTACTTCGTTAATAATTTTGTTGATGATATCTACGGATGTTACATTTTCGGCTTCGGCTTCGTACGTCAAGCCTATTCTGTGGCGCAAAACGTCGTGCACAACTGCGCGAACATCTTCTGGAATCACATATCCTCGTCGTTTTATAAAAGCATAACATTTTGCGGCAGTTGCCAAATTGATGCTTCCTCGTGGCGACGACCCAAAACTGATGAGTGGTTTTAGCGATTCTAGTTTATATTTTTCGGGATATCGGGTTGCAAAAACAATATCTAAAATATATTTTTCGATTTTTTCGTCCATATAAACCTCACGAACAGCCTCTTGCGCACGCAGGATCTGTTCTACAGAGATTACGGCATTTACTTTTTCATAAGCACCTTTTAAATTTTGACGAATGACCAATCGTTCGTCTTCCATTTTTGGATAGTCAATAACGGTTTTTAGCATAAAACGATCGACTTGTGCTTCGGGCAACGGATAAGTTCCTTCTTGTTCCACCGGGTTTTGCGTGGCTAATACCAAAAACGGTTTGTCGAGTTTAAATGTGGTATCGCCAATAGTCACTTGTTTTTCTTGCATGGCTTCGAGCAGTGCCGATTGCACCTTTGCTGGTGCTCGATTTATTTCGTCGGCTAGTACAAAATTTGCAAAAATTGGACCTTTTTTTATCGAAAATTCATTCTGCTTGATGTTATAAATCATTGTGCCAACTACATCTGCAGGAAGCAAATCTGGCGTAAACTGAATTCGACTAAAACTAGCCTGAACTGATTGCGAAAGTGTGTTTATTGCCAATGTTTTTGCAAGGCCAGGAACACCTTCCAACAAAATATGTCCTTGTCCTAAAAGACCAATGAGCAATCGTTCGATCATGTGTTTTTGACCAACGATAACTTTGTTCATTTCCATTGTTAAAAGGTCGATGAACGCACTTTCTCGTTCTATTTTTTCGTTGATTGCTCGAATGTCCAACGTACTGCTATTTTGTTCCATTTTTATAAATAAAATTCTGAAAAAAGGTTACTAAAAATTTGACCGCAAATTGAAATTTTTTTTAAATGTTTTATGTTAAAAAATGGTTAAAAATTTGAAATATCTCAGTACTTTAAGTGTAATTTATGATTTGAACCTTAATACTGTGATTATTCAAAAAATAAATTATAATCAATAGTTATTAAAACGTTAATATTTTTTTTCTTGCTAAAAAAGTCAGTTTTTAAATGATGTCAATATTTTTTAATTGAATTTTATAAATTTACAAAAACATAAAAATGCAAAAACTCAAACTTTCAAAATTGATTGCAGGCACAATGTCGTGGGGCGCTTGGGGCAAAAATTTAACGACAAGCGACATGTCGTCGTTAATTGTGGGTTGTTGTGAAAATGGCATTTCGACCTTTGACCATGCCGACATTTATGGCGATTATACAACCGAAGCCCAATTTGGTCAAGCATTATCCGAAACAAAAATCGATCGAAACAAAATTCAATTAATTTCAAAATGTGGTATTCAATTAGTTTCGAATAATCGAAAAACTGTTGTCAAACATTACAATTATTCTAATAAACACATCACAGAAAGTGTCGAAAATTCTTTACGAAACCTAAAAACCGACTATCTAGACGTTTTGCTTTTGCATCGTCCGAGTCCACTTTTGCATCCAGACGAAGTGGCCGAAGCAATTTTTAAACTCATTCGAGACAAAAAAATATTAGAATTTGGAGTATCAAACTTTTCGCCACAACAAACCGAAGTACTTCGGCAGAAAATAAATATCGAATATAATCAAATTCAGTTTTCGGCATCAGAATTAGGCGCAATGACCAATGGCAGTCTAGATTTTCTGCTGCAACATCACATTCGACCAATGGCTTGGAGTCCGTTGGGAAACGTTTTGAAAGCAACCGACGAGAAATCAATTAGAATCAAAACAGTTGTCGATATTTTAGCAAAAAAATACAATGTCGCAAACGATGTGTTGCTGTTGGCTTGGATCATGAAACATCCCGCTGGAATATTGCCGGTTTTTGGAACAACAGACATGAATCGGATAAAAAACATGCAACAAGCCGAAAGTTTAGAAATCGAAATTGAAGATTGGTTTTTGGTTTACCAAACAAGTTTGGGACGACGAGTGCCATAATGATTTGTGATTGCAGAATAACGATATATTTGATTTCAGATGTCTTTGAGACTTAAATTTTTAATTTCATAAGTCTTCAGTAATACACTACTTTTGAAATCAGAACGTTATTAAATGTATGTTTCGATTTGCTGTTTTATTAATTTGTGTTTCTACAGTAATGAAGTGCTTTTCGCAAGAAAATTCTTTGCGAAAAAGTAAACGTTTTGCTGCAAGTCGCGACACCATTTTGGTCAATAAATACAGCATAAACCCATACTTTTTTGAAATAAAACGAAAAAACAAAATCGTCATTGACTCTTCTTTTTATAAGATAGATTTCAAAAAATCAACACTAATTTTTAATCAAAAAATGCTATTTGACCAAGATTCTATCGAAGTCACATTTCAAGATTATCCCGACTTTTTGACCCAACCTTATTTTATTTTTGATGAAAAAAAAGTTGTACCAAATGGAGCAGACGCCAACTATTTGTATAAAATCGAAAAACCAATTGCTAGCAAATCTATACCGTTTGATGGACTTACAAGCTCAGGAAGCATAACCCGGGGCATAACCGTCGGCAATAACCAAAATGCAGTGGTAAACTCGGCGCTTGATTTGCAAGTTTCGGGCAAAATATCCGACAAGGTTTCGCTTCGGGCGTCTATTCAAGACAGTAATATTCCGCTGCAACAAGGCGGATATTCGCAACGACTCGACGAGTTTGACCAAATTTTTATAGAGCTGTATTCAAAAAAATGGAACATTCGCGCAGGCGATTTATTTTTAGAAAACAGAAAATCTCAGTTTTTGAATTTCAACAAAAAAGTGCAAGGTTTGCTCGGTAATTTTACCTTTGGTTCCGAAAAAAATCAAACAAATGTTTTTGCTACTGCCGCAATTGTGCGCGGGCAATATACCAAAAGTTCATTTGTTGGGCAAGAAGGCAATCAAGGACCATACAAACTTCGGGGGCAAAATGGCGAACTTTTTGTGCTTGTGGTTTCGGGTTCTGAGCGGGTTTTTGTAAACGGAATATTGCTCAAGCGTGGCGAAAACAACGATTATATGATCGATTATAATGCAGGCGAAATTCGGTTTACATCGCTTTTTCCTATTAATTCAGAAATGCGAATCACCATAGAATATCAATTTTCTGACCGAGCCTATAACCGCTTTTTGGCCTATACGGGCGCTACTCACACAGCCGAAAAATGGGAACTTGGCGGCGTAATTTATTCAGAAAACGACTCAAAAAACCAACCTTTGCAGCAAAGTCTCACAACAGAACAAGTTCAAAACCTAGCAAATGCTGGCGACGATATTTTGCAAATGACATCGCAATCTGCATTCGAAGATTCGTTTGCGGCAAACAAAATTCTGTATCGAAAAATCACTCAAAACAACATTACTTTTTTTGAATATTCGACCAATTCGACGGAGGTTTTGTTCAATGTTCGGTTTTCTAATGTCGGAAACAACCTTGGAAATTATAAAGTTTTGAACACAAATTCGATAGGCAGAATTTATCAATATATTGCGCCAATAAACGGCGTTTTGCAAGGCAGTTTTGAGCCAATTGTGCGGTTAGTTGCGCCAACTAGTAGTCAAGTTGCTACGGTTTTAGGAAAATTTAGTCCATCAGAAAAAACAAATTTCGATTTTGAAGTTGGCGTTTCAAACAACGATAAAAACCTTTTTTCTGCCAAAAACGACAATGACAATATTGGTTTGGCAGCAAAACTTGCAATCAAACAAGATTTTGAATTCAAAAAAATAAAATTCAATATCAGTACAAGATATCAATTTGTGCAGCAGCAATTTGCGACTATCGAACGGCTTTTTAATATTGAATTTAATCGTGATTGGAATTTGCAAAATGGATTTGGAAACCAAAGTTTTTTGACCACAAATTTGTCAGCGAGTATAAAAGATTTTGGAACCATTAATTACCAACTTGAAAATCTTCAGTTTTCAGAAAATTTTAAAGGAAATAAACATAGTTTGCTGGCAAATATTAGATCAAAAAAAATCACGTTCAACAGCAATAGCAGTCTTTTAGATGCAGACGGAATACTTTCTAAATCTCGATTCCTAAGAACTCAAAACCAGTCGAAATTTCATTTTTATAAAAATTGGGTTGGTGCAACGTTGCAATCAGAAGACAATCTCGAAACCATCAAAACCACCAATAAATTAAGTTCGCTTTCGCAAAAATTTGTCGAATATGGCGCATTTGTTGGGCGTGGCGATTCGACAAAGGTTTTTGTAGAGCTTGGTTTTTTGAGAAGATTAAACGACAGTTTACAAAATACTGTGGTACAAAGGGTTAATCAATCTAACGCTTTTTATGTGAAATCAAAATTGATTCAAACCACAAAATCAAATTTATCGGTTTTTATAAATTATCGCAATTTAAAATTCACAGACCAACTTCGTGCCGGTCAACCGTCTTTAAATTCGAGATTGCTTTATAACAGTCAGTTTTTTAGTCAAATTTTGCAAACCAATACTGTTTTTGAAACCAACTCAGGCACAATTGCCCAACAAGATTTTACGTATGTTGAGGTCGATGCTGGTCGCGGCATTTATGTTTGGAAAGATTACAACAACAATGGTATTCAAGAGCTTGATGAGTTTGAAGTGGCTCAATTTGCGGATCAAGCCAAGTTTGTCAGGGTGTTTTTGCCAAATCAAATTTTTGTGGCAACACACCAAAACAAATTTTCGCAATCGTTGATTTTTAATTTCAATCAATGGCAAAATCAGAAAGGGCTTCGCAAAAAATTATCGTATTTTTATAACCAGATCACGTTTTTATCAGATAGAAAAATTTTTAGAACCATTAACGTTTTCGATCTAAATCCGTTTAACTCAAGTCAAAATATTTTGGGTTTAAACAGCAATTTTAGAAACACATTGTTTTTTAATCGAGGAAAACAGCGACATTCTGTAACGTATAATTTTTTGGCAAATGAAACCAAAAATCTTTTTTCGGCAGGTTCACAGCAGAATAGTTTAAAATCGAACCAATTGTTATACCAACATTTAGTTCAAAAAACATGGTTGTTAACTGCCGATGCAAAACAAACTAACAATCAGTTTTTGTCAGAAAATTTTGTGATTCGGAATTTCGATTTATCAAGTCGAACCATTCAACCCAAAATTTCGTATATTTTGAATTCGATGGCTAGTCTAGATTTGTTTTTAGAATTTCAATCAAAGAAAAACAAAATTGGCGCATTAGAAACTTTAGATCAACAAAAAGTTGGATTGTCTTTTACCTATTCTAGCAAAAAGCAGTTTACTGTAAATGGCGAAATTGTGTACATAAAAAACAATTTTTCGGGCAATTCGCAATCGGCAGTTGCATTTCAAATGCTCGAAGGGTTGCAATCTGGAGCAAATTCTACTTGGCGATTACTGTTACAAAAGCGACTTTCATCGTTTCTGGACATTAATATCAATTATCAAGGTCGAAAAAGTGAAAATAATGTTGCAATTCAGACAGGAAATGTGCAGTTAAGGGCTTTTTTTTAAGTTTTTTAAGAAATAATAAAACAAAAGTTGTGTATTATTTGTTTTTTTTATTTGTAAAGAGGTTCTATCAAAATCAAAACAAACAAATTGAAGCATCAAGTTAAATTAAGTTTATTAAAAAGTTTTGGCCATTTTTGGTTATTATTTTTGTTTTGTTATGAAAAAAAGAATTACAAATTTTATATGTTTTAGTCTTATTTTTTGCACAAACCTTGCTGGTTTTGCAGAAAATACACAAATACCTGATCCATAAATATTTAGCGAACCACTTCTGCCAAGTGAGCCATTTCCGCTAGATTCATCATTAATTGCGTTGTTTGTTGTAGCCGTCGTCTATTTTGTTATTGATTAAAAACGAAGACAAAAATCTAATCAGTTTGATTGATAATCGTCTTTTTTAAATATTTTAACGCCAAGTTATTTTCATTGAAATTAATTTGGCTTTTTTGTTTTGAATTGGTTTTAACTTTATTTTACTGTTTAAAAATCAGTACTATTATAAAATTCTAAATTATATTTGTCAAAAATTATTTTTCATTGATAAAAATAGGTCAAAATATAACACTTCCCGATTTTCCGTTGTTGCTGGCGCCAATGGAAGACGTGAGCGACCCACCATTTCGTAGGCTCTGCAAGTCGCATGGCGCAGATTTGATGTATTCTGAATTTATTTCTAGCGAAGGATTGATTCGTGATGCCATTAAAAGCCGTCAAAAACTAGACATTTTTGATTATGAAAGACCTGTAGGCATTCAAATTTTTGGAGGAGACGAAGATGCAATGGCGCTTTCGGCCGAAATAGTATCTACGGTAAATCCCGATTTAATAGACATAAACTTTGGTTGCCCCGTAAAAAAAGTGGTTTGCAAAGGCGCAGGAGCAGGTGTTTTGAAAGATATTGATTTAATGATTCGATTGACCAAGGCTGTTATTAGAAGCACAAACTTGCCCGTTACCGTAAAAACAAGATTAGGTTGGGACGAAAATTCTATTAACATAGACGAGGTTGCCGAAAGGCTGCAAGACATTGGTGTTCAGGCATTGTCAATTCACGGCCGCACACGTGCCCAAATGTACAAAGGCCATTCTGATTGGTCGCACATCGCTCGTGTGAAAAACAACCCTAGAATCACAATGCCAATTTTTGGAAATGGCGATATTGATAGTCCCGAAAAAGCATTGCAATTCAAAAACGATTATGGTATAGACGGCATAATGATTGGTCGTGCCGCAATTGGCTATCCTTGGATTTTTAACGAAATCAAGTACTTTTTTGAAACTGGAGGCCATTTGCCACAACCTACAATTGCAGATAGGGTAGAGGCCGCCAAAAACCACTTGCAATGGGCCATGGACTGGAAAGGCGAAAAACTAGGTATCTTGGAAACACGGCGTCATTACACCAATTATTTTAAAGGCATTCCGAACTTCAAAGATTTGCGCATGAAAATGGTTTCAAGCGAAGAGCCCACGGCGATATTTGAAACTTTTGACGAAGTTCTCAATCGTTTTAATGGGCTTGTTTTGCAATAAAAAAAAGGACAAGATTTCTCTTGCCCTTTTCCTCCCAAAAAAATATAAAAAGCAAATTAACCTCAATTTGTTATATCAAAGTTACAACAACAATTAATTTTATGTTTTGATTCTTTTTTAGAAGAAAACCTACAACGTTTAAAAGATTTTAAAATCCGATTAAAAACGTTTTTTTTAATTTTTGTTAACATTTAAAACATAAAAAAGTCTTTCTCGTTTTTAAGAAAGCTTTTTTGTACTTATTTTAACAACTTTTTTAGTTAACAATAATGTTGTCTATTTGAACGGTTGTGGTAACTGGCGTTTGAGTCGAAATATTTGAACCCGTGTATTCAAAAACAAAATAGCCGTTGCCTGCAATAGATTGCGGTATTAAGTAAGAACCTACATTTGCAAAAGCAGCAACACTAGTTGTTGGCAAACTAAATGAACCAGAAATATCGATAAGCGTTGCATCAGATATTTTCATACCAGGCACGTAATCCATAGTTCGGTATATATTAAAACCTAGTTTGTTTGTAAAAAAATCAATTCGCATTTGAAAACTTAAACTATTGGCAGCGGTCATGTTTACCGGAATTATAAAATATGACTTGTTCGTTTCAAAATTACCACCAAATGCGCTCATTTGCAAAAAATTACCAGCCCTAACCGTCCATTCTTTTGTGCCAGCAGTAACGAAGTTTAAGTAGTTGGGAAACACCCGCTGATTGGTCGCAAATGATTGAAACCCCTCATTTAAAGCACTTACAAAACTATAGACTCGCGGCGAATTTAGTTTTAAATCGTCAAGATTTCTGATATAAAACTGGTACGTTGTTCCAAATTTTGTTAAAACACCTCGTATTTTTCCGCGTCCGGCAGGCACTGTGCTTCTGGCAATTGTCGCAAAAGAACTTGTGCGTACAACGCTAGTGTTGGTCGTTCCTACACCAATAATTATGTGGTTTGTGGCGCCACCACCAGAATCAATGTCAAATAGCGTTCTGCTTAATGCGCCATCTGCAAACTGTACATTATCAATATCGGTCAATATATTTAAATTACTGTCGTTGTTAAGCATTGCGACGGTGCGGGTAACGACCAGATCATTCTCGGGAACTATTACAGCGGCTGCGAACAAAAATTTATCCCAATCTGCAGTTGCTATTCGCCCGATTTGATTGGTGCCATTGTTGTTAAATAAGCCACCGATTTTGAGCGAACCATCGACTCTGGCATAGTACAATCCTTTGAGCTTGATATAAACCTTTCTGCCTGGAGTAAAGCCATGTCCAAAAGATTTAAAATCTGCAGAAACACTAAAGCCAATTGGATTTATACCATTTGCGCCAATTGTCTGCATACATATAGTTGAAAAAAAATTGCCTGTTTCGTCGTTTGAAGTAACATATCCTTCGATAATATCATCTGTGCTGTAGACTGTGGGCGTTGCTGTAGCAAGTCCGTTAATATCTGCAACGGTTTTGTTTGCTACAAGATCAAAAGTCTTAATAGTTGCAACATTGTCATAAGGTTTGTCGTTTATGCATGCCGAGAAAACACCGAGCATTACAGCAAAAAATATAGCTTTTAGGATTTTTAATCTCATTTGAGGTGTTTTTAGTTTTGTTCGTTTACTCTGTGAAATACCATTATATCATCTATTTGATAGGTTCCGTCAAGGTTTTGATTTGTTCCAGAACCTTTCACCCGAAAAGCAAAATTGATCTGGCCTTTGAATTTTGACAAATCAACTTGTCCTGAAAAAACAGGAGTAAATCTTGGATTAAATGGTGATACGACATTTGCAGGCACAACTATCCAATCAGCCGCAGCAACATTAATTCCGTCAAAGTTTGTAGCTACCAATAAATCACAAGAATTTTCTAGAGATGTCAAAAATGATTGCGCTGTGGTAAAGGTAATAATTTCGCCATCTTGTTTTTCCATATCTATTTTTGGAGAAATTAGCCATGCAATGTTTACAGCTTGATTTGAATTAAACGAAGTAAATTCGGCATATCCATTGCCAGAGAAAACCTGTTCTGTAAAGTTTCGAGTACCAGCTTGTGCAAAAGTTGTCCATCCAGAAATGTCGAATGGCGTTGGCGGCAAATCTTCTCTGGCTGTACTAAAATTTTCTTCAAAAATAATTTTATTAAAAGGTTGCAGCGTTGTATCTCCTTCTTTTGTGCACGAGATTAAACCAAAAAAACTTATAACAAACAATTGTAAATTATTTTTCATTGTCTATAACTTTAAAAATTAATGTATAGGTTTATAAAGTATGTTCTGCCAAAACCCATAAAATATCTTGATGCAAATGGTGGCGTACCGCTCACAACATCATTGTTGAGCTCTCTAAACGAGGCGTTTCTGGCTTGCTCAAACCCTCCTGTTTTATATTGAAGGTTTAGTAAATTGTTTATTGTTGCAAAAAAACCAATTGTGCTACCTTTAACACGCCAAGATTTTCCGCCTGTCATGTTCAACAACATAAAATCTGGCAGTCGCTCTTGTGTCAAAAGTTCTCGAGCACGAGCTGCTGTTGTTTCTGTAAATGGATTTCCGTTTCCGTTTTCGCCAAAATTTTTAAAAAAATTTGCAGTTCTTAAAATAGGAGCGATATCGATATAATTTGCAGCAAGATAATTGAGGTTTGCGCCTACAAACCAATACTTTGGGTCACGGTATTCTATACCCACAGATGCCGCTTGTTGAGGTGTGCCTCCCTGCCGATAGCCTTTCATGTTGCTGCTACCAAGGTTTATAATTGGGTTTGGCTTGTTTACAGAAGCTTGAGAGTCTTGGGTGTAAGATGCGTTTGGGTTGTTATCAAAAGTGAACTCGCCATAGGCTGCCGTTGCTGTTGCTTTAATAGTAGGTGTTATTTGAAATTCTAGGCCTAGTTCTGCTCCAATATTACGGCGGTCGAGCCCCGTGATTGTTTCGGCAAGAAAATCGCCGCCGTCATCGTTGGTTGTTGGGTCGCCGTCATCAATACCAACCCCATCTGCAAAAAAGAAGGTAGTTCTGGTTGCGTTTTTTACTTTCGAAAAATATCCTGTTAATCGTCCTTTAAAGCTGGGCATATTGATTATGTATGACAAGTCACCGCTAGTAATATTTTCGTTTGTTATATTGAGTGTCGAATTATTTGAAACCCTTGCATTCGGAAAGATATTGCGCATCGACGGTGCTTTTGTTTGATAAAATGCGTTTGCCGACAAAAATGCCCTGCCAGAGAATTTGTAAGTTGCACCACCCTTAAAACCAAAATTATCGAACACTTTATTGTCGCTTTTGCCAAATGAAGTGGTGGTGTAATAACCGTTTTTATATAATCCCTCTCTTTGATATTCTGATCTTGAATAATTTTGAGCCAGATAAAAATCTATTTTGTTATAATTGAATTTGAATTGTGTAAAAACATCGGCAACGTTTGCAAACATATTATAGTGATAGCCATATTTGTCTCCAACCACCACATTTCTGTTCGGATTATTTAGGTCTGCTTGTTGCTGATTTGCATTTTGTCCAAATGGGTCTATATCGCGATAGAATTTTCCGCCCAAAAGGTCTTGTAGATTTTGAAAATTTGCCGATTCTAATTTTTTTAAACTTCCGCCAGCGTGCATCAAAATATTATCAGATATTTGTGTGGTTAAAACAGAGTTGGCTACCCACATTTTATCGTCTGTTCGGTCTTCATATAGCACCACAACACTATTTTCTGCAGCTGTAGAGCGGTTTTGGTTTATTAAAAAATCCCATTTAATTTGCGGATTTGCAACAAATTTTTCACTCGCACCGTTTGCCAGTGCAATGTTTGTGGGCGAATTTCCTTCAAATGCATTTGTGGTTTCATTAAAAAGCGATGTAAAATAACTTGGTAGTTTTCTGTAATATGTTGGGTCAGGATTGTCAACCCCTTGAAAGTCAAGCCGACTATTGCCAATTTGCCCCTTTTGATACATTACGGTCGTGTTTATTTTGGTTCTGCTGGTGACTTTCCAGAAATGCTCTAGCATAAAAATTGGTTCTTCAAGATTTCTGTCGCGAGAATTTCTTTTGCGACCTTCCTGATAGCCCCAGAGCGAATTATATTTGTTGCCAACCAGATTCATGACTTCGTTGGTGTTTGGTGAATTTCGACCACGCCGATTTTGTGCATAAATTGCAGTAAAATTTAAAGTGTGGTTGTCGTTAATACGTTTTTCGATACTTGTAAAAAACGAGTTTGCTGAATAATCTGTTCCTTCAAAATAAGCCTCTTGTGCCCAACGACGCCCGGCCGAAACCACATATGCCCACCCATTTTTACTCATGCCCGAAACATGAGTCCCCATTGCTCTAAAGGCATAGTTGGTGTTTGTGCTTGCAAATGAAAGTCTTGTCCCTTTTCTATAAAGTGATGCTCTTGTGTTTATTTCTTGAATGCCAAGAATACCTCCAAAAACATAATCATTTGGTGCTGAGCCATTGGTGAATTCTTGATTTCGGGTCGCATCATTTAGTCCGCCCCAGTTGCCAAACTGTGGTCGCCCATCAATAATTTTGTTCACCGATATTCCGTTTATCAATATATTGCCATATTCATTATCAAGGCCACGCATTCTAAATCGGGCTTGTCCCCAGTTGAAAGCGGCTGATTGTTGAAAAGCATCACGACTGGCTTGCAACAATCCAGAGGTGTTTTCTGAGCCGCTGTTGTCATCGCCAAGGTCATTTTCTGTCAAAGTTACAAGTGCCATTTGCTGTTCAA
Organism: Bacteroidota bacterium; assembly: GCA_039804445.1. Classification (GTDB taxonomy): domain Bacteria; phylum Bacteroidota; class Bacteroidia; order Flavobacteriales; family Flavobacteriaceae; genus Flavobacterium. Next base: position 3,428 of record JBDLWE010000065.1, on the reverse strand, counting down.
CTTCATTGTCGTCTTCTAAAGCAATGGTGCCAATGTCGAGTTTCTCGTACTTTACAATCTCAATTGATAAAAGTTGTGTTTCATAGTCTACAGACAAAATTTTCAATATTTGATTACCAACCGCAGCGTTTTCAATACTAAAAAAGCCTTCAGAATTTGATAGTTTTGTTAAATTTGTATTTTCTATAGAAACTACCACATTTGCAATAGGTTTTTGCGTTTTGGCATCAATTATTTTTCCAGAAACACTTGCTAACTGCTGCGACCATCCAAAAAAAATCTGTATAAGTAGCATTGCACAAAATACTTTTTTATTCATAAACATATTTAAATTGAGAAATTGTTAAGTTTAAAATTTCTTAACTGGTACAAATGTAAATGTTAAATTATAATTATTTACTTTTGAAGCCAAAATTGTGTTAAACTTCATTATAAATTAATAAACCGTTTTATGCAAATATTAAGACTTTTGATTGTTTTTGCTACTTTTTTTACAGTTACTAACGCAAAACCTCAATCTAAAAAATACAAAGTGCATACTATTGCGTTTTATAATATTGAAAATTTTTATGACACAATAAATGATCCAAACACTAGAGACGATGAATGGGTCTATTCAAAAAAATACTATCTACAAAAAGTAAGCAATATTGCAAAAATCATTTCGCAACTAGGTACGGCAGACAATCCAAATGCGCCAGCAATAATAGGTCTTACAGAAGTTGAAAATCGAATGACGTTAGAAACACTCGTTAAAGACCCGCAAATTACGGCATTAGATTATGGAATAATTCATTATGATTCGCCCGACCGCCGCGGAATTGATTGTGCCTTTTTATATCAAAAAAAACATTTCAAGCCTACAAGTTCAAAAAACATTCCGCTTTACATTTATGAAAGTGATACAAATATCTCAAAAAAAAATGTGGATGATGGCGATACGGCAACCGATGATAAAGTTGAGGTTGACCAAGTAAGCAAAAGAATTTACACACGTGATCAAATTTTACTCACGGGTTTGATTGACAACGAAGAGATGCATTTTATTGTCAATCACTGGCCCTCTCGCCGCGGTGGCGAGGCTATAAGCAGACCATTGCGAGAGAAAGCAGCAGCGCTGAATATAAAAATAATAGATTCATTGCAAAAAATAAACAAAAATGCTAAAATCATTACAATGGGCGATTTAAACGACGGCCCATTTAATGACAGTCTAAAAAAGGTATTAAAAGCAAAAGGCAAAAAAAGCGAAGTGCCGCCACTTGGACTTTACAACCCTATGGAAGGCATGGCAAACAAAGGATTTGGCACATTGGCTTATCGTGACGCTTGGGATATTTTTGACCAAATGATAATGACAGAACCATTTATACAGTCAGATTATTCGCAATATAGATTTTGGAAAGCGGGTATTTATAACAAATCATTTATGATTCAGCCCGACGGCAGATATAAGGGTTATGGCTTGCGAAACAACGATTTGGTTCCTGGATTTAGTGACCATTTTCCCGTTTATGTTTATTTGATTAAAGAAGTGAAATAGTTTTTAACACCATGGTTTATAACTTTTTTTATAACTTTTTTTAAAATTTGTTTAAACAATAGATTTTAGATATATATTTGTTTATCCCTAAAAATCAATGTATTAGATAAAAAAATTAGGTGTAAAAGCCGATAATCAAAAATTGTTATGAAAAATTTTGTTTTAATTTTGTTGTTTTTTAACACACTCCCTTTTTTTGCGCAAGACACAATTTCTGCGGGACAAGCTCGAGATTATATCGAAATGCCAATGTTTGTAAAAGGGAAAGTAGTTTCGTTTAAAGTCGCTGTAGAAGGTAAATCAACAAACTATTTGAATATTGACAGACCTTATCCTGATGGGTTTTTTACAGTAGTTTTGTCAAACAGTTATTTAGAAAAGCAAAAAATAAATCTTCAAGATTTAAATCAAAAAACAATTTGCGTTAAAGGTAAAATCACAACTTATAAAGATGACCCAAAGCAAATACCACAAATTTTTAATCCAGAAATACTTGCGGTTTTGACCAGATAATTTGTAAATTGGGCAAAAAAACAAATTATGTCAATCGCAAAACCGTTCAATCTGCAACATTGGATTGCCACCAACAGGCACTTACTTAAACCACCAGTTGGCAACAAAAATTTATATATCGATTCTGGTGATTACATCGTAATGATTGTTGCAGGCCCAAACGCCCGAAAAGATTATCATTATAACGAAACCGAAGAGCTTTTTTATCAACTCGAAGGTTCTATGACCGTCGTCATTCAAGAGGATAATATTCGAAAAGAATTCAAAATGAATGCTGGAGATATGTATCTTCATCCTGCCCGTGTACCACATTCGCCTATCAGAGAAGCAAATTCTATCGGACTGGTTATTGAGAGAAAACGTGCAGGACGGGGCTTTACCGACGGATTATTGTGGTTTTGTGATAATTGTAACCACAAAATACATGAAACATATTTTGAATTAAAGAACATCGAAACCGATTTTTTGCCCCACTTTCAGCATTTTTATAATTCAGAAAAATTGCGCTGTTGCGAAAAGTGTGCAACTGTTATGGACACTGACATACGGTTTACAAAGATTTTGAAAAGTTAAAAAAAACATTTTATTTCGGCGTTATCTGTCTAATTGTATTTGAGTTGATGAATGTCTATTTCATTATGCCAATGCCGCGAAGTCAACAAATAAACAGTATCGATTTTGCCTATTTTCTAAATCAGTACCGTTGGTTTTTAGGCTGTTTTTTGCAATAATTGCAATTACTGGATTTATAAAAACTTCATGGAATCGAAAATGGACAGCAGCAATTCTAGTGGTAATTTACATTATTGTTGGATACATAACAAATTTTGTGATGGCCGCCGATGCAATGTTTTCACAACCCGAAAAATTTTTTTTGCAGCGTCAAAATTCAACACAGTAAAAACCGATCGATTGGTCATTGGTGTTGTAAATGGCAATAAATCAAAAGCATACCCGATTCAGTTTTTAAGATATCATCATTTTGTTTACGACACGGTAAACAAGCAACCTGTTTTGGTTACCTATTGCACCGTTTGCCGAACCGGCAGAGTTTATGACCCAAGAATTGATGGCAAAGTCGCAAAATTTAGATTGGTAGGAATGGATCATTATAACGCAATGATAAAAAAAGAAGAAACCAAAACGTGGTGGTGACAATCGACTGCCGAGGCAATTGTAGGCAAGCTAACAGGTAGCGAACAAGACGAGATTCAAAGCACACAAACCACTTTGGCAAAATTTTTAGAACTATATCCTGACGCACAAATTATGCAGGCCGATAAAGCAAGTGCAAAGCATTTCGACAAAAATTATAAATTTGAATCGGGCAAAAGCAAAAGTAAACTCACAGGTACAAATCCCAAAAGTTGGG
>JBDLWE010000064.1:0-3112 GCA_039804445.1 Bacteroidota bacterium | reverse complement strand
AATACCTTCAAACATAACGGTTGTTGCGCCGTTCAAAAGTGCACCATATAATATATATGAGTGACCTGTAATCCAACCGAGGTCGGCGGTACACCAAAAAATATCATTTTCTTCGTAGTTAAAAACGTTTTTGAAGGTATATGCTGTGTAAACCATATAGCCTGCCGTAGTGTGCACCATGCCTTTTGGTTTGCCTGTCGAGCCAGATGTATATAGAATAAATAGCGGGTCTTCGGCATCCATAATTTCGGCTACGTTATTGTCAGAGGCTGCGTCAAGCAACGGTTGTAGCCACTGGTCACGATTTTCGGTCATTGCTATTGTTGCGTTTGTGCGCTTTACCACCAACACTTTTTCGACCGAAGGGCAGTTTTTTAAACTCTCGTCGATGATAGTTTTTAGGCCAATAGTTTTTTCGCCTCGGTAAGCACCGTCAGACGTGATGACCATTTTGCAGGTCGAATCGTTTATGCGCGAGGCAACTGCCATGGCCGAAAATCCTGCAAAAACCACCGAGTGTATCGCACCAATTCTGGCACAAGCAAGCATTGCTACAGAAAGTTCTGGAATCATAGGCAAGTAAATACAAACCCTATCCCCTTTCTTGATGCCTTGCTCACGCAAGACGTTTGCCATTTTAGAAACCCGTTGATGCAGTTCGTTATAACTAATGTGTTGCGCTGCTTCGGTCACGTCGTTAGGTTCAAAAATAATAGCAGTTTTATCGCCACGCCTCGCCAAATGCCTATCGACAGCGTTTTTCACGATATTTACTTTGGCCGCCGTAAACCATTTTATGTCGGCATTTGCCATGTCAAAATCTACAACTTTATCCCAAGTTTGGTACCACGTAAAGTTTTCTTCGGCTATTTTGCCCCAAAATTTTCGGGGTTCACGAATCGATTTGTTATAATGCTTAAAGTATTGCTCGAGATTTTGAATTTTATAATAGCTCATCAAAAAAATATTTAGGCTAAAATAGTCAAAACAAAGTTTCAAAGCAATTATAAATAAAAAACATATTGACTACAACGATATAATTGTTTTGGGCATTCCCTTTACTGTTTTTCGATTTGAAAAAAATCGAAAAACAGTAAAGGCCGGGCTGCCGTTCCCGCTTTTTTAATCTCGTCCCAAAAGACGAGACCAAAAAGAGCTGCACTCTATCCCTAACGCAGGTCTGTTGGTAATCAAGAGAGTGCCATTTAAATCGATATTATCAAAAAAAAATTAACATGAATTTCCAAACATGAATTGTTTAAAAAACTAATTCTAAAAAGTATCAACTTTGCGCCCTCTACGTCCTTTGCGGTTCGACTAAGTTTTATTGCGATTTGGTTTTATAAATCATATCTTTGCAATCAATTTTTCAGTAAAAATGAGACTACACAGAAACCTAGTTTATACCACCATAGATTCACTTAACGCCATTTTTAACGAAGGCGAATATGCCGATAAAGTAGTGGCACGCGCCCTAAAAAAAGACAAACGTTGGGGCAGCACCGACCGCAAGTTTGTGGCCGAAACCATTTACGAAATCGTGCGCTGGAAAAGACTTTACACCGAAATTGCCGAAGTAAAAGAACCATTCAATCGCGATAATCTTTGGCGCATTTTTGCAGTTTGGGCTGTCTTGCGTGGCTACCCTATTCCAGACTGGAAACAGCTAGAAGGCACACCCGACCGAAAAATAAAAGGCCGTTTTGATGAACTATCTAAAGTACGTGCCCTAAAAGAATCTATTCCAGATTGGATGGACGAACTTGGTGTAAGAGAGTTGGGAGAAAAAACTTGGGCTACAGAAATTGCTGCTCAAAACCAACCTGCCAAAGTGATTTTGAGAGTAAATACCCTCAAAACCACCAAAGAAAAACTGCGTGCCATTTTGATGGACTTGAATATCGAAACCGATTTTCTAGAGGGTCACGACAGCGCACTTGTGCTTCGCGAGCGAGCCAATGTTTTTTTGACAGATGCATTTAAACAAGGTTTTTTTGAAGTTCAAGATGCAAATTCTCAACTCGTAGCCGATTTTCTTGACGTAAAACCTGGTATGCGAGTCGTAGATACCTGCGCTGGTGCAGGCGGAAAAACATTGCATTTGGCATCACTCATGGAAAACAAAGGACAGCTCATTGCCATGGATTTATACGAAAGCAAGCTCAATCAACTCAAGCTACGAGCCAAGCGAAACGGTGCTTTCAATATTGAATATAAAATCATAGACTCCAGCAAAGTAATTAAAAAACTTGCCGAAAAAGCAGATCGAGTACTGATAGACGCACCCTGTAGCGGACTTGGCGTTCTCAAAAGAAATCCTGATGCCAAATGGAAACTGCAACCAGAGTTTATAGAAAACATCAAAAAAGTGCAGGCCGAAGTTCTAGAAAGTTATGCCAGAATTGTGAAACCAGGCGGAAAATTGGTTTATGCAACCTGCTCTATTTTGCCATCAGAAAATCAAGACCAAGTTAACCGTTTCTTAACCACAGAAACCGGAAAAAGTTTTACATTTGTACAAGATAGAAAAATACTAGCATCAACCTCCGGTTTTGATGGGTTTTATATGGCGTTAATGGAACGAAAAAATTAAAGTACAGTTTTTATGAGAAAACATTACATAAATATCGCTTTTTTTATTGTTCAATTTTTATTTGCACAAGTGCCAGCAGGATATTATGACGCCGCAACAGCATCAGGTTTTGCACTTAAAACGCAGTTGAAAACAATTATTTCAAACGGACATATCGACCGAAGTTATGGTAGTGGCACAAACCAAACCAACAACGGTTTGTGGGGCGCCTACGGCACAACCGATAGAGATAATGGCATTGGGTATGAAAATGATAATACTATTGTAGATATTTATTCAGAAAATCCGGCGACAATAGACCCGTACAATTTTAATTTTAATACCGCATTAACAGCTCGTGCAGGTCAGTGCGGCAGCGGAGGCCTCAATATAGAGGGCGATTGCTATAATCGTGAGCATATTGTACCTCAATCTTATTTTGGTGGTTCTAATGCACCTGCGCAATATCAAATTATGCGAAATGACGTGCAACAAGTTTATCCTACAGATAAGCGAGTAAATGCTATTAGAGATGACTAT
>JBDLWE010000063.1:0-13754 GCA_039804445.1 Bacteroidota bacterium | reverse complement strand
TTTTATTTCAATCCAAACAAATATGCCTCGCGAACTTTTTTGAACAGGTTACTAGAGTACACAAAATCTGTAACAGCTTGATTGTCTGTCAGAAATATTTGCTCTTTAGTACCTTGCCATTCTTTGAGTCCGTTTTTTAAGAACACAATATTTTGTCCAATTTCCATGACCGAGTTCATGTCGTGCGTGTTGATGACGGTTGTTATGTTATATTCTTGGGTGATTTCCATTATCAAATTGTCAATCAAGATTGAAGTATTTGGGTCTAGTCCAGAGTTTGGTTCATCGCAAAAAAGATATTTTGGATTGTTAACAATAGCCCTTGCAATGGCTACTCGTTTTTGCATACCGCCAGAAATTTCTGAAGGTAATTTTTTATCGGCATTGATAAGATTTACTCGTTTTAAAACAAATGCAACGCGGTCATCAATTTCTGATTTTGAATTTTTTGTAAACATTTTTAACGGGAATCCCACGTTTTCTGCAACGGTCATCGAATCAAAAAGTGCGCTTCCTTGAAAAACCATTCCTATTTCGGTGCGTAGTGCGCGTTTTTCGTCTGCAGTTAAACTGGCATAAATTCGGTTGTCAAATATAATTTCGCCTGAATCTGGTGTGTGAATCCCTAATAATGATTTGAGCAAAACTGTTTTACCCGAACCACTTTGCCCAATGATGAGGTTGGTTTTTCCGGTCTCGAAGACTGTAGAAACGCCCTTCAAAACCATGCTATCGGCAAACGATTTTTTTATGTTTTTAACTTCAATCATTAGGTTAAAAGTAATTGTGTTAAAATATAGTTCAACAAAATGATGGTTACGGCCGTCCAAACAAACGACACGGTACTTGCCTTGCCGACTTCGAGTGCACCACCTTTCATATAATATCCATGAAACGATGGAATGGTTGCTAGTAGTAATGCAAACAAAAATGTTTTGATAAAAGAATAAGCAATATGAAACGGCACAAAATCGCGCTGCAAACCATCTATAAAATCAAAACTGCTACCAAAACCACCGTAGACCGCAGCAATAAATCCACCTCCGATGCCCAAAAACATTGATATTCCGATCAGAAAAGGGTAGAGTAGTAGCGCCATTATTTTTGGAAAAACCAAATAATTTAAAGAGTTTACGCCCATGACTTCTAGTGCATCGATTTGTTCGGTTACTCTCATGGTGCCGATGCTTGAGGTTATAAACGAACCCATTTTTCCGGCCATGATGATAGATATAAAAGTGGGTGCAAATTCAAGAATGACGGATTGGCGTGTTGCATATCCAATCAAGTATTTAGGAATCAACGAATTAGTAAGGTTCAAAGCTGTTTGAATGGCAACAACACCGCCAACAAAAAACGAAATAAATGCTACGATACCTAGAGAGCCAATAATCAAATCGTCAATTTCTTTGAGTATCAAACCGCGCATAACAGACCATTTTGTGGGTTTATTAAAAATTTCGCGAATCATCAAAAAATATTTCCCTATTTGTGATAGGTATCTAAGTAGCATCATGCGGTTGCAATTTTAGGGTAAAGGTAGTAAAAGGCAATAGTTTAAAAAAAAATAATTTTTGTGGTTTTAGAAAGTATCTTTTGTGTATTATTATTGTTTATAAACTTGGTAACGGTTGCATTAGCGTTAGGGATCGTCGTGGAAATCCTGTCATTGTGAGGAACGAAGTAATCACTTTAAAAGATTGCTTCGTTCCTCACAATGACAGATTGGAACAAGAGCCCGACGTGCTCCCCGCTTTTGCGGGCGCGCGGAACGCCAAAAATGAATATAACTTTTTGTGATTTGAATTTCGGGTTTAAGGTTTTTATTTCAAAAAATCTTGAAAATTGTCGGGACTAATGATTTCAAACGTCGGGTTGTATGCCGTATTAAACGAATTTGGCAGCTTTGATTTTTTGGTTTTGGACCATTTAAACTCGAATGCGGCTGTGTCGTCGGCGTTGGTTTCTATATAATCAATTTCTTGTTGGGTGGTCGTGCGCCAGAAATATGGTCGTGCGTTACTTTGCGTGTATGACAGCTTTTTTATGCGTTCTGATATCATGAAATTTTCCCACAGTGCACCTTTGTCTGCCCGCAGGTCTATTCTGTTTAAATTGCCAATAACCATATTGCGAACACCATTGTCATAGAAATATATTTTTTTGTTGGCTTTGATTTCGTTTCTAAGGTTTTTAGAAAAACTGTTTAGTCTAAATATCACAAAACTTTTTTCTAATAAATCGATGTATGTATTGACGGTGTTTTTGTCAACGCCTACCAGTTGTGCAATTTCGTTATAGCTCACTTCTGAACCAACCTGATGCGCAAGTGCTTGCAAGATTTTTTCTAAAACATTTGATTTTCTAATGCCTGCCAATGCCAAAATATCTTTGTAAAGGTAACTTGAAACAAGGTTTTTTAAAATTTCATATTCTTGCCCAAAATTATTGATAACATCAGGATACATACCAAAAACTAGTCGTAAGTCTAGTTGCTGCTTGGCTTTCATAAAGCCAAGTTTGGTTTGAAATTCTGTCCAAGTCAGAGGAAACATTTGAAATTCAAATTTTCTGCCGGTTAATGGTTCTTGTGTAAGATTGTTTATGTCGAATGCCGACGAGCCACTCACGATTATTTGAGCAGTTTTTATTTGGTCGACCATTATTTTTAGTTTCAGACCAATATTTGGGATGCGTTGGACTTCGTCTATAAAAACATATTTATAGTCGCCAATTATGTTTTTTAGTGTTTCGGTGTTTGCAATTGATAATGATTCAGAAATAGTATTGTCATCGCCATCCAGAAAAAGATATTCATCTTTTGCTAAAAGCGAATTTATCAAGGTTGTTTTTCCAACTTGTCTCGGTCCAATAAGAACAATGACTTTGCCTTTATGAAATCGTGATTTTATTTTTTGGGTCAAGATTCTTTTAATCATGGCTTTAATATGTTTTTGCAAAAATATATTTTTTTATTGTATTCACCAAATATATATATTATTTAGTGAATGTATTCACTGATTTAATATACTTTTTGGTGAATGTATTCACCAATATTATATATTTTTAACGAATGTATTCACCAATATTATATATTTTTAATGAATGTATTCACTAATTTATACTATTAACTGGTGAATATATTCACCAAAATACATATTTTTAAATGAATATAGTCTTTGGTTTTTATATATTGTAATCAATATGTCAAGTAAAATGTAATTTTTGCCGAAGATATATGGTGTGTTTATTGTGTTCTTAAACTCATCTTTTTTTTGAATTACGTTTTAAAAAATTGTCTGTTTCTATAAAATGTATCAAATTGCTGTAGTTTAAAATAAGTTTCACTTATTATTGAAATTTAAAAAACATTTCTCATATTTGCAATATAAATTATAAATATGGAATTCAAAGAGGCAAAAAACAAATTTATTCAAACTTGGGGCGCACTTGGCAATCAATGGGGAATCAATAAAACAATGGCCCAAATTCATGCCTTATTGATGGTTTCTAACGGTGCAATTTCTATGGAAGACGTTATGGATGAGCTACAAATTTCGAGAGGAAATGCGTCTATGAACCTGCGAGCGCTTATAGATTGGGGTATAGTTTTTAAAGAATATAAGGCAGGTGAACGACGAGAATATTTTTCTGCCGAAAAAGACCTTGATGAGCTTGCTGTAAAAATCGCAAAAGAACGCAGCAAACGCGAAATAAAACCAGCCTTACGGGTCTTGAAAGAAGTATCGACTATAGAAACCAATCATACCGACGAGACAAACCAATTTATAGACCAAACAAAAAAACTTTATGATTTTGTATTAAAAGCCGACAATATGCTTGAAAAAGTAACAGAATTTAAAGAAAACTGGTTGGGCAGGTTGGTTATAAAAATAATGAAGTAAAAAAATTTTAAAATAAAGTTCAATTTTAATCTTGCAAATACAAACAAAATGAGTTTTTTAACCGCCGAGTGGAATGATCTTGCCATCATCAACTATGAAATTGACCCCAAAATTCTCGATAAATATTTGCCAATTGGCACCAAAATTGATTTTTTTCAAAACAAATGCTACATTAGTTTAATAGGTTTTATGTTCGAAAACGTAAAAGTTCTTGGTATAAAAGTTCCGTTACACACAGATTTTGAAGAAGTTAATTTGAGGTTTTATGTCAAAAGAATCGAAAACGGAATCTTGAAAAGAGGCGTCGTTTTTATTAAAGAAATAGTACCAAAACACGCCATTACAATTGTGGCCAATACCTTGTACAAAGAGCATTATGAAACTTTGCCAATGAAGCACGTCCGAGCCGAAACTGACGCTAAAAAATCATTTGAATATTCGTGGCAAAAAAATCAAAAATGGCATTCTATCTCAATGATTACGAGCAAAATTCCAAAAGTAATCGAAATTGATTCTGAAGCAGAATTTATTACCGAACATTATTTTGGTTACACAAAATTTAATAAAATCAAGACTATAGAGTACGAAGTTACGCACCCACGCTGGCAACACCTTGAGGTTATCGATTATAATGTAGCTGTCGATTTTCAGGCAGTTTATGGCAATCATTTTGCGTTTCTACAAAGCCTTAAACCTATATCAGCATTTTTGGCAATAGGTTCTTCAATTACAATCGAAGGTAAAAAAACAATAAATTCTATTGGTTAACATTTTTAATGTATCTAGCCGTGATGAAATGACAACTACTTAAAAACACTTAATTCAAACTATCGTGATAGTCCATTAAACCAACTAGCAGGTTCATTTGATTTATGGCTCTATTCAAATTTTGATTTTCGTAAGTTGTACTATAATATATGCTTCCGTTTAAAAAATCGGTCAAAAATCGAACACATTGAACGTAAATCACTGCCTGTGCTGCATAATCTAAATTGTCTACTTCAATGTTAAGAAGTTTTTTATCGATATGATATAAAAAACCAACTTTGGCCGCGTTGTACAAAACTTCGTCAAAATTTCCTTTGCGTGGGTCATCTTCTTTCAATAAATTGCTGTAAGACCGAATCATATCGCCAAAATCATACAAAATTGTACCTTGCATTGCAGTATCTAAATCAATGATTGCCAAACCTTTATTTTTTTTATCAAACAGAATATTACTTATTTTTGGGTCGGCATGAATAATTCGTATTGGCAAAAGATTTTTCTCTTGCAATTCGATCCAATATTCAGGGAGGTTGATATTTTTTAGCACAAAATCAAGAACGGTTTTTGAATCTGAAATAAATTTTTGATTTGAATTTTTCAAAGCAATTTCAAAATCTATGAGTCGTTTTTTAAAATCTATAAAGTTTGGCAAAACCGTTTCGAGTTGTATTTTTTTATTAAAACTTATGTATTTATAAAATTTACTAAACGATTTTGCAGCTTCAAAAGCAATTTGTGGCTTTCTGGTTTTATTAAAAGTTTTACTTTTTTTGATGTATAAAAACATTCGCCAAGGATAATTTTCGATATCATAAAACAAAAAACCTGCTTCTAGTGCCGTATACAATTTTGCAACTTTCAAAGTGCATTTTGATTTTATTAGCTCGTCAAAAATTATATTATAATTGCTTATTAATGCTTCAGGGCTTTTAAAAATTTCAATATTAATTCTTTGCAAAACAAATTTTTTATTGCTGCTAGAATCTGTAATCAAAAAAGTTTTGTTAATCAAGCCGCTTTCAATCGGTTCTGCTGCAATTTCGTTTAAAGGCGTATTCAAAAACTTTGTAATAACTTCGTACACTTCTTCCATATCAAGTCCATAATTTTTGATGATACAATCCATTTTTAATTTGTTTTTGAAGCTCGGTTTGCAACAAAATTTTATCTTCAGGGTACGTCATCCCAAACCATTGACTTGTTGTTTCACCAATTTTTACCTCAATTTTATTGTCAACAATCAATTCTTGAACTAAAGACGGAATATAAAACTCTTGCTTTTCAGTTTTTACATTTTCTAAAAACAATAAAAATTTGTTTTCTATATATTCAAAAATTGACTGTCCAAAACACCAAAAATTCATTGACGTTAAGCTGTCTTCATCCAAAATTTCATTTTTTTGAATAGAAATTACTAGATTTTCTTTTTCTAAAATATCGGTATGCTCTTCAATTTTTATCAAATTTCTGTTCCGGTCGGTCATACAAATCCCTCTCGAAACCGACCCGTTTTTACTCAAAGTAGACTTTAACTTAAAAGCAATCATCTGATAATGATAATCATCAATTTTTTTACTATCTATTGCATCAACTGCGATTTCAAACGTTTTTCGACCATAAAAATCATCAGCATTTACTGCAACAAACGGCTCATTAACAATGTTTTTTGCACACAAAATAGCGTGCGCCGTTCCCCATGGTTTTTGTCTTTTGTTAACTAAATCTGTAAATTTTTCAGGAACAAACATATTTATTTCTTGAAAAATATACCCAAACGCAACGTTTTTTGAATGACAAATATTTTTTATTTTTTTGATAAAATCGTGCTCGATTTTTTTGTTTAAAATCAAAATAATTTTATCAAAACCAGTCAAGATTGCATCATAAATAGAAAATTCAAGCAGGGTTTCGCCAGATTCTAAAATAGCATCAACTTGTTTAAGTCCTTGATATCTAGAACCTAAACCGCCCGCCATGATTAGCAGTGTTTTTGGTTTAGAACGCTCCATCAAACCCAAAAACTGGTTTTCTTGTTTTATATTTTCCTTTTGTAAAATCAGGAATATCAACAACTTGGCTGTTTTTGGCGATTGATTTTTCAGACAGTGGAGTTATCGAATACCAAGTTGCCAAATCATAAACGTCCAACGGAAATTCGACGTTGCGTTTAATACATTCTATAAAGGTATTGTCAACAAAAAAATCCATGCCACCATGTCCAGAATTTTGAGCATCTGCAGCATACCGATTCCACAAAGGATGGTCATGTTCTGCAAACCATTTTTCGGTATTGTCCCATTTATGAGAATGTTTCATAAGTTTCTCAAAATAGATATGACCCTGATTAGCATCGCCCCAACCAAAATCTTGCCAAATACCTTCGGTGCCTTGCACTCTAAACCCAAGATTATAAGGCCTTTGCAGGCTTGTGTCGTGAGTGAGCAAAATCGTTTCGCCGTTCTCACACTGTATTTGCGTGGTTACAACATCGCCACACTTAAACTTTATTTTTGCATTAGGGTGGTTTTCGCCGCCTTTCGGATGCTCTTTTACATACTTGTTAAGTCCAATTGCCTTGCTCGAAAAAGATGACAATCTCAAAAGTCTATTGCCTCTGTTTATGTCAAACATCACAGCAACCGGTCCGAGGCCATGGGTTGGATAAAGCTCGCCATTTCGTTTCAGATAATGGTCTGTTCGCCATTTAGCCTCGCTAAAACCTTTTGCACCAAACTCTACGCCAGAGTTATAGGCCGTTACGCCATCATTAAAAAGTACCCCCCGCAAATCATGTTCATAACCACCTTGCCCGTGCACGAGTTCGCCAAACATTCCTTTTCTGACCATGTTTAAAACCGCCATCACATCACGACGATAACACACGTTTTCGAGCATCATTATTGGAACTTTTGTTGCTTCATATGCTTTTACAAATTCCCAACAATCTTCAATGGTCATTGCCCCACAGACTTCCATACCTACAATTTTTTTGGCATACATGGCTTCTACCCCTTGAATTTTATGCCATTCCCAGGGCGATGCCACAATAACGGCATCTATATTTGGGTCTTTCAAAAGATTTCTATAATCATAATCGCCGTTGCTAAATTCTTTCGCGGCTGGCAAATTTGCTTTTTTCAAAATTTCTTGTGCATCTGCCATCATACGTTTGTCGGGGTCGGCAAAAGCCACAATTTCAACATCAGATCGTTTTATCATCTCTTCAAGATGCGACTGCCCACGATAGCCAACCGCAATAAAACCAAGTCGCACTTTTGTTGCCGTCGATTTATTGTTATTATACGAAAACAAAGAATTTGGCAAAATTAATGCGCCAAATCCAGCTATTGACGACGTTTTGATAAATTTTCTGCGAGTGGTTTCCATGATTTATAATGTTGTTGCTTTTTATCTTCAAATATATAAATTTTACAAACAATTTTCAAATTGATCTATCTCATATCATAAAGCACCAAGTTCTAGTCAATTTTTTTGTGGCGTTGCGCGCGTCCGCCGCGGCGGAGAGCGCGCCGGGCTCTTGCTACAATCTGTCATTGCGCGGCACGAAGCAATCTTTAATCAGATTGCTTCGTGCCGCGCAATGACAGGATTTCCGCGACGATCCCTAACGCTTGTGCAACGTTGACCAATTTTGCAAACATCAGTAGACTTTTCAAGTTGTTTTTTTTTATACTTTTATTTTCGGATTGTTTAAGCTTTTTTACAAATTAATTTATATTATTTCCTAACATCGTATTCAAATTGCAGAAGCATAAAATCTTGTGCATCAAAATTTAAAAATTTACCTTAAACAAAAATTTACAGACTGTTAATAAATCACCATTTAAGTTGATAAATCGTCAACTAATTGATAACTAAAAACCCTTTTTTTACATTTTTAATATTTATTTTTGCATCACAATTCCAATCAATTACATCGATATATATTTTTACAAAATATGAAAACAGACTCTTTTGCATTACGTCACATCGGGATTCGCGAAAACGACCTGCCTCACATGCTTAAAACCATCGGCGTTGAAACGTTAGACCAATTGATTTTTGAAACCATACCTAGTGACATTCGCCTCAAAAATAATTTGGTTTTAGACGATGCAATGACCGAGTTTGAATTTGCAAACCACATTGCAGCACTTGGCAAAAAGAACAAAGTCTTTAAATCATATATAGGTCTTGGTTACAATCAAGCAATTGTACCGGCAGTAATTCAAAGAAACATTCTCGAAAATCCGGGTTGGTACACAGCCTATACTCCTTACCAAGCCGAAATTGCGCAGGGTAGATTAGAAGCCATCTTGAATTTTCAAACAACCGTCATTGAACTCTCTGGAATGGAAATTGCAAACGCATCATTGCTCGATGAAGCGACTGCCGCTGCCGAAGCTATGGCCCTTTTGTTTGATGTTAGAACCCGTGACCAAAAGAAAAACAATGTATGTAAATTTTTTGTTTCAGAAGAGATTCTGCCACAAACACTATCGGTTTTACAAACACGATCAACACCAATAGGAGTAGAATTGGTCGTTGGAAACCACGAAACTTTTGATTTTTCGACTGAATTTTATGGAGCAATTCTGCAATATCCTGGCAAGTTCGGACAGGTACACGATTATGCAGGTTTTATTGCCAAATCAAAAATTGCAGAAATAAAAGTAGCCGTTGCTGCAGATATTTTATCACTTGTAAAACTCACGCCACCAGGCGAAATGGGTGCCGACGTAGTTTTAGGTACAACGCAGCGTTTCGGAATTCCACTTGGTTACGGCGGCCCACATGCAGCCTACTTTGCCACCAAAGAAGAATATAAACGCAGTATGCCGGGCAGAATCATTGGTGTTACTATTGATACCGACGGCAATCGCGCTTTGAGAATGGCATTGCAAACACGCGAACAACATATAAAAAGAGATAAAGCAACGTCTAATATTTGCACTGCACAAGTTTTGTTGTCTGTAATGGCCGGAATGTATGCCGTATATCACGGACCCAAGGGTTTGCAATATATTGCAAACAAAGTACACACAATGGCCGTAACGCTAGAAGATGCCCTAGAAAAATTAGGATATTACCAAATAAATACCGCTTTTTTTGATACAATCGTAATCAAAGCAGACGCAAAAAAAGTTAAAGAAATAGCAGAAAAGCATGAAGTCAATTTTTATTATATTGACGATAATACGGTTTCAATTTCTGTAAACGAAACTACTTCAATTCAAGATTTGAATCAAATAGTACAAATATTTTCAGAAGCAACAAACAAAGATTGGTCTGCAGTTTCAACTCTCTCCCTTGTGGAGAGGGCTGGGGACGGGCTTCGGTCTTCTTTATTTTTGCAACACCCGGTATTCAACAAATATCATTCAGAATCGGCATTGATGCGTTACATCAAACTGCTCGAAAAGAAAGATTTGGCCTTGAATCACTCAATGATTTCGTTAGGAAGCTGCACTATGAAACTGAATGCAGCTTCAGAAATGTTGCCACTTAGCACTGCTCAATGGAACAACATTCACCCTTTTGCACCACTTGAGCAGGCGCAAGGCTATATGGAAATGTTGACCAAACTTGAACAACAGCTTAATGAAGTTACTGGTTTTGCAGGCACAACATTGCAGCCAAATTCTGGCGCACAAGGCGAATATGCCGGACTGATGGTTATTCGGGCTTACCACCAATCTCGTGGCGACCATCATAGAAATATTGCGTTGATACCAGCATCTGCACATGGCACCAATCCGGCATCGGCCGCAATGGCTGGCATGCAAGTCGTGGTTACCAAAACGTTAGAAAACGGAAACATAGACGTTGATGATTTGCGAGAAAAAGCATTGTTGCACAAAGATAATTTGTCTTGTTTGATGGTAACCTACCCATCAACACATGGCGTTTTTGAAAGCGCAATTAAAGAAATCACACAGCTCATTCACGACAACGGCGGACAAGTCTATATGGATGGCGCAAACATGAATGCGCAAGTCGGCTTGACAAACCCTGCCACAATTGGTGCAGACGTTTGCCACCTAAATTTGCACAAAACATTTGCAATTCCGCACGGCGGCGGCGGTCCAGGTGTTGGACCAATTTGCGTTGCACCGCAGTTGGTGCCGTTTTTACCAACAAACCCTATTATTGCAACAGGCGGAACAGCCGCAATAACAGCAATATCTGCTGCTCCGTGGGGGTCGGCATTGGCTTGTTTGATTTCTTACGGATATATTTGTATGCTTGGCTCAGAAGGTTTGACCAATGCAACAAAATATGCAATTCTGAATGCCAATTATATCAAAGAAAGATTAAACGGACATTTTGATACGCTTTATTCTGGCGAAATGGGTCGTGCCGCACACGAAATGATTATCGAGTGTAGACCATTTAAAGAAAAAGGAATCGAAGTTACCGACATTGCCAAAAGATTGATGGATTATGGTTTTCATGCACCAACAGTATCGTTTCCGGTAGCAGGAACTATGATGATTGAACCAACCGAGAGCGAAGACGTTGCAGAACTTGATCGTTTTTGCGATGCCATGATTGCAATTCGCAAAGAAATAGAAACTACAACATTAGAAGACAAAAACAACGTTTTGAAAAACGCACCACATACTTTAATGACGGTAACTGCCGACGTTTGGAATTTTCCTTATTCGCGAGAGCAGGCAGCATTTCCTTTAGATTATGTTTCAGAAAATAAATTTTGGCCAACCGTTCGTAGAGTGGACGAAGCCTATGGCGATAGAAATTTGAACTGTAGCTGCGCACCAATCGAGGCTTATATGACCTATTAAAAAAACAATATGATAAAAAAAGCGCTAATATTATAGCGCTATTTTTTATGCTTTAGTAACGTTTAATACTTAAATCCAATTCCTTTTTTAATGTTCTGTATGTTTCCGAAGCTTGGACCCGAAGCACCCGTTTGATTGATTTCTTTATCTAATGTCAACAGTATAAAAGGATAGCCATTTTTTGCGGCGTCCATTTTCAACTTTTTTTCGGCCTTCTTATCGGCCGTATTTCCCGTATGAAAACTAATAAAGCCAGTTTTTCCGCGAATCTCCTCTCGTTTTTTTAAACCCGCTATATGGCTTCTATCTTCAAGAATAACAACTTTTTGCCAATCGCCTTCGCCAGCAACTATGATTTTTTGCGAAACTACTTCGGTGCGCCCACTTTTGCCATAGACAATCTTTTCAACAGCATATTTACCAATTGTATTTTGTGCATCCTCTTTATCATATTGAAAAACAATGGTATATTCTTCTAATTTAATAACTTTGCCCAGCACTGTTTCGCCAGTATGCTTATAAATTTTATCGGACTGACCAAACACAGAACTTATTGCAAAAAGCAAACAAACAAAAATATATCTCTTCATTTTAATTAAAATTTTAAATTGTTAACTTCGCTCAAAAATATAGATTTTTCTTGTATTTCGTATTTATACTTCCTAAAAAATAAATTTTTGAAAAACAAATACAAGATTTCAGTAAACTTTAATACATAAAATAATGACTGATATAAAAAAGCAAGAAGACCTTTATTTTTTAGTCGATAAATTTTATCAAAAATTACTTTTAGACAATCGTACGAATTTCATTTTTAAAGACGTGGTAAAAATAAAAATTGACGAGCATCTCCCGATTTTAGTAACATTTTAGTCACAATTAATTTTAGGGACTGGCGGATAAACTAATAATTTAACCGATATTCATTTGAACGTTGATAAATTGCATCATATATCGCCAGAAATGTTTGACATTTGAATAAACCATTTTGTTAAAAGTGTAGACGACAATTTTATAGGCGATAACGCAACTGAAATTAAATCGCAGGCAAAAAATTTATCAATAATTTTGTAAATAAAAATTTCGCAACAAAACGTATAAATAATCTGGAAAAATCGTAGAAATATGTTTTTTTCTTACGATTTTTATAATTGTATGCGTGCATAATATTTTTTATTAATCAAAATCGTTTTTATTTCATAATTTAGCAAAAAAATTGTTAAAATAAAATGACAAATATCAAAATAACAGGGGTTGGTAGTTTTATACCCTCAAATAAAATTGCAAATACAGACTTTGGTACTCATGTGTTTTTGAACGAAGACGGCTCAGATTTTTCCTATCCAAATGATATTGTCATAAATAAATTTAAAGCAATAACAGGCATTGAAGAACGACGATATGCCGACAATGACATGTGCGCTAGTGATTTGGCTTTTTTTGCTGCACAAAAAGCAATTGAAAATGCTGCTATTGATCTCGAAACATTAGACTATATAATTGTAGCACATAATTTTGGAGATGTAAAAAAAGGAGCTATTCAAACAGACGTTATACCTAGTTTAGCAACACGTGTAAAAAACAAATTGCGAATTAGAAATCCAAAATGTGTTGCATATGATATACTTTTTGGATGTCCAGGCTGGATAGAAGGCGTTTTGCAAGCCAACGCATTTATAAAGTCTGGAATGGCAAAAAAAGTTTTGGTCATTGGTGCCGAAACATTGTCGAGAGTCGTAGATGCACATGATCGTGACAGCATGATATATTCAGATGGAGCAGGCGCAACAATCATTGAGGGTACAGATCTTCACGAAGGCATATTGGCCTTTGAATCGGCAACTTTTGCTTATGACGAGGCAAATTATCTTTTTTTTGGCAGTTCTAATGATCAAAATGCAGACAAAGATATTAGGTATATAAAAATGCATGGTCGAAAAATCTATGAATTTGCTTTGACCAACGTGCCAAATGCCATGAAAGAATGTCTTGACAAAAGTGGTATCAAAATTGATGAAATAAAAAAAATATTAATTCATCAGGCTAACGAAAAAATGGACGAAGCCATCATCAATCGATTTTATAAATTATATGACAAAACTGCCCCCAAAGACATTATGCCAATGAGTATTAATTTTTTGGGCAATAGTAGTGTTGCTACAATTCCGACGTTATACGATTTAATACTTCAAAATAAAATTGAAAACCATCATATAAATAAAGGTGATGTTATTATTTTTGCGTCTGTTGGGGCTGGAATGAATGTTAATGCAAT
>JBDLWE010000062.1:0-13922 GCA_039804445.1 Bacteroidota bacterium | reverse complement strand
TAGTCTCGCACTGCGACCATTGCCGTCGTTCCACGGATGAATTTTCACAAATACTAAGTGAATAAAAGATGCGTAAAAAAACACTTCCTCAACGGTTAGTTTTTGATTAATCAAAATATCTAAATCTTCATAAAATTTAGTCATTTCGGATTTCAATTCGTTTGGCGATATAGCAACATATTCAATGCGTCCGTCGTCAGTAGCAACGTACATATTATTGGTCCTCAACTTGCCTTGATAGTTTTTTGCAACAATGTTTTTGCCTAGAAGTTGGTGTGCTTTTGCAATATTTTGCTCATTTAAAATACTACTCTGTGCAAATAAATAGGCATTATACAAATCATCAATTTTTTTGGTATAATCGGGTTCAAACTGCATTCCCATTGCTTTGTGCTTGATATAACTATCCAACTCAATCTCTTCGCCCTCAATTTTACTGCTATAAACTGATGCTACCGAGGTATAAAAACTAAAACTATCCGTACTAATTTCGGCATCTTTTAGCGCATCGAATTTTGGACCCAAACCATGTATTTGATCCAAATATTCAGGCAATAAATTTGTGCTTATTAATTGTAAATTCATTTTGGAATTTGATGTTTTATTGATAATCTACTACAAGATTGATAATTGACGCCATACGAATTTAGAAATCAAGGAGTGCTGGCACTTACTTGCAACACTTTTCCGTTATAAAACTTGTTGCCCGTCAAAGTGAAATCAAAAATATATTGCGCCATTTCTAGTGCCGACACTGGCGCAACATAGCCCGGAAAAGCCTCGGCAAGCATTTCGGTATTTACTGCACCAAGGGCAAGTACGTTAAAAGCAATGCCTTGTGCTGCAAACTCTTCGGCCAAAAGCTCAGAAAGCGTGATAACCGCACCTTTGCTCGAGCTGTAAGCAGCAAGTCCTGCAAACTTTGAACTGCCTTGAATGCCACCCATACTGCTTATCGAAACTACATGACTGCCTTTTTTTAGAAATGGCAAAACGATTCGGGTCAAGTTGGCAACCCCAAAAACGTTTACCTTATATATATCCAGAAAATCATCGTTATTGGTTTGGGCAAATGGTTTTAGCAACAGCGCACCAGCATTGTGGACAACAGCATCGACTTGTGACCAATTTTTTGTGATAAATTCAGAAACTTGTTTTAAATCATTTTCGTTGGATAAGTCAATGGATAGGTTTTTAATGTTTTGAAATTGATTGAATGATTCGGATATATTTCGCGAAAGCGCCAAAACATTATAGTTATTTTTTGCAAAAAGCAATGCCAATTCATGACCTATTCCGCGGCTTGTGCCTGTGATGATAATGTTTTTCATGTTATGTTTTAAAAATTGATTTCAGGGTTTGATGATCTTAGGTTTTGAATAGAATCTTGAATTTTTTTTTGAAAAATATTAAAATCCATTTCGTTTAAATTTAAAGGCCGATGCAATAAAAGTCTTTGAATGTCGGTAACTTTTTTAGAAATTTCTTTTGCATTTGTGTGGATATTTGTGTCGTAAAATCGTTCCCAAATATAGTCAATTGCTATTTGATTTGGATGTAGCATGTCGGCATTAAAAAAACGATAATCACGCAGTTCATCGATTACAATTTCATAACTCGGAAAATAATTTATAGCAAAATCGTCTTTTATAACTTCAAAAATCGCTTGCATCAAAATGCCTTTACTCACATTATTTTCAAAAAAACCGTCTTTAATATGCCGTACGGGCGACACCGTAAAAACAAACTTGGCTGCAGGATTTATAGATTGAATCAAAAAAATAATCTTTTTGATATAATCCGTAGTATCTTCTGTTGAAATTAATTTTTTTACAAATTGCTTTTGCGGAAGTTTATAACAATTTGCTACAACTTTTTCATTATCAATATTTTCATAAACCCACGAGGTTCCTAATGTAAGAATAATATGAGTAGATTGTTGTAAAAAAATTCTTGTTTCAGTTAGAATTTTGTTGAGATTTCCGAGTAGAATTTCGCGATTTTCGTGGCTGTTTTTCGAATGAACTTCAAAACAATGCCAACGATTTTCGTAGTAGAAAACATCTGTGTCTGTAAAAAATTTATTTGTGACAACGCGCTCAATTATTTTACAGATTGAAACTAGATTAAAAATAATCCCGAAAGGGTTTACATGATTTTGAAATTTATAAAAATCAAATTTTGCACCCATGTTTTCGGCAAAGCACGAACCAATTCCAAAGATTTTAGAATGATAATCTATTGGGCTTTTTGAATCGGCAATCGGAATTTGGGTCGTAAACTTCATTAAGATTATTATATTCACAAAAATAGAAATTATAAACGACTTTTAAGATATTTGTATCTACAAACAAAAGTGTATCTTTGCAAAAAAAATCAATTAATGTCAATATTATATTCTTACTTAAAAAATCATAAACTGTTACTTTTTCTGGCTTTATTGATGGCAACCATCAATATTTGTTTCAGTTTATCAGACTCGGTCATCACCGGAAAATTGATGCAAGACTGTGGTGTTGGCATTTTGAAATACAAAAACAACGAAATCGGATTCATAAAATCGGTAGCGTTTTGGCTTGGACTTTCGCTTGGCGCAACAATGATATCAAGGCTTTCAAAAAATTTTCTAGACTATTTTGCCTTGATTGTCATTCAGCGGTCGGGTGCGGCAATGTACACCGATGGTATCAAAAAATCTTTGGATTTACCCTATGAAGATTTTGAAGACCAACGAAGTGGCGAAACTTTGAGCAAGTTGCAAAAAGTAAGAATCGATTCCGAAAAATTGATAACGCTCTCAATTTCACTGATTTTCCAAACTGTCATTGGCTTTGTTTTTGTTATTATTTATATCTCACGAATCGATTTTAGAATTGCACTCATCTTTGCAATAACGGCCCCGATTATTGCTGTTTTGAGTTCATATCTAGGAAAAAAAATAAAAACAGTTTCTAAAAAAATTGTCACACAAACCAATGCACTTGCGGGTTCAACCACAGAAAGCCTGCGAAATATTGAACTTGTCAAAAGCCTTGGACTGACCAAACAAGAAGAGAATCGATTAAATTCTAATACTTTAAAAATTTTATTGCTCGAACTTCAAAAAGTACGTTTTATAAGAAGTTTGAGTTTTATTCAAGGTACAACCGTTCATTTCTTGAGAACGACAGTGGTATTTGCACTCTATTATTTTTTGTTTCAGAACAAGATGGTAGTGGGCGATTTGCTGACGATGGTGTTTTTTACGTTCTTTATTTTTGGACCGTTACAAGAGCTTTCTACTTTTATAATTGTAAGAAATGAAACAAAAATCTCGCTTGACAATTTCAAAAATTTAATGATAGCAAAATCTGAATTTCGAGCAGAAAATCCAAAAGAACTACAAAAAATAAATCGATTACAATTTCAAAATGTGAGTTTTAAACATAAATCGGCCAAATTTTTTGCGGTCGAAAACATTGATTTTGATATCAAACAAGGCGAGACCATTGCTTTTGTTGGGCCTTCTGGCGCAGGAAAAACTACATTGGTCAAATTGTTGGTAGGACTTTATCCAGCTGCTGAAGGAACCATTTTGTACAACGAAACCGATTCAAAAACAGTCGATTTGCTAGATTTGAGGCAACAATTAGGATTTGTAACACAAGATGGACAACTTTTTTCGGGTACAATTCGCGAGAATCTGTTGTTTGTAAAACCATCTGCGAACGACCAAGAATTAACCGAAGTTTTGCATCGGGCAAGTTGCGAAACCCTTTTGGCTCGAGCCGAAAACGGACTTGATTCTACTATTGGCGAAGGCGGCATAAAAGTTTCGGGTGGCGAAAAACAAAGGCTTTCTATTGCGCGAGCCATTCTGAGAAATCCAAATTTGTTGATTTTTGACGAAGCGACCTCGGCACTAGATTCTATTACCGAAGAAGAAATTAACAAAACAATTCGCAATATTTCTGACCAAAACAGAATCACGATTTTGATTGCGCACCGATTGTCAACGATTATGCACGCCGACAAAATTTTTGTGCTAGAGCAAGGAAAAATTATAGAATCTGGAAAGCACGACGATTTGTTGCGAGAAAAAGGACTTTATTATGCCATGTGGCGACAACAAATTGGTGAACGAAAATAAGAAGAGGTGCAGATTAACAACCGATGATTAACGATTTTTGATTGCGTTGAATAGACATTAGCAATTGTATTTAAAAACTTGGTCAACGGTTGCAGAGGCGTTAGGGATGGCAGCGGCATCCTTTTTTTTGGCTTTTGTCCCTCGACTGCGCTCGGGATGACAAAAGCCAAAAAAAAGATATAGCGGACAGCCCGGCGCGCTCTTCGCCGCGGCGAACGCGCGAAACGCCCAAATGAAATTTAGTTTCATAGAAAATTGGTTTCTTGATATAAAAACATTGGAACGACTTTTGTTTATTAATTTGTTGACAAAAAACTTTATCAACGCAAACTAATCAACGAAATTGTTATAAATTTGTATTGGTTTTAAAACTACACTATGTATTTAAGCGAAGAAGAAGACGATAACGAATACCAACTTTCTCTTTCAAAATTTGAGTCGATGCTCAAAACCAATAAAATTTTATTTTTTGATTCAGAAGAGTTTGAAGATATTATTTTGCACTACCTTGATTTAGGCAAACCTGCTTTGGCTAAAAAGGCGCTAAAGCTAGCAATGGAGCAGCATCCAAAATCTACAGGACTCAAGCTGGTGCAAGTAGAAATGCTGGTTTATGAAGATAAACTTGATTTGGCCGAGCGACTTTTGAACGAGCTTTTTTTGTTAGAACCTAATAATGACGACGCATATATTCAAAAAGCAAGTATCTATTCTAAACGTGACAACCACAGCGAGGCTATAAAATACTTGAAAATCGCACTAGAGCATACTGAAGATTTGGCAGACGTTTACAACCTTATTGGCATGGAATATTTGTTTATGGACGAGCTTGAGATGGCAAAAGAAAACTTTGTTCGTTGTCTTGAAGAAGATCCTGAAGATCAAGCATCGCTATACAACGTGGTTTATTGTTATGAATTTTTGGATCAAAACCAATTGGCAATTGATTATTTGAACAATTATATAGACCAAAATCCGTATTCTGAAATTGCGTGGCACCAAGCTGGTCGCTTGCATTATGGGCTCAAGGAATATCCGGAAGCAATAAGAGCGTTTGACTATGCAACACTCATAGACGACGAATTTGTAGGTGCGTTTATGGAAAAAGCCAAAGCGCACGAACGTTTGAAAGAATTTGAACTTGCCATAGAAAACTATAATCAGACCATTGCGCTAGACGACCCGACATCGTACGCGCTATTGCGAATAGGAAAATGCTACGAAAAACTGGGCAATAAACCACTTGCGCTAAAATATTATAACAAAACAGTTCACGAAGACCCGCTTCTTGACAAAGGTTGGATTGCTATTACTGATTTTTATATACGCGAAAAAAATAGTACAAAAGCGCTTTATTTTGTGAAAAAGGCACTTGAAATTGACAATCAAAACGCGGCTTATTGGAAACGATATGCAACCATAAACAGAAAATTGAATCTTTTTGAAGAAGCAGAATATGGCTACAGAAAAGCAGTTGAATATGGCGATAGCAAGTTAGACAATTGGCTTTATTGGGTTGATATTTTACAGTTTCAAGGTGAGTTTCAATTGTCTGTAAAAGCACTACTACAGTCAACAGAGTTTTTTCCAGAAGAGGCCGAAATAGAATATCGATTGGCAGGACTTTATTTTATTCTTGACGAAAAAAGCAAAGCAAGTTTTCATTTGTTGAATGCCATGCGATTGGATATTGACAAGCATACTGTTTTGAAAAAACAGTTTCCAACAGTTTGGGACGTTTTGAAAAATAAATTTAAGAAATAAAAGATAAACCACGAATGCACGAATTTCTAAATTTATTTTTTTGTAAAATTTCTTATAATAGTGTTATTCCGTATAACACAATTAAATGAATTCGTGATTTCGTGGCAGTAAACTAATTGATATTTTAGTGAAAAAATTCGGGCTTGTAGGCAAAAATATTGATTATTCGTTTTCGAGAAAATATTTTTCAGAAAAATTTAAAAACGATAATTTAAATAATTATGAATATGTAAACTTTGATATTCCAGATATTTTTGAATTTTCGAAAGTTATTAAAACCGAAAATATTGTAGGATTGAACGTTACTATTCCATACAAACAAGCTGTCATTCCATTTTTGGACGCTGTTTCGAAAAAAGCCAAAAAAATTGGCGCCGTTAATACCATAACTGTTGACAAAAACGGCAAAACGAAAGGTTATAATACAGATTGGTATGGTTTTAAAAAATCTATTGCTCAAAATATAAGACCTGATCACAAAAAAGCATTGATTCTTGGTACAGGCGGAAGCTCAAAAGCGGTGGCCTTTGCACTTAAAAAACTTAAAATAGAAGTTACATTTGTATCTAGAACAAAAACCCGAAAAGGATTTCAATATGCTGATTTGTCTCAAAAAATACTTTCTGAATATCAAATTATAATAAATTGCACACCGCTTGGGACTTCACCAAACGTTGATATTTGTCCAGAAATTCCTTATGAATTTCTAACAAAAGACCAATTGGTTTTTGATTTGATATACAATCCTGAGAAAACCTTGTTTTTACAAAAATCTGAACAGCAAGGCGCAACGATTCAAAACGGTAAAGAAATGTTAGTTTTTCAGGCAGAAAAAGCGTGGGAAATTTGGAATAGCTAATAGTCATTTGCTGAAAAGAAACATTGTAAAAATTAAAAAACAAAAGAAGCATTAAATCATTAACTGAAATGAGACTTTTTTATTTTTTACAGTACGATATTATTGAACAATTAAATTTTTTAATTGTTTTAATTTTGATTTGAGGACGTCAATTTCTTCTTTCTTTATAGTAATATTTTTGCGAACTTCAGTAACAATTGAGTTTTCTTTTTTTGCGTTTTTGGTATTCGTAAAAAACTGTATATTGTTCTCAAGCTGATTAACTTCGTGTTGGATTTCATCTATTTTTCTGCTCAAAAATACTTTTTCGCTATCTAATTTTCGAGTATCATTTGCTTCAGAAAGATTTTCAATTCTGTTACTGAATCGCATCATCTCTGAATCTTTTTTGCTTAGGCTTAGTTTTTCAAAAAGACCGTCAAGCATTTTATTGAATTTTCCATCAATATGACGGCGGTTTTGCGGTACTTTACCCAAGGTTTTCCAGATTGCAATATGAGTTTTGATGGCATCTAAATCGCTTTTATGATCGCCAGTCATTTCAAACAAAGTCATGATTGTATCTAAATACTCTTTTTTCTTGTCAAAACAAGCTATCTCTTCGGCATCTTCTTGGTTTCTGTTTGCTTTTAGATTGTCAAAATATTGGTTGCAAGCTGCACGAAATTCAGTCCAAATTGCATCTGAATTTTTGCGAGGCACATGTCCGATTTTTTTCCAATCTTCTTGAATTTGTTTTAATATTGGCGTTGTTGTTGCATAATCTACGCTGTCTTGCAATGATTTTGCTTTTTCAACAAGCGCTTCTTTTTGTCGCAGGTTGTCAAGTTGTTCTTTTTTGATGTCTTTATAAAATGAGTTTTTCGTGGTATTAAACTCACGGACAGCATTTTTGAATGCAGACCAAGTGGCTTCGTTTTCTTCTTTTGGTACTTTGCCAATCGCAAAAAATTCTGTTCGAAGTGCTTCAATTTGTTCAACTTTTGGTTGCCAATTTGAGTGCGCTTCCATTTTTTCGGCGGTTATTGCCACAATTTGAGCAATAACTGCTTGCTTTTTCTCTAGATTTACAACTTCTGATGCGCGTAATTCTTCGAAAATAACATCGCGTTTGTCATGCATAATTTTGGTATATACCGAAAATTGATTCCAAATTTCTTCACGGTGCTCTTTGCCGACAGGTCCTATTTCTTCTTTCCAAATTCGGTGCAAATCTTGGAGCTCATAGAATGCTTTATTCACGTCTTGTTCTTCGGCCAATTCGGCAGCGCGAGCAACAATTTTTTGTTTTTGGTCAAGATTATTTTTGAATTCTAAATCGCGGGCTTCACGGTCTTGATGAAGCAAATCATAGAAATTTTCGACATGAAAATGATAATTGTTCCAAACGTGATTGTATTTATCTTTTGGGATAGGTCCTGCATTTTTCCATCGATCACGCAACTCATTAAATTGTTTGAGCGCATTTTTTATATTTGACTGCGGATCAATCAGGTTTTTTAATTCTTCGACAATCGCAATTCTTGTTTCTAGATTTGATTTTTGATTGTTTTCTACTGTTTTAAAATGTTTGTTTCGCTTGTCTCTAAATAGCGAGTAAAGCTGGTCAAACTTTGCTTTTGAAGGCAGATTGTATGAAAACGTTTCATTTGAATCTGGATTTTCTGCTGCAAATAAATCTTTTTTATCTTCTAAAAAATGATTGTATTTTGACAAATACGACGATTTAATATGTTCGATCTGATCTTTGATCGCAATTACATTTTCCACGCCAACCATTGCCTCCAGGGCATTTACTAGATCGTCCATAGAAAGACTATCGTAGTCCAAAAGTGGTGTATCTATTGGTTCATCTGCAACAACATTGTCATTATCTGGTGTTGAATTTTGAATCAAAATATGTGCAGTAGTTTCTGCGTTTTCTTCAGGTGCAGCAACAATTGTGGGTTCAGATAATTGATTATCTGCTGATAATTCGCCATCAAGTGGGTGTTGCTCTGCTAATTGATTTTTAGAGAATTCTGTTTGTAGTCCATCTGCTGTGTGCAGGTTATCATTCGATTCTAACATTTTTTAAATGTTTTAAGTTGTTTAGTAATGTGCAAAAATACTACTATTTTAAATATTTTTGTTTGAAATGATTTTTTTAAAAAATGTTGTTTTTTAGTTAAAAACAGATTGCTATTGCAATTTATCAAATCCAAATATAAAACTTTCTGAAGGTTTGATTTTTATTTTACCACGTCCTTCGCCACCAGAAACAATTAGTTCAAATTTTTCGGTTTCATATAATTTGTCGATTAATGTATACGTGCCATCTGTAATACCCATGTATTCAATAACTTCACGAGGTATTTTTAATTCAAAATTACTGGATGTAATCCACGAAAAATTTGAAACTATAACTAGCTTTTCTTTATCAGAATAACGCACAAAACTATACAATCCCTCGTCATAACCTTTTGTTGTTTGCCTGTTTATGGTTTGAATCTCATTAAATTTACCCTTCATTGCGGGGCTTTTAATTGTAAAATTTAGAAGTCGTTTGTAAAAGTCTCTTAAATTTTTTTCGTTTTGAGATAGTTGCCCACCATCAAAAGCGCCATTATTCATCCAACGTTGATGGTTTGGAACACCTATGTAGTCAAAAATAGAGGTGCGTGTTGGTTTGCCAAAACCTGCGTTTTCGTTTCCTGCCTCGCCAACTTCTTGTCCAAAATACAGCATTGTCGGGCTTGTGCTAATAGTTGTAGAAACAACCATAAGTGGTTTTCCTTTTTCGGGTGTTTCGGCAAAATCTATACTAGCGAGTCGTTGCTCGTCGTGGTTGTCAAGAAAATGAAGCATGTGGTGCTCTATGTCTGCAACTCTGTTTTGTAGGTTTGATATTGGATCAGGAAAACTTTTACCTTGTATTATTTCTTTCAATTTATCATAAAAATCTACTTTGTCATATAGATAATCCATTTTTCCGAGCTGAATATAATTTCTGTATTGTTCTGGATTATAAACTTCTGCCATCAAAAAAGCATTCGGATTTTTCATCTTTATCGATGAGTTCATGTAACTCCAAAATTCATATGGAACCATTTCGGCCATGTCATATCTAAAACCATCGACGCCTTTATCTATCCAAAAAAGAGCAATATCTCTAAATTTTGTCCATGAACTTGGCACCGTTTTATTTTTCCAAAACTCAAAATGTTCTTTGCAAGATTTTTGGTCGAAACCCTCTGGTAGCTCAGCAAAATCTTTTGAACCATCAGGACGAATACCATAATTTATTTTTACAGTTTCATACCAATCATTTATGTCAGGTTTTGGCATCCGTGAACCGTTTCCAGTCCATTTTGCTGGACTTTCAATAAATTTTCCGTCCAAAAGAGGATTTGAATTTCCGCCCAAAGGCCTGTAGTTACTGTCTGTAGGCACCTGAAAATCTCGACCTGGAATGTAGTAAAAATTATTATTTGTGGCATACTCAACGGTTTTATCGTCTGTCGCACCAAAATCTTTTACCCCTTTCGGGTTGTTTTTACCTTCATATTTTCTAGCAACATGGTTTGGTACAATATCTATCAAAACTGCCATGCCATTTTTGTGTGTTCTTTCTACTAAAGCCACAAACTCTGCCAATCTATTTTCAGGGTTAACAGCCAAATCTGGATTTACTTGATAATAGTCTTTTACTGCATACGGCGATCCTGCTCTCCCTTTTACCACATCTGGATCATCGTTTGAAATTCCAAATTTAGAATAATCACGAATCACAGCATGGTGTGGAACGCCCGTATACCAAATGTGTGTAACGCCAAGGTTTTTGATTTCGGTCAATGCCTTTTCTGTAAAATCATTGAATTTTCCCACGCCGTTTTCTTCGATAGTTCCCCATGGTTTGTTTGTGGTATTTTTGTTACCAAACAATCTTGTAAAAACTTGATATACAACAGTTTTGTTGTTTTTTGATGCAATAAAATTAGTAGTACTTGGCACTTGTTTCACTTGTATTTTTGTGGGTTTTGCTACTGTGGGCGCAACAATGGTTGGCGCAGGTGGCGGCGTACTTTTTAGCACCGCTTTAAATTTATCTTGAACCGGATTTAGCAATTGAGCCGATCCAATATTAGTGCAAATTAACGCCGCAAGGAGAGTAAGATTTTTCATTATTTATCAAAAATTCTTTGGTAGTTTCGCAAGACGCAAATATATAGAATTGAATTGATTTTTGTCGAGAACCATAAATTTTTACTAATAAAAAATGACATTCATCTATTTTGACTAATTTTGGCAAAAAAAATTAAAGTCTTGAGATTTTTAAAAATATTTGTTGCTGCTCTAATTTTATCCCTTTCGGGAAATGAACTCGCGGCGCAATCAATTTCGCAAATCATTGTTGAACATTCAGATTTTCTCGACAAAAACGAAGAGTTGCTTTCTGGTGCAGTTATCCTGTCAGGTAATGTTCGGGTGAATCACGACGGAGCAATTATCACGTGCAGCAAGGCCTATCATTATCAAAAAGAAAACTATGTCAAAGCCTTTGGAAATGTACAAATTGTGCAAGGCGATACACTTTTCCTAAACTCGTCGTATGCCGAATATAACGGCAATATCAAGCAGGCCTATGCCACTGGAAATCCGGTGATGCGCTCGCCCGAGATGACATTAACCACCGATACCATCAATTTTGATCGTCAAAAGCAAGAAGCCTATTATCGATCTGTAGCAACAATCGTTAATAACGAAAACACTCTAAAAAGTAACAAAGGTCGTTATTACGCCAAATCAAAAAAATTTCAGTTTCTTTCGGCAGTTGTGGTTACAAACCCAAAATATGTCATCAAGTCAAACCACTTAGACTATTACAATAATTCTGGCCATGCTTATTTGTTCGGACCATCAACCATCGTTGGCAAAGACAACTTTATTTACACAGAAAAAGGATTTTATAATTCCAAGAAAAATACAGGGCATTTTCTCAGAAAATCATATATCAAATATAAGGACAGAAAAATAAGCGGCGACAGCATTTATTATGATCGAAAAATCGAGTTTGCATCGGCAACCAACAACGTCAAAATCACAGATTCTATAAACAAAGGCATCGTAAAAGGGCACTATGCAGAGCTTTATAAACAAAAAGATTCTATGTTCATGACCAAACATGCCGAGGCCGTAAATTTGGTCGACAAAGATTCTGTACATATTCACGGAAAAATCCTCATGATCACAGGCAAACCCGAAAACAGAATTATCAGAGCATTCAAAAACGCACGATTTTTTAAAATAGATTTGTCTGGCAAGTGCGATTCTATTCATTCTAGCACAAAAACAGCGCTCACAAAATTGATTAACAATCCCGTTTTGTGGAATGGCGAAAACCAAATGACAGGCGATATTATCCATTTGATTGGCGACAACAAAACCCAAAAACTCGATTCGCTCAAGGTGCTAAACAACGCTTTTATTGCCTCAAAAGATTCATTGGGCAAAGGCTACAACCAAGTCAAAGGACTAAACCTTTACGGAAAATTTCGTGACAACAAACTATATGAAGTAGATATTGTCAAAAACACCGAAGTCATTTATTATGCCTATGATAAACTAGATTTGGTCGGAATCGAAAAAAAAATAAGCAGCCGCATCAACATGCAAATGGAAGACAACAAAATCCGAACCATGACTTCGTTCAAAAACATTGAGTCAAACACTTATCCCGAGAAAGAATATCCCGAAAACGTGAGGCTACTTCGGGGATTTACGTGGCGTGGCGATGAGCGAATTCTCAAGAAAGAAGACATTTTCTCCGATGATGAACGACTTTTGAACGAAAAAATATTAGCAAAAACCAAAGTCGAAAACAAAAAAGAAAACGTTCCGATGAAAGTGCGACGGGAAACCAAAGACTACGACAAGAAAAATAGTAAAAAAAAATAAAGCAGATTGCTTCGTATCTCGCAATGACTATGATTCCAGATTTCCAGAAATATCAAGCCCAAACCAGCCCGTATCCGCTCGGAATGTCGGTGGCTTTTGCCTACGGAAGTTATATTTATAGTTGCGATAACAAAAAATATCTCGATTTCACCTCAGGCGTTTCTGCCAACACGCTCGGGCATCAACCAAAACGCGTGAACGACGCCATTAAAGCACAACTCGACCGCTACAGCCACGTAATGGTCTATGGAGAATATGCCCAAAGCCCAGCAGTAGAATATTGCAAATTATTGGCCGAAAATCTGCCCGAACCACTCGAAACAACATATTTGGTTAATTCAGGCACCGAAGCCATAGAAGGTGCGCTCAAGTTAGCCCGCAGAATCACGGGTCGTAGCCAACTCATTTCGTGCCACAATGCCTATCATGGCAACACCATGGGCTCACTATCGGTCATGGGATTCGAAGAACGAAAACAAGTTTTTAGGCCGTTAATTCCTGATGTACAGTTTATTACATTCAACAATATTGATGACTTAAATAAAATAACCATCAAAACCGCAGGCGTACTACTCGAAACAATCCAAGGTGGCGCAGGCTTTATCGAGCCCGAAAACGATTATCTAAAAAAAGTTCGAATACGTTGCAGCCAAGTAGGAGCAATGATAATTCTCGACGAAATTCAACCCGGTTTTGGTCGCACTGGAAAGCTTTTTGGATTCATGCACCACGACATTGTTCCCGACATTCTCGTCATGGGCAAAGGCATGGCCAGCGGAATGCCAGTTGGCGCATTCACCGCCTCGGCAGCCCACATGAGTTTGCTAGCACACAACCCAAAGCTAGGCCACATCACAACCTTTGGCGGACATCCCGTCATTGCAGCAGCATGTTTGGCAACCCTCCAAGAACTACTCCAAACCAACCTGATTGCCGAAACTCTAGTAAAAGAAAAACTTTTCCGACAGTTGCTCATTCACCCACTAATAACCGAAGTTCGTGGCCGCGGACTCATGTTGGCCGCAATGACCACAAGTCCCGAAATCACAAATCAAATCGTACTCAAATGCCAAGACCACGGACTCATTTTGTTCTGGCTACTATTCGAGCCATGTGCCGTTCGCATCACGCCACCACTCACAATATCGCTTGACGAAATTCGCGAAGGCTGCACAATCATGCAAACCGTCATGAACCAAATCCTCGCAAATCAATAAATTTTTTTCAGGAGCC
>JBDLWE010000061.1:0-7851 GCA_039804445.1 Bacteroidota bacterium | reverse complement strand
CTATATTTTATGGCATTTTCTAACAAATTATAAACGATATTAACAAAATGAAAACGATCGGCTTTAATAAAAATATCTTTAGATAATTTTTCGTTATTAATGAAGATTTTAGCGTTTGCATATTTTAATAAAATGTTATCTATAGCGTCTACAGTTGCGTCGGTAATTAAAAAATTTTCTAAATACAATTTAAAAGAATTGGAGTCTGATTTTGATAAATTCAAAATTTTTTCTATTTGCTGATTAAGTTTAATTCCTTGATTTACAATAATTTGAGAATATTTTAACGCTTTTTCGTCAAGAGCAATATGCTGTTGCCTGCTTAAAAAATTTCCAGCAATCAATATAGACGATAACGGAGTTTTGAATTCATGTGCCATATTATTTACAAAATCACGTTGCAGGTCTGCATATTTTCGATATTGGAGCAGCGTGTAAATCGAATAACAGTATAGCAATAAAACTAACATTAAAACAGCTGATAAGAAAACCCAAAAAGTGAGCGATTCGAATAAAAAGCTGTTTTGCTCTGGAAAACGAATAGCGAAATAATAAACAAAGTTTTTATGTTTAGGAAAATATATTTTTTTACCATCTGATTTGATATTATCGAAAGAAATAGAGCCGCCATAAATCATTTCGTCACTTTGACAATTGTAAATTGCATATTCAAAATCGGTTAGAAGATTAAATTTTTGAAATTCTGTACGCAAGTAAAATTCAAGGACTTTTGGGTCAAAATCGTTTTCGATATTGACTATGTAATAGTCATTTGCAATTTTCTTTACCGGATTTTCAAGCGGCAATTCATGATTTATGCCTTCATAAAGTTTTTTTGCAACCTCGAGTAATGCAATGTGAGTTTTTTGACTAAATTTTTTTTCTTCGATAGAAAAGGCTTTCTTAGTCCATAGCAATTGAGTGATCAAAATACCGACAATGGCAATAAAACCAAGGATAATGCTGATATTAAGTTTGTTGTTTTTCAAATCAAATTTTGTATTTCAACAAAAATACAGTAATTTATAATTCAAATTATGTTTTAACAACTCGTTAACAACATTTATAAAAAAACGCTCCGAACAGATTCGAAGCGATTAATAACTAGGCTACAAGAATTTAATTATAAAGTCGGTTGAAGTACTTTATCTACAACATGAAGCACGCCGTTTGACGCTTGAATATCAGTTGCTATCATAGCAGATTGCACCGCTGGGTTTGATTTGTCTGTAATTTTGGCACCTATGGTGGTTGTCATTGTAAAAGTCTGCGCAGGACTCGTTGCCGTTGTTACTACTTGATTGTTTGTTAATGTAGCTGCCAATACATTTGCACCAGCAACAACATGATATCTTAAGATGGTAGATACTTGTGCCGCAGTAGCACCATTAGCAAATCCGCCTGGAGCAACCGCCGCCGCAAAAGCAGCATTGATTGGTGCAAAAACAGTATGAGGCACCGCAGGTGTGGCACCCGCAACCACGCTCAAAACCGCAGATTGATTACCAAACGGCGCAGCTGTGCTAGTCAAAACTGCAACCAATGTAGATAAATTTGGATTGGCAACAGCATGATTTACAATTGTAGGTAAATTAATTACAGCGTTTACAACGTGAACAATTCCGTTACTTGAAACCACATCTGGAGCAGTTACCGTTGCGCCACCATTGCCCGCTGGTCCATTAATATGAACGGTTGTAGTACTTCCAATTGTGGTTTTCGCAACATAGTTACTTATTTTACTTTGCGTTGTTCCAAAGTTTGCCAAAGACCGAAAATACCCAGCAGTTGGCAAGTCTGTAGATCGAACTAAACCAACAACAACATGGTTTAATAGAATGTTACGTAATACGTCAACCGGCACGGCATCGATATTTGCAAAACCATTTGCTTGCAAAAACGCTGTAAAAGCGGCGTTTGTTGGCGCAAATACCGTGATTGGACCCGCAACATTTACTTCTGCAACCAAATTGGCTCTTGTCAATGCTTGCACTAAAATCGATAAATTAGCGTCTGACTGCGCAGTTTGTACAATAGTTTTAGATTGCACAATTGGTGTTGCGGCGTTGTCATCACAAGAGAAAAAAGTTGTTAAAAAAAATGCCGCGACAAAAAGTCTTGAAATCATTAAAATCTTTTTCATAATAGTGTTTTTTTTAAAGTTTTATTAAAAGTTAAAATAAAAAATTTTTTGTTTAATATTTTTTAATAAAACCTGAACAATGCTTTGGCAAACATTTAACGTTCTCAATGTTAAGTGATTGTCAATGATGTAGTAAATCGTCAATGGCCTCATCGACTTTTGCAAAATCAAATCTAAATCCAGCATTTTCAAACTTCTTTGAACTTACATTTTGACTAGAAAATAAGATTTGGTGCATTTCACCAAGCAACAAATTAATCATAAATTTTGGAATATTGGGCAAAAACAGTGGCTTTTTTCGCTGTTTTGCTAACGCAGATGTCAATTTTTGATTCGAAACAGGGTTTGGTGCGACCGCATTAAATGTTCCTTCGAGCTGGTTTTGAACTGCAAAAAAATACATTCTCACCAAATCATCAATATGGATCCAACTCTGAACCTGCTTACCAGAGCCAAATGCCGCACCCAGACCAAACCGAATAGGCTTTAGCATCTCGACCATTGCCCCACCATTATTTGATAAAACAATGCCAGTCCGAAGTTTGCAAACCTTTAGACCAAGTTGCTTGAATTTATCGGCACTGTTTTCCCATTTTTCGACTACATTGCTCAAAAAAGTATTGTCAAGATCGGTACTTCCTTCGCTATAAATTGCCGTTAAACTATCTCTATAAACACCAACACCAGATGCCGAAACAAAATGTTTTACTTGATTTGGATGATTTTTTATCGCCCGAAAAAGCAAATCGGCAGTGAGTGTTCTGCTCTCAACAATTTCTTGTTTGTAGCTACTAGTCCAACGTTTTGCTACCGACGCTCCTGCCAAATGCACAATCGCATCAACGCCCATGAGCGCATTTTCGTCAATAAAACCGTTGGTAGTGTTCCAATAAAAACCGTGATAATTTGGTTTGTCTACTATTTTTTTTTGCGAAGTCGTCAAGTAATGCACCACAACACCATTTTCTAGCAGCAATTTGGTCAATGCGTTTCCCACAAGACCCGTTGCACCGGTGATTAAGATTTTCATAATTTTTTTATTCAAAGTTAACTCATGAAATCGCAACAGCAATAAACTTTAACGCAAGTTTGTTTTTTTTAGAAGCTGTACATATTCTGATTTTTTTGAGTTCAGTTCCCGCCGCCTTTCCTATCTTTTTTGGGGTTGCTGCACAAGGCAAAGTAGATTGCCGCCTAGCCTTGTGCAGCAACCCAAAAAAAGGATGTTCCCTTGCGTCGGGGCTAGGCGACAAGTTGGTGCTTTCTTTTTGTGTTGTGGTCAAAATTGACCGGCAGTACCATTTTCAATTTCAGTGACAATTGCAATTTCAATTGCAGCATCAAGAAAAAAAATATCAACGGTCTTTATACGTGAATACCTACACAAAAATAAGTAAATAAAATTTTTTTATAGTAGAAACGTAGCTGTAAATTCGTAATTCTTGCATCTTGATTCTTGCATCTTAATTCAAAAAACTCACTTTCTACGAATACTCCATTCAAAATCCATTTCAGAAACTTGAATTCCTTGCTCGTTTGTGCCAATGGCTTTCATCCAAAAAGTCTGCCCCTCGCCTGTTTCGATAGTTTTTTGAAGCGCAGTTTCAATTAAATGTCCGTCGTTGCACACAAAATTGATTCTGCCTGTCGCTTTCTTAGAAAAATTGCCTTTGTTGTTGGCCACCAACATTGACACCTTTGCGCCAGAATTTCTAATCTGATCAATGACCATCGCACCTGTAGCAAGTTCGGCAGCCATTGCTTGTACTGCAAAATACATGGAGTTAAAAGGATTTTGGTTTGCCCAACGGTGCTTTACAGATACCGTGCAACTTGTCGTGTCTATATGTTTCACTCGAACACCACACCACCAAGCCGATGGCAATTTTAAAAAAAGAAAACTATTGAATTTTGCTGCTGTATTGCTCATATTAATTGCTATTTAGGTGCAAGATAACATTTTATAGTTGTTTGTGCAAAGGTGCTTTTTAGAAATTTATGACTTTGATCTTCGTTGAGCTTATGCCACAGATCCGCCACGGCGGACACGTGCAAGGGAAAAACAAGTTGTTTCTAGGCATTTAGTTTTTTTGGTTTTAAAGAACGACCAACGGTCTGGTCTTAATCGACGAGATGAAACCCCAAAAAAACTTTGCCTAGCGATAACTTTTTTGGAAAAGCAGCTGGAATTGGCGCAAGACAAAAAAACTAATTAAATTTCAATGTTATAAAAAAAATTTGTTAATAAAAAGTTAAATATTAGTACTATGTGATACAAGGTAACTGTTTTTAGATATATATTTGCATAAGAAATTACAAGTCAATCTATAGTATTAAAGTTTCAATCATCATTCAAAAAAACCGAAGTCTAATCAGCTTCAAAACAAAAAACAACATTATGAATATAGAAAACACAAAAGCCCAGATGCGAAAAGGTGTTCTCGAATTTTGTATTTTGTCGGTTCTTAAAGAAAAAGAAGCCTACACATCTGAAATTCTAGAAACCCTAAAAAACGCCAAGTTGCTGGTGGTTGAAGGCACAGTATATCCGCTGCTTACTCGCCTAAAAAACGATGGTTTACTTGGATATCGCTGGGAAGAATCGACATCAGGACCACCTCGAAAATATTATGGTTTGACCGAAATTGGTCAAGCTTTCTTGAACGAACTAGACGGCACGTGGACTGAACTTTCTGACGCCGTAAACATTATTACCAATCAAAAAAACTAAATCATGAACAAGACAATAAACATCAACCTAGGCGGGCTTTCATTTTTTATAGACGAAGATGCCTACCAGAAAATGACTCGATATTTTGCTGCCATAAAACGTTCTTTAGGCAACTCTAGCGGGCAAGACGAAATTTTAAAAGATATCGAAATGCGTGTTGCCGAACTTATTTCGGAAAAACATTCGTCGGACAAACAAGTAATTTCAATGGCAGAGCTTGACCAAGTGATTGCCGTTATGGGGCAACCCGAGGACTATAGACTTGATAATGAAGAGAACACGACCCAAAAATCAACTCCAAATTTTGCCGATAACGTCATTGGTAGAAAAAAGCTTTATCGTGACCGTGAAACTGGCATGATTGGTGGCGTTCTGTCTGGACTTGGGTACTATTTTGGAATCGAAAAAATATGGTTAAGATTGGCTCTGCTATTATTATTAATTTTTGGTGGCACCGGTTTTGTGATTTACATTATACTGTGGATTGTCGTTCCTGAAGCCGTTACCACATCAGAAAAACTAGAAATGCGTGGCGAACCCGTAAATCTCTCGAACATCGAAAAACAAGTTCGTGATGGTTTTGGAAACGTTTCAGAGAAAATAAAAAATGCTGATTATAAGCAATTTGGAAACGATATGACCAAAGCAGGAAACACAATGGGTGACGTTATCGTTATGATTTTGGGACTTTTTGCAAAATTTATTGGAGTAGTCTTGATTATTGTCGGCATCAGCACTGTAATATCTTTGCTAATTGGTTTGTTGGCTTTCAATTCGATTTTGGTTTTTGATGGCATTCCCTGGACAACCTTCTTAACGAGTGGCGGTTTTACAGATTATCCTGCATGGCTCATTGGGTTTTTAATGTTTCTAAGCATTGGAATTCCGTTTTTTGGAGTAGCACTTCTTGGATTGCGAATGGTAGTTCCGACCACAAATTCAATCGGAAATACAGCAAAATATACCTTGATAACAGTGTCTATAATGGCAACTATTTTACTATTCATCATGGGAATGCAGTTCGCTAATTCGTTTGCAAATGAAGGCAGAATGATCGACAAGAAAATCATTGCCTACAACCCAAGAGACACCTTGAACATCAAATTTATTCATTCAGACTATTTTGCAAAAGACGTAAACGACGAGAGTTTTGAAGTGACCGAAGACTCGCTCAAACGACAAGTAATTTATACCAACGACGTCTCTATTGAAATTCTAGATACAAACAGCTCCAAGCCGTATATAGAAATAGAAAAATCGGCAAAAGGTCACTCATTATCACAGGCACGTGCGAATGCAGAAAAAATTGAATATAAATACAAAATTCAAGGAAATAATATTATATTTGATAATTATTTGTTGACCGAATTAAAAAACAAATTTCGTGACCAAGAGGTAAACATCAAACTTTATCTACCAAAAGGAACTTATTTTAAAGTCGATAAATCTGTTCGAGACTATGACAGTTCAGACGACGAATATTTCAATTTGCACTACAGCTCAGACAACTACATATACAAGGTAGAAAACAATAAAGTAAAGTGCCTTAACTGCCCACCCGACGAAAATGAATATAATGATATTACGAACCAAGCTGAAGATGCAACTACCGAAACAATCGAGGTTTTTGGTGAAGCAGCGGAAGAGGTTGAACCAACAGAGGCAGTAGAAATCCCTGCCGAACAAGCAAAAACAGTATCTTTAAAAGTAAACGGCAAAGAAATCATCAAGTCAGAAACTACTGCCAAAAGCACAAAACTAGAAATCAACGACCAAGGAATAATCACAAAAACCAAATAATCATGACAAAATTCATTTTTTACCTAACCAAATGTATCGTTATTGCCATCACGCTTTTTCTGCTCGCAAGTTGCAAATCAAGCATCGAATGGGGCGATGGGCGCAAAGGCAGTGGCACCGTAACCACCCAAAATCGAATAGCAAATGAGGCCTTCTCAAAAATAAAAGTACAGCAAGGCATTATTGTCGAACTCAGCCAAAACGACTCGCAAAGCATTGCCGTTACAGCAGACGACAATATACAAGACCTTATCGAAACCAAAATAGAGAATGGAACACTAACCATCTCTGCAAAAGAAAGTTACAACTCAACCACCTCACCACGAGTAGCAGTTTCTACCAAAATCATCGCAGCACTCACGGCCAGTAGCGGTTCAGAAATCAAGTCATTTGGGCAGCTTTCGAGCACCAAACTAGACGTAAAATCGTCGTCGGGCAGCACCATCAAAATAGACGTCGAAGCCGATGACCTTTCTTTAGACAGCAGCTCGGGCAGCACCATAAATGCAGCAGGTAAAGCCCTAAAACTCGAAACATCAGCATCAAGCGGCAGCAGCATAAACGCAAAAAAACTACTCGCCAACGACGTCTTTGCACAAGCAAGCAGTGGCAGCAGCACCAATATTTCGCCAATAGTATCGCTCGAGGGCAAAGCCAGCAGCGGCTCATCGGTCAACTACCACCAAGCCCCAAAAATCATCAAAATCGAAGAATCGTCAGGCGGAAGCGTCTCGGCTAAATAATTTTCTTTTGAAGCAACGATATTTTGCAGTGCATCAAGTTGTGTCCCGCTAGTTTTTCATATCTGTCATTGGAAGAAACGAAGCAATCATTTTCGATTGCTTCGTTTCTCCAAATACAGGATATTGCCTAAACTTGTTCGCCGCGGCAAATCGGGGCTAAAGTCAAACATTGTCTGAAGAATATACATTGACATGATTGCGCAAAATAACAAATAAAATAGTTTAATAAATTTTAGTTTTTTTAGTTGTGAAAAATCATCCGATGCAATCTCGCAAAGGATGCTTTTTTATTTTTATATTTGTAAATATAAATTTATTGAGGTGTGCTTTTAATTACTTATAATTTTTATATATTTGAACTATGGAAAAATTTATAGGACAAAGTATTTTAGATTTCACAGATAGATTTAAAACTAATTTAGATTGTATGGAAT
>JBDLWE010000060.1:0-11702 GCA_039804445.1 Bacteroidota bacterium | reverse complement strand
TAAGCAAAATTTTCGTCATCTCGTTGTGCTTCGCCGTCTGGTGTTTGATATTCTTCGCGAAAGTGTCCACCACAAGATTCGTTTCTGTGCAATGCATCTTTTGCGAAAAGTTCTCCAAGTTCAAGAAAATCAGCTACTCGCAATGCTTTTGCTAGTTCTGGATTAAAACTATCTCGTGTTCCGGGAATGCGAACATCTTTATAGAAATCTTCTCTAATTTCTGCAATTTCTTTCATGGCGGCTTTCAATCCCGCTTCGTTTCTGGCCATTCCAACTTGATTCCACATGATTTTTCCAAGTTTTTTATGGAAATAATCTGCTGGTTTTGTTCCGCCGTTGTTCATCAAAGCATCTATTTGAGCATTTACATTAGCTTCGGCTGCGTCAAATTCTGGCGAATCAGTAGAAATTGGTCCCATTTTGATGTCTGGTGCCAAATAATCACCAATTGTATATGGCAGTACAAAATAACCATCGGCCAAACCTTGCATTAGGGCCGATGCGCCTAAACGGTTGGCGCCATGGTCAGAAAAATTAGATTCTCCGATGGAAAAACATCCTGGAATTGTGGTTTGCAAATTATAATCAACCCAAGTACCACCCATTGTGTAGTGTACCGCAGGGTAAATCATCATTGGAGTAACATACGGATTTTCGTCTACAATTTTTTCGTACATCTGAAACAAGTTGCCGTATTTATTGGCAACAACATCAGTTCCGAGTTTACGAACCAATTTATCGTCGTTAGCAGCAAGATGTTTAACTAACGCTTGGTCACGGCCATAACGCATGATTGCTGCATCAAAATCTAGATAAACTGCCTCTCCCGTTTTGTTGATCCCGAAACCTGCATCGCAACGTTCTTTGGCGGCGCGAGACGCGATATCTCGTGGCACTAAGTTGCCAAATGCCGGATAACGACGCTCTAAGAAATAGTCTCTATCCTCTTCTTTTAGTTGTGTTGGTTTTAGTTTTCCTTCACGAATTGCTTGTGCATCTTCAAGTTTTGCAGGAACCCAAATTCGACCATCGTTTCGCAATGATTCTGACATTAAAGTCAATTTCGCTTGATGATCTCCAGAAACTGGGATGCAGGTTGGGTGAATTTGTGTGTAACATGGATTTGCAAAAAACGCTCCTTTTTTATGGATTTTCCAAGCAGCAGTTACGTTGCTTCCCATAGCATTTGTAGAAAGAAAGAATACGTTTCCGTAGCCGCCAGAGGCGATAACAACTGCATGTGCCGAATGACGTTCTATTTTTCCGGTAATCATATCACGAGCAATTATGCCTCGTGCTTTGCCGTTCACGATTACTAAATCTAGCATTTCGTGACGGTTGAGTGATTTGATTTTACCACGACCTATTTGACGATTCATTGCAGAATAGGCACCTAACAAAAGTTGCTGACCTGTTTGGCCTTTGGCATAAAAAGTTCTAGAAACCAATGTTCCACCAAATGAACGATTGTCAAGTAATCCGCCATATTCTCTTGCGAATGGTACACCTTGTGCCACACATTGGTCAATGATGTTTGTTGATACTTCGGCCAGACGGTGAACGTTTGCCTCACGAGCACGATAGTCGCCTCCTTTTACAGTGTCGTAAAACAACCTGAAAGTCGAATCACCATCGCCTTGATAGTTTTTTGCAGCATTGATTCCGCCTTGTGCAGCAATCGAGTGTGCACGACGCGGCGAATCTTGAAAGCAAAACGTTTTTACGTTATAGCCCAATTCTGCCAATGTTGCGGCAGCCGAACCACCTGCAAGACCTGTACCAACCACAATAATATCAAGATTACGTTTGTTGGCTGGATTGACCAGATTGATGTGGTTTTTATAATTTGTCCATTTGTCTGCAATGGCTCCACTTGGTATTTTTGAATCTAATGCCATAATATTTATGTATTAAGTAAATTTTGTACTTCTGTTTTTAGAATTGGAAGATGTTTTGTGATTATTTCCCACATTACAATATCGTCAACATTATCGTAACTGTGAACAATTTTATTTCTTAAACTAATAATACGTTGATAAAACTGAATTTCTAATTTTTGTACTTTATTAATTCTATTTAAGGTCTCGCCAATTATTGAGAACTCCCTTTCTATAACTCTTCGTAACAATTTATTGGATTGATATTCTCTAAAATCTCTCTTTTCACCAAGATAATTTTCAATTGAATTAACACATTCTTGAATATCAAACAAACACTTTAAAACATATTCATCCATAAATTAATTGTCTGGTTCTTTCAAGGTTCTTAATAAAATATGGATTTTTTAAAGAGTTTAAAGACAATAAATCAATTTCTCTTTTAAATAAATCTTCAAAACCAAATTG
The DNA here is from genome assembly GCA_039804445.1 of Bacteroidota bacterium. Taxonomy (GTDB): domain Bacteria; phylum Bacteroidota; class Bacteroidia; order Flavobacteriales; family Flavobacteriaceae; genus Flavobacterium. Next base: position 9,357 of record JBDLWE010000060.1, on the reverse strand, counting down.
TAAATTAAAATAACTATCTGTGTACTTGGTTGGATTATCATTTTTTATATCCACAATAAAATCTATATCCGAATTTTCATTAAAATTTTCGTTCAAAACCGAACCAAAAGCATACAATTTTTCAACATTGTTGTCTCTACAAAGTTTGTCTATTGCTGGTTTATTATTTTCGATTATTGAGTTCATCTATGAATATATTTTAATGTCCAAAATGATGCACCAATGCCACTACACAAAACATTAACGGCACAAAAACCGAAAATGCATAGGTAAAATTCATCAACCCTTTTGAATATTTGTTATTAAAACCAACCGATTGGAACGATGAACTAAAGCCATGCCACAAGTGCAAAGCCAACAAAACGTTGGCAACCAAATAAATTCCTGTTCTGATTGGGTCTACAAACTTGTGTTGCAATTCTTCATAATATCTATCTTCTACAGGTATGTTTTGCGAAATATATTTATAATCCATTTCTGGAATCCAAAAATCATAAAAATGTAATCCTAAAAACGCAAGAATTACTAAACCGGTGATAATCATGTTTCGAGACATCCAGCTTGCATTGGCACCGCCGTTATAATTGGCATAGCCGACTGGTCTTGCGGTACGATTTTGATATTGCAACACTAACCCCATTATAAAATGAAATAATACACCAACAATCAAAATTGGTTGAATAACAAACTGTACCAAAGGATTATAACCCATAAAATGCGAAATTGCATTAAATGTGTTTGGACTAAATAACGACGTAGAGTTAATAAAACAATGCTGTGCCAAAAACAAAATAAGAAAAAGTCCAGAAAGTGCCATCGCAACTTTTTTAGCCACCGACGACTTTAATAAACCAGATTGTGCCATGATAAAATTTTATACAAGTTTGTTGTGCAAAATTACTCCAAAAACGTAAAAACTACAACCTTTTCTTACAATTTATAATGATTTTAAAGTGTTTGGTATTTAATGAATTATGTAAAGAAAAAATCAAACATTAAAGCCTAAAAACAGGTATTATTTATACTAAAAGGGTCAACGAGTTGTAAATTTTCATAATATTTAAAAACGTGTATATGATTAAAAACTTGTTTTAACCTAGATTGTGTAACACAAATTGTTTTTAATTTTTGGGCGTAGTGGGTGGCCGACATCTCGGGGAGCCCGCTGGATTATCGGTCTGCCAAAACGTTTACCACGTTTGTAGAAACACCAATTATGTTCAGTAGTTTTTGCAAGTTATTGCTAGTGTATACCAAATGTAGTATTTGTAAAACAACTTGAGATGCTTCACAGACTAAACCTCTTACAAAATTTAAAACATATTATTGTATAGAAAAGCACTACCAACAATAGCAAGTTTATTCTTGTTTTTTTAAAGACAGGGTACGTTTATTATTGTATCGATTTAAAAAAAAATAGGCACATCAACAAGATTTGAACTATGCACTGCGCAAGGGATTGCGGCGATATCCTTTTTGTTTTTGGGGCTTCTGCCAAGAAAGCCTCAAAAACAAAAAGATAAAGCCAAAAGCCCGGTTTTTTGGTGGCTCATTTTGTTTGAGCCACCAAAAAATGCGCCCAATTTTTGGCTAAAAAAATGCTCTTACAAATGGCATAAAAGCGGTGCCATAGACGTTGCGATCTTGGTTAAACAGCAAATTGTATCGACCGCCAACCACCACGCGGCCGATGCTATAGCCACCACCAACAAAAACAGCAGTGTTCCAAAATTTGTCGTTCGTGTTTGGCGTAAGATTCAAGATAGTTCTATCTACTTTCATTTGCTCGGCTTCAAGCGATAGCTGAATTGAAGGTACTGGGTTGTAAAGCGTCATTATCGAAGCACCGTACATTGTAGATTTAAAAAAATCTCGAGACGAAATATAGCTATATTGCACACTTGGCCCAATTGCAAAGCTTGAATTGACCCGATAAATGGCTGCTGGCGCAATAGTAACCTCGGTAAAATTGCCAAAAGTAAGACCCAGTCCGCCGCCAAACTGCACTTTCTGCCAAAAGTCTGATTTTTGGACTGCAGGGTTCTGAACTTGCGAATAACTACTTGAAAACGTTAATAAAAAAAGAATTGTTAATACAAATTTCTTCAATACATACTTTATCATGATTTTCATATCAATTTGGTTTAATAAATAATTATAAAAGTATGCAAATTTATTTATTAAATAAATTGGTTTATCGTACTTTTGTATAAATTTTGTGTAATCAAGGAATTCTATCGACAAATGGATCAATTTTCATTCTTAAATGCAGCCCATACCGAATTTTTCGGAAATTTATATGACCAATATTTATTAAATCCGGATAGTGTAGAACCATCTTGGAGAAGTTTTTTTCAAGGTTTTGACTTTGGAATGAAGACTTATAACGAAGAATATAGCGCAGAACCACCCGTTCAACAAATGCAAAATATTGCGACAGCAAACGTCAACAGCGGTCAAGTTTCTGACAAAATTTTGAAAGAATTTAATGTGCTCAAGCTTATCGATGCCTATAGAACTCGTGGTCATTTGTTTACAGAAACAAACCCTGTGCGTGAGCGTCGGGTCTATGAGCCAACGTTGGCTATTGAGAATTTTGGCTTGTCAGCGGCAGATTTAAGCACGGTTTTTGACGCAGGCAAGATTTTAGGTCATTTACCTAGTTCGTTGGCAGAAATCATAAAACATTTGCAAAATGTTTATTGCCAGCATATTGGCATAGAGTATATGTATATGCGTCAGCCAGAAGTTATTCAATGGGTTCAAAACCGATTAAACATTAACGACAATTTGCCAAATTTTGACGTTGCTCAAAAAAAACTTATTCTCGAGAAATTAAACGAAGCCGTATCGTTTGAGAATTTTTTGCATACCAAATATGTTGGCCAAAAACGATTTTCGTTAGAGGGTGGCGAATCTATTATTCCGGCACTTGATGCGCTTATCGAGGCTGCCGCAGAGAAAGGTGTAGAGCAGTTTGTGATGGGCATGGCGCATCGCGGGCGTTTAAACGTCTTGACCAATATTTTTAGAAAATCGACGCAAGATATTTTTTCAGAATTTGATGGCAAAGATTATGACCAAGAATATTTTGATGGCGATGTAAAATATCATCTGGGCTTAACTTCGACCAGAACCACACGATCGGGCAAGAACATAAATATAAATTTGGCACCCAACCCATCGCACCTTGAAACAGTTGGCGCGGTCATTGAAGGTATAACCCGTGCAAAACAAGACAAATATTATCCAAACGATTTCTCAAAAGTACTGCCAATTGCCGTTCATGGCGATGCCGCAATTGCAGGGCAGGGTATTTTGTACGAAATAATTCAAATGGCGCAGCTCGATGGTTATAAAACTGGTGGCACCATACATATAGTCATCAATAATCAGGTTGGCTTTACAACCAATTATCTTGACGCTCGCAGCTCGACCTATTGCACTGATGTTGCCAAAGTAACATTGTCTCCGGTTTTGCATGTAAACGCAGACGATGCCGAAGCCGTTGTTCATGCCATGTTATTTGCGCTCGATTTCAGAATGCAATTTGGTCGCGATGTTTTTATAGATCTTTTAGGATATAGAAAATACGGTCATAACGAAGGCGATGAACCACGTTTTACGCAACCATTACTATACAAAATAATAGCCAAACATAAAAACCCAAGAGATATTTATGCCGAAAAATTATTGGGACAAAATGTTATAGATAGCAGTTTTGTAACTGATTTAGAAAAATCTTATAAACAAGATTTAGACACCAATTTAGAAGCCTCTCGTTTAAAATCATTAACGATTATCACTCCATTTATGCAAAATGAATGGAATGGTTTTCAGCAAGTTTCTGATGATGTGATGTTGCAAAAAGTAGATACTAAATTTGATAAAACACAATTAGATTCGATTCTTCAAACTATTTCGACATTGCCAAGTGACAAGAAATTTATTAATAAAATATCTAAAATAGTTACCGACCGCAAAACGATGTATGATAATAATACTATCGATTGGGGCACGGCAGAATCACTGGCTTATGGCAGTTTATTGACACAAGGATATGATGTTAGAATTTCTGGTCAAGATGTTGAGCGTGGCACATTCTCTCACCGTCACGCTGTTGTAAAAGTAGAAGATTCAGAGGAAGAAGTTATTTTATTGAATGAATTAAAAGACAAAAAAGGAAAATTTAATGTTTTTAATTCGCACTTGTCAGAATACGGTGTTTTGGCATTTGATTATGGATATGCACTAGCAAATCCGAATGCTTTGACCATTTGGGAAGCCCAATTTGGAGATTTCTCAAACGGTGCACAAATCATGATTGACCAATACATATCATGTGGAGAAGATAAGTGGAACAACCAAAACGGAATAGTTTTATTATTGCCTCATGGCTATGAAGGGCAAGGTGCTGAGCATTCATCGGCAAGAATGGAACGCTATTTGCAACTTTGTGCAAGACACAACATGGTTGTTGCCGATTGCACCACGCCAGCTAACTTTTTTCATTTGTTGCGCCGACAAATGTTAACTAAGTATCGCAAACCTTTGGTGGTTTTCACACCAAAAAGTTTGTTGCGTGACACACGTTGTGTGAGTACGCAAAACGAACTGGCAAACGGCGAGTTTCAAGAAACGATTGATGATAATTCAGTAAAGAAATCAGATGTAAAAACATTAGTTTTCTGTACCGGAAAATTCTATTATGACATCACCGCCGAACGCGAAATTCTCAAAAGAAACGACGTGGCCGTGGTCAGAATAGAGCAGTTGTTTCCGTTGCCAATTGCTCAAATCAAAGAAATTATTGCCAAATATCCAAACGCCGATGACTATGTGTGGGCACAAGAAGAACCAAAAAACATGGGAGCTTACAGTTATATGCTCATGAATTTTGATTTCATTAAATGGAGATTAGCATCGCTAAAAGCATACGCAGCACCAGCCGCAGGAAGTTATACTCGGGCAAAAAGACGTCACGCAGATGCGATAAGAATGGTTTTTGATAAGAATTTGTTTAGATAAAAGTGAATAAAAATCTTTACATAATTGCAGGTTGTAATGGAGCAGGAAAAACTACAGCTTCTTTTACGATTTTACCTGAAATTTTAGACTGTAAAGAATTTGTAAATGCCGACGAGATAGCAAAAGGATTATCGCCTTTTCAACCAGAAAGAGTTGCATTTGAATCTGGTAGAATTATGCTTAAACGTATAAATGAACTTTTAGATAGTAATGAAAACTTTGCTTTTGAAACAACTTTAGCAACCAAAAGTTATAAATCAAAAATTATTGAAGCACAAAGCAAAAATTATAAAGTTACATTGTTGTTTTTTTGGTTACAAAATGTAGATTTAGCAATAGAAAGAGTTAAAACTAGAGTAAAAGAAGGTGGTCATAACATTGAAAAGGAAGTGATTAGACGAAGATACACTAGAGGAATTCAGAATTTATTTGAAATATATCTTCCAATAGTCGATGAAACACTTATTTTTGATAATTCTTATGAAAGCCAAGAATTAATTGCAGAAAAAAATTTGAACTTAGATTTAAAGATTTTAAATCATGCTAAATTTGATAAATTATTTCATTATGTTAATTAAAGAATATAAAAGATCTGAAAATGCGCAGAAAATAATTGATGCCATGGATAAGGTTCATGAAAAATTAATTGAATTCAAAAAGAAAATGAATAGCGAGTTAGTGGTCATGAAAGATGACAAAATCGTTAGAATAAAACCATAAACCTAAAAAATAAACTCATCATTTAAAATGAAAATACAATGATTCTAGAAATGAAAGTGCCGTCGCCAGGCGAATCGATAAAAGAAGTAGAAATAGCAACATGGCTTGTAAAAGACGGCGACTATGTCGAAAAGGACCAAGCAATTGCAGAAGTAGATTCTGACAAAGCAACACTAGAACTTCCTGCCGAAGCCAGCGGAATCATAACCCTAAAAGCCGAAGAGGGCGACGCAATTGCCGTAGGTGCAGTTGTTTGCCACATTGATACTGCTGCTGCAAAACCATCTGGTAGTGCACCAGCTTTGGAGGCAAAACCAGCTGCAGAAGCTGCAAAATTAGAGGTTAAGGTCGAAGCTGCAAAACCCGCACCAGTTCTGGAAAAATCGTATGCGGCGCAAACACCAAGTCCAGCTGCCAAAAAGATTCTTGACGAAAAAAACATTGCCGAAGCAGCTGTGACAGGAACAGGAGTTAAAGGCAGAATAACCAAAGATGATGCCGTAAATGCAGTGCCATCAATGGGAACACCAACAGGCGGAAGCCGTGGTTCAGAACGAACAAAATTATCGATGCTTCGCAGAAAAGTAGCCGAAAGATTGGTTGCTGCCAAAAATGAAACCGCCATGTTGACGACCTTCAACGAGGTAAACATGACACCGATAAACAATATTCGCAACCAATATAAAGACGCTTTTAAGGCCAAACATAATGGGGTAGGACTGGGTTATATGTCGTTTTTTACAAAAGCGGTAACTCGTGCTTTGCAGTTGTTTCCTGACGTAAACTCAATGATGGACGGTGACCATAAAGTTGCCTATGATTTTGCCGATATTTCGATAGCCGTTTCTGGCCCAAAAGGATTGATGGTTCCTGTGGTGCGAAATGCAGAGTTATTGACGTTCAGGGGCGTAGAAGCCGAAATCAAAAGATTGGCAATTCGCGCACGCGACGGTCAAATAACCGTAGACGATATGACAGGCGGAACATTTACAATAACCAACGGTGGTGTTTTTGGGAGTATGCTTTCGACGCCAATTATCAATCCGCCGCAGTCAGGTATATTGGGCATGCACAACATTATCGAGCGGCCAATTGCCGTAAATGGCAAAGTCGAAATTCACCCGATGATGTATGTTGCCTTGTCTTATGACCACAGAATAATTGATGGTCGAGAGTCTGTAGGGTTCTTGGTTGCTGTAAAAGAAGCTTTAGAAAACCCGTTAGAATTATTGATGGGCGGCAATGCTGTTAAATCTTTAGAATTGTAAAAATTATGGCATAAATATTTTTAAAATCCTGATTTTGGTCAGGTTTTTTTTTTAATAAATTTAAAGAACGTCTTCAAATACTTTTTTCATCGTCTACTAGATACACACTTGTTGAAGAATAATATACTAGTAGAGAATTCGCCGTGGCGAACGGGTACTCTCAGAAATTAGCCTTGGGCGGATAGGTCAATTTTTTAGATTACCTTCTCTACAATGACATTCTTTATAGCAACCCAAAAAAAAGATTGAAACAAGAGCTCGATATAGCGGATGTGCGCAAATTGCCATTACGTAAAGAATAACAATACAAAATCAGCACGCAGATTTTGCCCCTATTCTTTGACGTAAATCTGCGTGAAAATAAATAAAAAACCCCTTAACTGACTGAAAGTCGGCATGCGCAAAGTCAAGAGATGAAATATGACAAAATTAAATTGCTGGTGCGCTTGCTGGTTTATTTTTAATATGTGTTATTGGGTTGTATATTTTGCCGCAAAATTTTGTCTACTGAATTTATGTTAATAATTTTTTAAACTATTAATATTTTATTCAAAAACTCGTTTCTTTACCATAAATTTTAACAAATGCTTTTTCGAGTGATTTTTATTTGTATTGTACTTATTTTTATAGAATTATATGCTTTTCAAGCCATTAAAACGCTGGTCAAAAACAAGGCGCTGCTATGGGTTTATATTGGCATTAGTGCAATTTTATTTGTATATATTGTTTATCATTTTTCTAAATTTGATCGCAAAGTAGGGCAGACCCACGACTCGATGCTGACGATGGGTTTGTTTTTGATTGTATTTGTGCCGAAAATGTTGATTGGTTTTGTGCTTTTTGGCGAAGATTTATATAGAATGGTCATGGGTGGTGTCAATTTTTTTGTAGACTATTCTGATCGAGATACTTTTTTGCCTGAGCGACGGCGTTTTGTGAGTCGTGTTGCATTGGGACTAGCAACAATTCCATTAGCGTCGCTGGTTTATGGAATTTTTAAAGGCAAGTATAATTATAAGGTAATCAAAACCGAAATTCCGTTTGCAGATTTGCCCGCGGCATTTGATGGACTTCGAATTTTGCAAATATCTGACGTACACAGTGGTAGTTTTGATAATCCTGAAAAAATTGACTACGCCATTGATTTGATTAACCAACAAGAAGCAGATTTGTTTTTGTTTACTGGCGATATCGTAAATACTTTTGCTACTGAAATGCACCCTTGGCTCGATACTTTTAACAGAATAAAATCGTATCCGTTGGGCAAGTTTGCGGTGTTAGGCAACCATGACTATGGCGAATATCTTGATTGGGATTCACAAGACGCTAAGACTAAAAATTTCGAAGACATCAAGAAATTATATGGCGACATAGGTTGCAAACTACTCTTAAATCAATATGTTTTTGTGCAGCGTGAGACAGACAAAATTGCGATTGTGGGTGTCGAAAACTGGGGCAAACAATTCAAAAAAGCTGGAGATTTGGCGTTGGCTGCACAAGGCCTGACCGCCAAAGATTTCAAGATTTTGATGTCTCATGATCCAAGTCATTGGGAGTATCAGGTTCGGGAGAGCGCGCAGCATTTTCAGCTCACGCTCTCGGGTCACACGCACGGTATGCAGTTTGGTATCGAAATTCCAGGTTGGATCAAGTGGAGCCCCGTGCAGTTTGTGTACAAGCAATGGGCAGGACTGTATCAGCATCTTGGCAGGCATTTGTATGTTAATCGTGGTTTTGGGTTTCATGCCTATCCTGGGCGTGTGGGTATTTGGCCAGAAATAAGTGTGATTACGTTAAGGAAGGTCTAAACACAGATAATTGCTCGAGGTAAATCTTTTTAGTACGTGCTGATTTGTGACTTTTATGTGTTTTGTTATCCGGCTCGCGGTCTGTTTTTGATCTCTAATAAACCATAAAATTTACGTTTTTATTCCATATAAAATCACAAGAATCATATTTTAAAAAATGTTATAATCGTCTTTTTTGCGGTTTATTATTTTCTAAAGGTTTGTGATTTTATGTTAACTATTAACAACGGAACTTCTTTTCGTAAAGCACTCAATACAACGCATTATTATAAAATAAAAAAAGCACCCCGTTTCCAAGATGCTTTATAACTTATGCGGTCTGGACGGTGTCGAATCCGTCTCGTTGCTTGCAACGAGATGACAGGGCGGTAAGCTAACCAGAAATTAGTCTTAATATTGAGATGCGATTCAATTTTTTGATGCGTTTCTCTTCAATCAATGCCTCTTTTTTTGTGCTAAATAATTTTGAATAAACCACAATCCAATCTTTGGCTCTTGACGAAAACTCATTTTCTCCAAGATTATGACTCGAA
>JBDLWE010000059.1:0-20713 GCA_039804445.1 Bacteroidota bacterium | reverse complement strand
GTATGCGCTTTCAGACAAAATTGGTTTCAACTTTAATACTGGTGCGACGTCACGATTAGAAAATTATGACAGACAAGGTGTTCGAAGCCAAGGACAACAGATTTTTAATGTTTTTAGACATTTCAATTTTGCTACGCAGACTCCAAGACAATATACACAAGAGCGTAACATAGTTGGTGTTTATGCGCAGGCAGATTTTGACTACGACCGTTTTGCTTATGTTACTTTGTCTGCAAGAAAGGACTGGGTTTCAAATTCATTTGAAAACCAAGCGACTTATCCTTCTGCAAGTTTCTCATTTATTCCAACAAAAGCGTTTGACGGTTTAATGAGCGACAAAGGTTTAAACTATTTGAAACTAAGAGCAGGTATTGGTACCTCTGCTGGTTTTGCAGATAGTTATCCAGTAGCAAATACACTTGATGCAACGGCTAGAAATTTTTCTGACATTAACGGTGTTGTCACTGGTACGCAGCAAGCAGCAGAGAGACTAGGAAACCCTGCTTTACGTCCAGAATTATTGCAAGAAATTGAATTTGGTTTTGACTCAAAATTCTTTAACAGAAGAGTATCTTTAGATGCATCATATTTCAAAAGAACTACTACCGACTTAATTACAGAAACACCGATATCTAATGCAACAGGATATTTAACAACGTTTACAAACATTGGTAAACTTGAAGGATATGGTGTAGAAGTAGATTTGGGCATTCAGGCGATCAAGCACGAAGGTACTGGTTTCAATTGGGAAATAAATTCAAACTTCTTCAAAAGTGAAATGATTGTTGAAGATTTAGGTCAATTAGAAAGAATTACAATCGCCGGATTTACAGATTTAGGAAACCAAGCCATCAAAGGGGAGCAATTAGGAGTTATGGTTGGAACGCGTGTTTTGCGTGATGCAAACAATAATCTAGTAGTAAACAGCAGCACTGGTGCTTATGAAGAAGAGCAAGGGCAATTTATCATTGGTAATCCAAATCCTGACTTTACATTAAATACCACAAACAGCTTTTCTTATAGAAACTTTACATTGTCTGCAATGGTGAGTTTAGTAAGCGGTGGCGATATTTACTCACAAACTATTGCTGCATTAATTGGTCGTGGTTTAACAACAGACACGTTAGACAGGTTACAGACGTTTACTTTGCCAGGTGTACTTGCAAATGGGCAACCTAATAATGTGCAAATTAATAATTCTAACTATTATTTTGATAACATTTTTACAAATGCAGATGAATTAGTAGTATACGATGCTTCAGTAGTTAGATTGAATGAGGTTTCTTTAGGGTACTCAATACCAAAAGCATGGATAGAAAAAACGCCATTTGGAAGTTTAAATTTTAGTTTCTCAGGTTATAACTTGTACTATAATGCATTCAATACTCCAAAAGGTGTAAACTTTGATCCAAACGTAATTGGAACTGGTGTTGGAAATGGACGTGGTTTTGACTTTCTTAACGGACCAAGTGGAAAGAGATATGGCTTTAGTTTAAAAGCGACTTTTTAATTAAATAAAATTAAATATTATGAGTAAATTATTAAAAAAAATAGGTTTATTGTTCGGTGTGGCAATAATATCATTTTCGTACTACTCGTGCGAAACGACTGAGCTAAATAAAACTGTCGATCCAAATGCACTCGCGTTAACTAACGCTGACCCAGGTTTACTTTTAAACCGTGCACAGACCAATTTTGGCCAGATGGTTCAGGACTTTGGTACTGCTGCGGCAGAGGTAACACGTTTAAAGGCAATGTTTGGCAGAAATTATAATACAGCGTATAGAGCAGCTGCTTTTGACCGTAGATGGCAGCGTTCATATGCAGATGTTATCAAAAACATTAGAGTAATGAATCCAATTGCACAAGCAAAGGGGCTGAAAAGGCACTTAGCTATTGGGCAGGTAATTGAAGCTTACACAATGATGAATTTGGTAGATTTCTTTGGTGACGTTCCGTACACTGAAGCATTTGTTGACGCTAACTTAAAACCAAAAGCAGATTCTGGGGCATCTATATATGCTGCTGCTATAACGCTACTAGACCAAGCTATTATCAATTTTTCTGGAGCGTCAATTGGCAGTCCAGCTGATTTTTATTATGGTGGTTCTTGGACTAAATGGATCAAGCTAGCCAATACATTAAAAATGAAGGCGTATATCCAAACAAGACTCGTTGATGCTACTGCTATGCCTAAATTCAATGCAATTGTGGCAACGGGCAATTATATCGGAACTGGTTCGGGTGAAGATTTTGATTTTAATTGGAGTACTTCAAATGCAAACCCTGACTCACGTCATCCAGAATATGACCGTAATTATAACCCAGCTGGTGTACGAGATGGTTACCAATCAAATTGGTTAATGGACGTTATGAAAAATAAAAAATCTGTAATTGATCCAAGAATAAGGTATTATTTTTACAGACAAACAAACAGTGTTCCTGTCAGCGAACAAAATCTACGATGTTCTGTAGAAGCTACGCCAGCTCACTTAACTGCTTTTGGAGCGACTTTTTGTAGAATAACAAACGATAACGGCTACTGGGGTCGTGACCACGGTAATAACGAGGGTACTCCGCCCGATACGCAATTAAGAACTGCATCAGGTGTATATCCAGCAGGTGGTCGATTCGATGGAAATAATTTCCAGGGTATTGCTAGTGTGACGGTTGGTGCAAGGGGTGCAGGCATCACTCCAATATTATTGGCTTCTACTGTCGATTTTTGGAGAGCAGAAGCAGCACTTTTGCCGGGTGGAACGGGCAATGCACGAACATTAATGCTTGCAGGTATACAAAAATCGATTGCAAAAGTTAGAGCTTTTGTATCAAGAGATGCTACAGCGAACTTAACGTTTGTACCGCCAGCATCAATTGATGCGCTTTATTTAGCAGATGTTGCAACAGCTTATGACGCAGCACCTGCAGATCTTAAACTAAATGTAGTTGTACGTGAGTTTTTTATAACTTTATTTGGTCAAGGAATTGATGCTTATAATGCATATAGAAGAACTGGTTTTCCAAATGATCTGCAACCTAATGTAGAACCTAACCCAAGTGGTTTTATTCGTTCTTTCTATTACCCAGCATCAGAAACTGGTTCAAATGCGAGCATTCCGCAGAAAGCAAATGTACAGCAACGCGTATTTTGGGATACAAACCCAGCAACTGGATTCTTAATACCTAATTAATATTATTATGAAAAACATTAATAAAATATTTGGCGGTCTTCTGCTAGCCGCAACAATCTTTTCGTGCGGAAAACCAGATAACGTTATATATGGCGTTACAGACAATGTAAAAGTTGGTGGTGGCACTTTACGAACAATTGCGCCAATTGTTAGTCCAACAATTACGCTTGGCAGTCCTGTTGCGGCGTTTATAACAAACGTAGAAGTACAAGATATTAACAATGGTGACGATACTAATCGTATTGACATTTACGCTTCTTTTAAAGACAATTCATTAGCAAATGGTACAAATCCACGACCAGAGATTTTGGTTAAAAATGTACCAAACTCAGCTTTTACGGCAGGAGCAAGAGGTATCAAATATGCTAATGTAAGTGTTAGTATCGATGAGCTTAAAACCAAATTGAATCTGACCGATGCTCAGTATACGGGCGGTGATCAATTTGTTATAAGATTAGCAAGCGTTATGAACGATGGTCGTGTATTTTCAAACACAAATGGTTCTGCAGCGGTAATCGGCGGTGCATATTACAGTTCGCCGTTTGTATACAACGCAAATGTTGTTTGTCCAATTTCTGAAAGCTTGGCAGGTACACATACTTATGTTTCAACAATGATGGCAAAAGGTCCGTCGGCTGCAGGTGTACCTTGTGGTGGTACTTTAACAGGCTCTGTAACATGGGGAAATACAGCAACGCCAGGTGCTTACACTACTACAGATATGTCATTTGGCATGACATCTGGTCCGTGTTGGGGTGACCCATTAGCCACTTCTGCTGGTGCAAGAATGACTTGGTTTTGCAAAAGTATTGTAGCTAGCGGTGTTGATACATTTGGTGATTCTTATACCTATACAATGGTATCTGCAACAGCAACCACCCTCACAATTGATTGGAAAAACACTTATAATGATCGTGGTCGTACAGTTTTGACTCGCGGAGGCGGTGCTAACTGGCCAGCTATTTTCTATCAATAGAAAATTAATAATTATTTTAGAAGCCGTTCAGTAAAATGAACGGCTTTTTTTTATATAGCTGGGCGAAAATTCAAGTTAGACATGAAGCGATATGAAATACCTACGAGTTTTTATATTGTAGAAACGACCAACTTCACATCTTTCTCCTATCTTTGCATCAATGAGCATGATCGAGCAAATAAAACAACCTATTAAACCAGAAATGGAACTTTTTGAAAAAAAGTTTCACCAGGCAATGTTGTCAAAAGTTGCATTGCTCAATCGTATAACTTATTATATAGTCAATCGAAAAGGTAAACAAATGCGGCCAATGTTCGTGTTTCTAATAGCCAAAATGGTATCAGGCGGCTCTGTAAACGAACGAACTTATCGCGGCGCATCTGTTATCGAACTTATTCATACCGCCACACTTGTGCATGACGACGTGGTTGACGATTCTAACAAACGACGGGGTTTTTTCTCGATAAACGCACTCTGGAAAAACAAAATAGCGGTTCTTGTGGGCGACTATTTGCTCTCGAAAGGTCTCCTACTCTCCATAGACAACAACGATTTTGACTTGCTTAAAATCATTTCGGTAGCCGTACGCGAAATGTCTGAAGGCGAATTGCTACAAATTCAAAAAGCCCGCCGCCTTGACATTACTGAAGACATTTACTATGAAATTATTCGTCAAAAAACCGCCACTCTAATTGCCGCATGCTGTGCACTTGGCGCCAGGTCAATGATTGATGATGAGGCCGAAGTGGAAAATATCCGCTTATTTGGCGAACTCATCGGCATGGCATTTCAAATCAAAGACGACCTATTTGACTATTCAGACGAGGCCATTGGTAAACCAACGGGCATCGATATTAAAGAGCAAAAAATGACCTTGCCGCTAATTCATGTTTTGAATAACTGCACTGCACAAGAAAAATCGTGGCTTATCAACTCCATTAAAAACCACAATAAAGACAAAAAGCGTGTTCGCGCAGTGATTAATTTTGTCAAATCACATAACGGACTTGTTTATGCCGAAGCCAAAATGGTCGATTTTCAACAAAAAGCAGTATTATTACTTGCAAATTACCCCGTTTCAGAATACAAAACATCGCTGGTGCAGATGGTAAACTACGTCATTGAACGGAAAAAATAATTTTCAAGGCAATTAATTTCTTATCCTGGTACTTTTTGGCTAGCATGGGCGTTACCACTTTTTGAAAACTGCCAACGCAGGCAATCGTCGAGGCAGTTTTCAAAAAGTAGTCGGGCTGTTCGCTAAACTCCTCGCACCTCGTTCCTCGGGCTGTGGGGTACCGCTGCCATCCCTAACGCGGCTCGTGGTGGTCAAAAAATATTTTTTTAGATAAACGGTTTTAAAAGGTAGAAATATTATTTTAAATAAACACCTCATTAGCAGCAAGTTATTTATTTTTTAAATTTATTTTCAAAAAAAATTGTTTATTGATGCAACCTTCTTGAAAAAAACGTCGTCTTCCTTTATATAAACAAATTTTAATGGTAGTTTTAATATCAATCGCATTATCAATTTCATAATTAATGCCAATGAAGTAGAAGTCGATAAAATAGTTTGTAAAAATGGATGGTTAATTCATCAATCAAAAAAATCATCAATTAAAAAACCAACAATCAAATAAAATCTACGAATATCTACGAGCAAAAAATTACCTCAATCATCAATTAAAAAACCAACAATCAACCAATGCACCAAGCATGAAAGTCATCAACCTTCGCCAAACCGAACAATATCTTATTGCGCAGGCAATAACCAAAAACAGGTCGGCACAGCAGCAGCTTTACAACAAGTTTGCGCCCAAGATGTTAGGCGTTTGCAGGCAATACACAAAAGACGTGCCACAAGCCGAAGATCTAATGATAACTGCCTTTATGAAAGTGTTTACAAACCTCGAAAAATTTGAACACAACGGCAGTTTTGAGGGCTGGATTCGTAGGATTATGGTAAACGAATGTATATCATGGCTCAGGCTTCAAAAGAAAACAACATATCTCGAAGACGAATTTTTTGTAGAATCAACAGAAAATCCAATCGAAACCATTTTTGAAGTTAACGAAATTCAACATCTAATCGACAATTTGCCAGACGGCTACAAAATGATTTTTAACCTTTATGCAATTGAGGGATTTAAACACCAAGAAATTGCCAAAATGCTAAATATATCCGAAGGAACATCAAAATCACAACTCTCACATGCTCGAAGTTTTTTAAAAAAGCAAATCAACAAAAGAAATTTTTCTGACAATGGAACCAACTAAATTAGAAAATCAAATACAATCCGAACTTCGTAATCGAATAATAGAACCATCGACTGCAGCATGGGATAGATTGGATACAATGCTAACCATTGCCGAAAATAAGTCAAATAAAAAAGTAGTTTGGTGGCCAGTTGCGGCAAGCATCATGGGGTTTTTTGGAATTGCGACCGTACTATTTTTGCAATCAGAACCACTGGTGGATAATGCTATCCACAATTCGGTTGTGAATACTAAAACCAATAAAACCAATGAAGTATTGGATAAAGATACAAATTTGATAAATAAGAAATCGATAGATTATGTGGTACTAAATAGCATTATGCCTAGTAAGATTATTAAAACTAAAATCCAAACTACGTCTAAATTGCCCGCAGTTATTGAGCAAGATAGTAAATCCCATGAAGAAGTCATTGTTGATGTTAAATCTCAAATTGTGGTAGTCGAAAATAAAATTGTACCAGCCACAACCCAAAACAAAACTGTTGCGCCAAAATACATTAATCCTGCAGTACTTTTGGCAGAAATAGAAAGTAAAATAACCGACAAAAAAACAGAAATTGCATTGCAAAATCAACCAATTAAAACCAACGCAAAATCGTTGTTAACAGAAGTAGATAACGAACTTGAACTAAGTTTTAGAGAACGCGCCCTAAAGAAAATTAATAAAACTTATGTCGCCATTTCCGAGCGTAACAACTTAAAATAATAAAACAAAAAAAGCCAATAAACGCCCAAGCCTTGGCTCCCTTTCCTTCTGAAAGGTTCAGAGATGGGCAATCATCAATCTTAAATATTTTTAATCATGAGAAATTTTACAATTTACTTAGTAGTTTTACTGTGCCTTATTGCGAGTAAAATGATGTCGCAAAAAAGCTTTGAACAACAAGCCAAATCCATTGGCGAATCTATCGAAAACATTACCCGCGAAGAAAAAGCGTTACTAAAATCAAATGTTGAAGAAGTAAACGTAGCGCTCGAAAAAAACCAAATTACAAAGGAGGCTGCCGACAAACAAAAACTTGAACTTGCAACAACCACCGCAACTAATATAGAAAAACGAATCGCAATCGAACAAGCCAAATTACATCAACTGGTGCAGGACAAAGTAAATGGAAAAATTAAAAATCGAAACGATTTTATTTCGATAGAAATAAACATACCAAAAAATGACTCTCTGAAAAAATTTAAAGGTGAAAGTCGCTCGACGTCTCAATTTGTTTTTGCGGCAGGTCTAAACAATGTTGTTACAAACGGCAACACCAATAATTCTAATTTTAGATATTGGGGATCACATTTCTATGAATTAGGATTTACTAGCAATTATAGATTACTAAAAAACAAAAATCTATTACATTTAAAATACGGATTATCAGTCATGTACAACAACCTACGACCAACCAACAATCGAGTTTTTGAAGTCGTTGGCAGTACCACGCGTCTGGTTCAAAATAACACCGAATTATCCGATTCTAGGTTTAAGAACGTGTATTTAGTGCTACCAGTTCATCTCGAATTCGATTTGTCGCCAGAAAAATCACATAGCGGAAAAGCGTATTTCAAATCACATAAAAGCGTTCGTCTAGGTTTAGGCGGTTATGCGGGAATAAATTTAAAATCTAAACAATACCTCGAATCAGATATCAATAATTACAATGCCGAATCGGTTATAGATGGCAATTTTAATACCACAAATTTTGTCTACGGATTGAGTACCTATATTGGCTACAGAGAAACTAGTATCTATTTAAAGTATGATTTGAACCCACTGTTTACTAGCAATTTGGTCAAACAAAACAATATGTCACTCGGCGTTCGGTTTGATTTTAATTAGTATTTTCTTTATATTCTAAATTAAAAAATGTTTGCTTTATAGCAAACATTTTTTGTTTTTATGAACAAATGTTTTGCATTAGTAAATTTTGCTACTTTTGTTTTTCAGTTTTATAACAACATGGAAAAACAAAGGTTACTGTCGCTCGACGTGTTTCGTGGTTTTACAATTTTGCTAATGACCGTTGTCAACAATCCCGGCAGTTGGGGCAGCATTTATAAACCACTCGATCACGCTGAGTGGAATGGTTGCACGCTTGCCGATTTGGTTTTTCCGTTTTTTATTTTAATTCTTGGCGTGGCTGTACCACTGGCAATGCCCGTCCAAAAACTAGATTTTAAGGTTTTTGAAAAGATATTGGTACGTTCGTTAAGAATTTTTTGTTTGGGGTGGTTTTTGTTTTTTTTCGGAAAAATAAATTTTGGCGAGCTCGAAGGTTTCTCACTCATTGCGATACGAATGTCGATAACTGTTTTGGTTTGTTATGCTTTATTAGGAAGCTTTTCGACGACCTTAAAAAGAAATATTGTTTTTACGCTATTTTCTGCAATGATGATTTTGGCATTATGTACTGAAACTTTTGCTGAAGTTCGCATTCCTGGTGTTTTACAACGAATAGCAATTGTATATTTTGCTACAGCTTTACTTTATTTGACCTTATCTTTCAATAACCAAATATTTGTTATTGCTTCGCTTTTAGTTGGTTATTATCTGCTCATGAATTTTGTAGACGTTCCCGGGGTTGGCGAGGCAAATGTAAACAAAGGTACTAATCTGTCGGCTTGGTTAGACAATATTTTATTCGGTACTCACAATTATGCACCCACCAAAACGTGGGACCCCGAAGGCAGTTTGAGCACTTTGCCCGCCATAGCAAACGGCATGATTGGCGCTATTTTAGGGCAAATTATTGCCAGATCCCAAAGTCAAATTTCTATTGTTAAAAATCTCATTATTCTTGGAGCAGCAATGGTTGGCCTGGGTCTTGTGTGTGACTTCTTTTTTCCGATAAACAAAGCACTTTGGAGCAGTTCGTACGTCTTATTTACGGCAGGACTTGGTAGTTTGTCAATTGGTATTTTGTATTTTATTATCGATATCAAAAAAACACAAACATGGTCAAAACCTTTTTTGATCTGGGGCGTAAACCCAATGATTGTCTTCTTCTTCTCGGGAATTATACCGCGAGTATTGAGTTTGATTAAATTTGACAATCCTACTGATTTATCCGAAAAAACAAATCTACAATCATATTTATATAAAAACTTTATTGCCGTTTTTTTTGAAAGTCCGTTTAATGCCTCCTTATCAGGTTCGTTGGTTTATATTGTGATTTGGACATTTATTCTTTGGATTTTTTACCGAAAAAATTTGATTTTTAAAGTTTAATTTCATCTCAAATTTTTTCTAAATTTCTCACGAATAATATCGCCAATAGGTCTGTTTTCAATTTTTGATTCAAGCCATGAAATGACGTCAAGGTATAAAAAAGCCCTATTTTCAAATGGTCTTTTCTCTAGTTCAATCAATTGTGAATGCAATTTTTTGAATTCTGATTTCAATTCTAACGGATAAAAATTTTCTATATTTCGTAAAAATAGCAGCATTTCGCGTTGAACTTCGTGCAATTCATTCATTTTTAATAAAAAAGAAAAAGTCGATTTCGCTTGATTGTCTAGATCGTTGTCAAGACCCGCATCATAATGTGCAATCAAGCATAAAACCCTCGCAAAGCACATCAAATCTTCGCGCATTGACAGCTTGGTGTTTTCGATAATTTTTTTAAGATAAAAAATACAATTTTTGTAGTCATCGATGCCAAAATAAAGACAACCAATTTTGTAATACAAAACCATCACATGATGCTGATCGATTCTGTTTTCGTTTAGATTGATATTAATTAAAATATTGTTTATTAGAGAAATACCGTCATCAAAATTTCCTGTCAGAAAACAAAAATTAATTTTCGCATTCGCATTACATAAAAATTGTAAGGAGGCAAGATTATCATTTTTAGGAAAATTCGAATGATTTGTAATTTGATTAATTTTTTCAAAATAAGTTTCAAATTGCCGCTGATGTTTCACAAAATACAAACATTCAAGAAAATAGCTGTTCCCTTTAATAAACCACACTGGATTCAGAAAAATCATTTTTGGATTTGCGTAAAATAAATCGACCCATTTTTTCGAAAATTTGTAACAAGCCACAAAATCTTGAATCAAAAAATTGTACCATAAATTGGCTTTATAGAACCATAATTTTTCGCGAAAACCAAGTTTTTTAAATTCCAACAAAGGCAAATTGTTGTTGAAATATGAACTGATTCTTTCTCGTTCTATTTCGTTTTTCGCATAACCGTTTTTTAGCATATAAGCATATAACTGCAGCGAAATATTCGAAAGTTTGCTCGCCAAAACGTTGTTTTTGCTCAATTCTTTTGATTCTTGTGCCAAAATCGTGGCGCGACCCACCTCACTTCTTGTGATATATTGAGATTCAATAACTTTTTCTAACTCGACAATTTCATAAGCAATGTTTTTTTCTTCATAGTCAATTGCAATTTGTTTTGCCTTATCAAGTATCGACAAACTCTGCTTATAAAGCCCTTTGTGATACAAAATCGTAGCGAAATCGAGCTGTTCACGGATGTTTATTCTTGTGTTTTGATTCTCAGGATTCATTCTCAAGCTAACCAAAATTTGTTTGTATAAATGCGCTTTCAAATTAGACAGTTGCTGTTTTGTAACAATTTTTGAATTTAAAATATCAAACTCATTATAAACTTTGGCTTTATCTAAAAAATCAAAAAGTTGCAAAAATTTTGACTCGCTATTGACAAGCAATCGATTTGCATACACCTTAAAATGTCGCTTTTCTGACTGTGATAACGATTTAATGAGTATAAATAAATTGTCGGCTGTTTGTTTTGGCATCGTATTTTTTTACGAATTAAATATCTGAAAATCAATGTTTTAATTCTGTATTGCAATAACTTAACATTGTAGAAATAACATATAAATTCAATAAATTTTTATTGGAGATACATATTTTTATAAAAAAATTAAAAGTAACATATTATTTTAAATGATTTCAAAACCAATACAAATTTTTGATACTACCCTGCGAGACGGTGAGCAGGTGCCTGGTTGCAAACTCAATACCGATCAAAAAATAATAATTGCACGACAGCTCGAACTTTTGGGTGTTGACGTCATCGAGGCCGGCTTTCCAGTGTCTAGCCCTGGAGATTTTTTGGCTGTAGAAGCAATTTCAAAAATTATAAAGAACACCACAATTTGTGCATTGACACGTGCCAATAAAAACGATATTGAAATTGCAGCGAAGGCTCTAAAATTTGCTCAGAAACCCAGAATCCATACCGGAATTGGTACCTCAGAACTTCATATTGTTCATAAATTCAATGCCACTCAAAACGAAATTCTTGATCGAGCAGCCGAAGCTGTCGCTTACGCAAAAACATTTGTAGACGATGTCGAGTTTTATGCCGAAGATGCGGGTAGAACGGATAATGAATTTCTTGCAAAAATTTGTACCGAAGCCATAAAGCAAGGGGCGACGGTACTTAATATACCTGATACAACGGGTTTTTGTTTGCCTGAAGAATATGGTCAAAAAATAATGTACCTGAAAAACAATGTTATCGGAATCGAAAAGGCTATTCTTTCTACTCACTGCCATAACGACCTTGGTATGGCAACCGCAAATGCCGTTGCTGGCATAATAAATGGCGCACGACAAGTAGAATGCACAATCAACGGAATTGGAGAACGGGCAGGAAACACGGCACTCGAAGAAATTGCAATGGTTATTCAACAACACAAATCGCTTGGTTTTGTGACCAACATAAAATCTCAAAAACTTTTTGAAACCAGCCAGTTGGTTTGTGAACAAATGGGCACTTTTGTGCAACCTAACAAAGCCATTGTTGGTTCAAATGCGTTTGCACACAGTTCGGGTATTCATCAAGACGGTATGCTTAAAAATCGCGGTACTTACGAAAGTATAAATCCAGAAGACGTTGGTGTAAACGAGTCATCTATAGTTTTGACTGCCAGAAGCGGACGTGCTGCGCTCGCATTTCGGGCTAGGAAAATCGGAATTGAACTCACAAAAATTCAACTAGATATCATTTATCTAGAATTCCTTAAATTTGCAGACACTAAAAAAGTAGTTAACGACGATGACATTTATCGTATCGTCAAAAATTCAAAAATCGAAATTTATGCCTAATCATACACGCAAAACACTTTTTGATAAAATTTGGGATAATCATGTTGTCGATACAATCAAAAATGGCCCACATGTACTCTATATTGACAATCATTTGATTCACGAAGTTACAAGTCCACAGGCTTTTGAAGAACTTGAACAACGCAATATTTCTGTTTTTAGACCATCTCAAATTTTGGCAACGGCCGATCATAACGTAGCAACAATCAATCAGCACTTGCCTATCAAAGATGATTTGTCGAGATTTCAAATAGAAAAACTGACAGAAAATTGTACAAAAAATAATATTGAACTCTATGGTTTAGGTCACGAAAATCAAGGCATCGTTCACGTCATTGCACCAGAACTTGGCATCACGCAACCCGGAATGACCATGGTTTGTGGCGACAGCCACACCTCTACACACGGCGCTTTTGGAACAGTTGCTTTCGGCATTGGCACGAGCCAAGTCGCGCAAGTGTTTGCAAGTCAATGTCTTTTACTAGACAAACCAAAAAACTTGCGAGTGACCGTAAACGGAATTTTAAATAGAAATGTATCGCCAAAAGACGTCATCCTTTACATTATCTCAAAAACAGGAACAAACGCAGGCACAGGATATTTCTGCGAATATGCAGGCAATATTTTTGAACAAATGACAATGGAAGGCAGAATGACTATATGCAACATGAGTATCGAAATGGGTGCCCGTGGTGGTTTGATTGCCCCAGATCAAACTACTTTTGATTATATTGAGGGTAGAAAATTTGCGCCGACAGGACAACAGTGGAAAGACAAGATTGCCTTTTGGAAAACTTTGCCAACAGATGCTGATGCTGTTTTTGATAAAGAATACCACTTCGACGCGGCCGATATTACGCCAATGATAACCTTTGGCACCAACCCTGGAATGGGCGTCAAAATATCAGAAAATATACCGAATCATACTGACGATTCTTTTCGGAAATCATTAAATTATATGGGCTTTTCGGCAAATGAACCAATGATCGAAAAAAAAATAAACTATGTTTTTATAGGCAGTTGCACCAATTCTCGTATAGAAGATTTTCGTGTCGTGGCCCAATATATTCAAGGAAAAAAGAAAGCCGACAACATTACGGCACTCATTGTACCAGGCTCGCAACTTGTAGCAAAACAAATTGAAAACGAAGGATTAAAAACTATTTTTGAACAAGCCGGCTTTGAAATTAGACAGGCCGGTTGCTCGGCTTGTTTGGCGATGAATGATGACAAAATTCCTGCTGGCGAATATTGCGTCTCTACCTCAAACCGAAATTTTGAAGGACGACAAGGTCCAGGATCTCGAACGCTATTGGCAAGTCCGCTTGTCGCCGCGACGGTTGCTATTGCTGGAAAAATTATTGATTTAAACACAATTTAAAGATGAAGAAATTCAATAAACTTGTTTCAACAGCAGTTCCAATACAGACTGAAAATATTGATACAGACCAAATAATTCCTGCCCGATTCTTGAAAGTAACGAACAAAATCGGTTTTGGAAACAACCTTTTTAGAGACTGGCGATTTGACAAAAATGATAATCCGATTTCAACGTTTGTTTTAAACAATACTGCTTTTTCTGGTAAAATATTGGTTGCTGGAGACAATTTTGGTTGTGGCAGCAGCCGTGAACACGCCGCTTGGGCGTTGGCAGACTATGGTTTTGAAGTGGTGATATCAAGTTATTTTGCTGATATTTTTAAAGGAAATGCCCTCAATAATGGCATTTTGCCTTTGCAAGTCGAGCCTGATTTTCTAAAAAGTATTTTTGCTGAAATAGAAAAAAATAAGCAAATAGGATTTATAATTGATTTAGAAAATCAAACTTTTGAAGTTGCAAATTCAGATTTGAAAACAACTTTTGAAATTGATGCCTACAAAAAACTTTGTATGATAAACGGCTATGACGATATTGATTATTTGATAAGTATTAAAAACAAAATTGAAGCATTTGAACTAAAAAATCAATAAAAATGGATTTAAAAATTGCTGTGCTTTCTGGCGATGGCATTGGTCCCGAAGTAAATAAAATCGCTGTTCAAGTTTTAGAAATAATTGCGCATAAACTTGGCCATGAGTTTGAATTTGTTGACGGTTTGGTCGGTGCCATTGCTATTGACGAAACCGGAAATCCGTTGCCCGACGAAACATTGGCACTATGCAAAAAGTCCGATGCTGTGCTTTTTGGTGCAATTGGCGACCCAAAATATGACAATAATCCAGATGCAAAAGTGAGGCCAGAGCAAGGGCTTTTGAAACTTAGAAAAGAACTTGATCTTTTTGCAAACATCAGACCTATCAAAACATTTGATGATTTGATAGACCAATCGCCTCTCAAAAAACATATTGTCGAGGGTGTAGACATGGTTATTTATCGTGAGTTGACGGGCGGACTGTATTTTGGTAAAAAACAACTATCTGCAGATGGCAAAACAGCGTCTGATTTATGCCAATATCATGAATTTGAAATAGCGAGAATCACCCATCTAGCGTTTCAAGCGGCGCAAAACAGACGCAAGAAAGTTACGCTTGTAGATAAAGCCAATGTGTTAGAAACTTCGCGACTTTGGCGAAAAGTTGTCAAAAAAATCGCAGAAAATTACCCCGACGTTCAACTCGATTTTCTTTTTGTTGATAATTGCGCTATGCAAATGATTTTGAATCCAAAACAGTTCGACATCATTTTGACCGAAAATCTTTTTGGCGATATCATTTCAGACCAAGGCAGCGTTATTGGTGGTTCGATTGGCATTTTGCCTTCGGCGTCAATAGGCACAAAACACGCCATGTTCGAGCCTATTCACGGCTCATTTCCGCAAGCTAAAGGTTTGAATATTGCAAATCCGATTGCTGCTGTATTGAGTGCTGCAATGCTTTTAGAACATTTCAAACTTTTTGAAGAGGCTAAGTTGGTAGAAAAAGCGATTGATTTTGTTCTGAAAAATAAATTTGTTACCAAAGATTTAAATAGTAATTCAGTTTTTGGAACTAAAGAAGTTGGTCAAAAAATTATAGATTATATATATAATTAGAGTGGTTATAAAGTTTTTGTTTTAGTTAGATTGTTTGGAATGAGGTTGTGTTTCGCAACCTCTTTTTTTGATTTTTTAGGCGTTCCGCGCGGCCGCTGTCGCGGCGAGCACGTCGGTGTTCCGCTCCCAATCTGTCATTGCGAGGAACGAAGCAATCTCGCAAAATGATTGTTTCGTTCCCCGCAATAACAGGATTTCCGCTCAACACCTAACGCTTGTGAGACCGTCGATCATATTTTCTGATAAAACTGTTTGTCTAAAAATTAAGTTCAAAAACAATTATTCGCCAGGATGATAAGTTTTTATAGCATTTTTCATAATGTCTTCTTTATAAAAATGTACGTCTTTAAAAATTCCGTTTTTATAGTTTTCGGCTTGGTCAAGAAAATGTTTTGAGGCGGGATTTCCACTGTTTCCTCCAGCCAAAAGTGTTTTGGCGTGAATTTTTTTACCAAATTCTACGGCACACACAAAACTATTACCATTGTAACCATATCGTTTTTTGGTGTTTGAATGGTAGTTACTTCTAAAAGCTGGCAAACTGCCACAAAGTACAGATCCATACGCATTTGAAAGACTTGGTTTGCTATCATCAAATTTCAAATCTATATCGCCCGACAATCTTTGAAATCTATTGATATCGCCCCACGGCACTTGCCACATCCCAAAATCTTTGGTTAATCGTTGAATTACTTTTTGCAGTTGTGGCAAAAGTTGCTCTGGTTTTGCAGATTTTGCAAAGTTATTCACGTTCTCGATTTGGTCTTTTTCGCCTTGATCGATATAGGTTTTTTGGATAATTTTATCCAATTCAAAAGCCCAATCATTTGCTAGTGTGGTTGCCACAGAATTTTCTGCGCCATAAAAATTCCAATTTCTTAAAGTTTCAATTGGTTCTTTTAATTCGACATATAATTTGTCTTCTGGCTTAATGTTTTCGTCAAAACACTTTGTTAGCGCCGGAATCAAAACTTCAAAAATCGATAGCTTGCTATCATATCCATCCTTAATTAAAGTTTCTAATGTATATTTTTTGTTTTCTGACAAAAGTCTCACCGCATTTGTAGCACGATAATTCTCGCCATCGGGCGCCATATAACTCGGATAATTTTCTTTTTTAGGACTATCCAAACCTGCCATCGAAAAAGGTGTAGAATTACAATTTTGTAGCCAACCATTTTTTGGGTTATACAAATGCACCGTTTCCGAAATGTCATGAAGGCCGTTCCAATCGGTAGTTGACGTGGTGCCGTCAAGTACTTTTGCATAATCAAATTTTGGGTCTCGTCTTGGCACAAAGTTGCCGTGCCAATAGGCAATATTGCCTTGATTGTCAGCATAAACTGTGTTGTTTGACGTGTTTGCTTTGATGTTCATAGCAGATTTATAATCTTCAAAAGTTTTAGATTTGGTGCGTTGCCAACTTTCTATTAGACTTTTCATTGAACGATTGTAGTGTTTCAAGGCAATGAATCTTCCGTTTCGTTTTGCCATTATCGGTCCATGGTTGGTCTCGAACGTGTTGAATATTTGACTTTTTATCGAATCATTCTTACGGAATTTTATTTCGATTCTATTTTGCGAAAGCGGCAAATTCTTATTGTCATATTTATACGTTGGTTTTTTGACAAACGTAATTTCTTCGGCATACATATCGGCAACATCAATGTTTGAGGAGGTGTGCATCCAACCACAATTTTGGTTAAAACCCTGATATATAAAAAATTGTCCCCACGTAACAGCCCCATATGCATTGAGTCCTTCTTGGCTTTGTACATGAATTTCGGGTCTGAAATAAAAAGTAGTGTGCGGGTTTATATACAAAAGCGCGTTGCCCGAAACTGATTTTGATGGCGCAATTGCAAAACCGTTTGAGCCTGTAAACTCGTCGATAACTCGATGGTTATAAGCCACTTTTTTATCATTTCCATAAACTGATATCAGTTCTGAAGTTGATAGATCTGCCGTTGAAATGGCGCCAATACTGCCGTCGGTCCATATGAGCGGGAGGTGTGGTTCGAATTTTGTAAGTAATTGTGGCTTGACTTGTGGGTTTTGTAACAAATAAAAATTTATGCCATCGGCGAAAGCATTCAATAGTTTTTTGAGCCAAGCGGCGCATTTTTATAATCTTTTTTTGCATCAGCTTCTTTAAGAAGAAGTCGGTTTTCTAAATCGTTATAAACGTGTTTTTCGCCTTTGATTTCTGATAGTCTGCCAAGTTTTTCGATATAATTCATTTCAATTCGCTGAAAATCGTCTTCGCACTGGGCATACAACATTCCGAAAACTGCATCGGCATCGGTTTTGCCAAAAATGTGGGCAATACCCCAATTATCTCTGGTTATAGTGACTTGTTTTGCTAGGCTGTGTAACCGAATCTGTTCGGGTTTTAAAGTTTGGGCGAACGAATTTAATGCAGAATTTAATGCCAAGAATGTTAAGAAATAATTGATATT
Source organism: Bacteroidota bacterium (assembly GCA_039804445.1). Classification (GTDB taxonomy): domain Bacteria; phylum Bacteroidota; class Bacteroidia; order Flavobacteriales; family Flavobacteriaceae; genus Flavobacterium. The sequence goes on along the minus strand of JBDLWE010000059.1, from coordinate 2,693 downwards.
TTTCATTTTTATTTTGTGTTTATCAAAAAACTTTGTCCTTCTACAAAAATACTCAAATTGAAATTTTCGACCGACACTTTGTTATTTTTTTGTTTTTGAATTTTCTTTGGTTTTCTAAATACAAGCACTTGCGAATCGCCAACCACTTGGGCTTTGTTGTCCGAAACGATGATTGCAGTACTTTCGTCGATGCCTATGCCTGTTAGGTTTGGAAAGTCAACCAAGGCAGAAATCAGCCGATTGTAGCGACTACGAATCAAGAAATGCTGATCGATAATAGCGGTTTTGATCAGGCCGAGGCCTTGAGCAGTTTCTAGATTGGTGTGCCTGATGTTATCGAATGTTTCTTCGTATTTTGAGTTTAGTTTTTGATTGCCCGTTATCATTTTTTCAGATATTACGGCAGCTCCTGCGCTTGTACCAGCAATTGTGCTTCCGTTTTTATGCGCCTTGTGAATGCTTTTGAAAATATCTGAATTGGCGACGACGCCCATAAACCTGTTTTGGTCACCGCCTAAAATATAGATGAGTTTTGAACGTGATAATGAATCGAGTAGTTTTATGTTGGTGTTGTTGTTTTTGGTAAAATGCAACATTATGATTGGTAGGTTCGTGAGTTTTTCGACCTGCTTTTTGAAATAGATGTAGGCAGAATCTGGCTCTTCTGAAGCCATAGGCAGCACGGTTATATAATCTTTTTTTGAAAGATTGGCGGTTGTGAGCATTTGAGTCACAAGCTTGTTTGAGCGTTTGCCACCACCGATTATAAATAGTTTTCCTGTGGTTGTTTGCGCAAGTGATTTGAGGCAAAAAAATGTGATTAAAAATATTATTCTGATTTTCATTATGTTGGTTTTGAGTAACTTTGAACGATGATGATAAAACGCCAAATATTTTCGTTTAGCCCCGGTTGCAGCGGCATCCTTTGAGTGGCGGTTGCCCCTGAACAGTTTTTTTGTTGGGCAATCGCCACTCAAAGATATAGCGAAAGACGGGAACAATCTTGTTTTGTGACTAATGATTGGCGGCTACAAAAAAAATTAAAGTTTGATGTCTGTTTCTTTATTAACGACGTTGCCTCTGTGCAGCAGCGTCCAGCCCATTGAATTTGTGAGAATCAACATTTTTGAAAGTTCTGAAATCAGTCGGTTTTGGGCGTTGGTTTTGAGGGTCGATTTTTCTATTTTTTTGGCAATACTGACTTTGGCTTGAACAGAAATTTTGTTGTAATCGTCGCCTGTAAACGGATTTAGTTTTGATTGTTCAACGTCATAAAATTTGATGTCGGGCGAAATTTTTATTTCTTCAGGTGGTATGTTTACAAGGGTTACGGTTTTGGCAATCGAATCGATTTCGTATTTCAGGAGGTGCAAATCGTAACCAACGGTGACTTCGGCATTGACGACTAGAAGTGCTTTTTTGTCAAAACTGACCATACCGCCTAGGTATTTTTCGGAGTCTTTGTAGGTCAAAACTTCGGAGAAATGACCTTCGGTAACGATTAGTTTTCCTACGTTCAGGATTTGTTGTTGGATAAGATTTGTGTCATTGGTGAGCGATGAAGAGTCTTGTTTTTTGAATTCGCAGTAGCGAAACGAAAAAAAAACGATGAAGGTGATCGCTATAAAAATGAATATACGGTTTCGCATTTTTTAGTTTTTTACAAGAAAATTGTCGTTTCTGCTTTTGTTTTGAAGCGCGGTCACAAAATTTGTGCTATAATTTATTGTTGATTATCGATGTCTTTTTGCAATGATAATTAACAAAGATAAAACAAAATGTGAAACTTGTTATAAAGTCTTATAAATTTCAATTATGAAATATTCGAGGTGAATGCAGCCTGATTTGTACTTAATTTCAAAAAAAATTTTTAACTTTACTTCAAAAAAAATGAACCTAAATTATATGTATTCGCTTGCTACTCCTGATGATATTTCTGAAGTATTGCGGTTGCAAAGTCAGTATTTGGTTAGCAATTTAGATGCTGAACAAAAAAAAGGTGGCTTTGTAACAACACCATTTACGGTTGAACAACTAACTGACGTTATTGATCAAGAAGGTTTGTTTCTTGCCAAAAAAAACGAAGTCCTTGTTGCATATTGTTTTGCTGCAAGCTGGCAATATTTTTCGGCATGGCCAATTTTTGAGTACATGGTAAGGTTGTTTCCAGAATGGTCTTTTCAAAAACAAGAAATTACTGTTGATAACAGTTTTCAATATGGTCCAATTTGTATTGATGTGCCTTTTAGAGGGCAAGGAATTATTAATGGATTGGTCGAGTTTATGCGTCAAAATATGGTGGTTAGATACCCCATTGCGGTCACTTTTATTAACAAAATCAACGCTCCGTCGTTTAAAGCGCATACCCAAAAACTAAATTGGCATGTTATTTCTGAGTTTGAATTTAACAATAATAAGTATTACGTGTTGGCTATTGACATGACTGTTAAAATTGAATAAGAAGTTCAAAATTTATATACTGAACAACGGCTATATTTTGTAAATACTAATAGTTTGAGCAAATGGTTTCACAACCGTTGCTTTTATATAAAAAGACAAAAACGAGAGAATTTGCTTGTTTTTTATACTATTTATGTTGCCTTACTGTTTTGGCACGAGTCGCAGGCATCGCGCTAGCGGGATTACTTTAAATTTTTGCTCGCGCCTGCGGGGGAAAGAACTACTACTTTAAA